>JAJQDE010000045.1 GCA_021202335.1 Lachnospiraceae bacterium
CTCCATAAGCGTTTATATCATCACTGTCAAAGGATTCCCACCAGTCTGCGTCAAAGCCTTTTATCATAACGGACTTTAACCCTGTTGTTCCCGTGCCTTAGCTTCTTTCCTTGTTGGCACTTTTGCGTCTTTATCAAACATATGATTTCTGCTGTGTTCTTTTCCTATGTTTGCTTCCCTACAATCTCTCATGCAGACATTAAGCCACGGGTTTTTCGTAATAAGTCCATCCAATACCTTAGCCACTTGGTAAGAAGGCATTGCTTTATCAGAAACATAAACTGAACCTTGCAGCCATTGAAACCCATTAGCTTTCATATGGTTACGGATAACTTCATATGCATTATTCCAACTTTCAGAGGGATAATAAGTTTTTAATGCATTTGTATCAAGGTCAAACGCAATTTGTTTTCTTGTCTCGCTCATTATTTACCTCACCGGAACATTCATTATCTCTAAAATGTCACAGTTCTCTCCCGGTTCTTCCTCGTCAATCCATTTCCACGCACTTACATAAGGCAGGAAGTTCTTTTGCTTTTCCAGCGCAAGCATACCCAATTCCAAACATCCGAATTGACTTTCCCCACCTTCGTACACTAGCCTGTATGGCAGATTGCTGACATTTTTCACTCTCCCGGCACGATTATTAAAAGCCTTATCTGCTACGCCTGCCAATTCTTTTAAAACATCGCTCGGCACCTCCCTGCGAATATCAATTACATTCTTATACACAGACAATTCCTCCTATGTTCTATTTACCAAAATTATACATTCCCAAAATCAAACGTTATTCCATACCTTGAAAAATCTCCATAAGCGTTTATATCATCACTGTCAAAGGATTCCCACCAGTCTGCGTCAAAACCTTTTATCATAACGGACTTTAATCCTGTTTTGCCGTCAAGGCATTGCGCCAATACTCCTTCCATGGGAAGCGACCAGCCCCACATGTAGGTTCTGTCAACATTTGTTTCATAAACGGTAAAAAATCCCTGACGCTCATCACATGCAGCGCTTATCTGCGACAGATAGTCGCCATATTCTCCGGTTGATTTACAGACATATATATTGTTTAAAATCAACATTCCTGCCGCAAAAAGCGCTATTTTATCCCACATATTGACATGGAATGTCCAGCACAGCTAGATTACGCCTCCGCACAGACACGGCAATACTAAATTCATTATGCGCATGCTGAAGCTTCGCGTGGCTATAAGCGTCGTGTAATCCTTTACGGTAATTCCCAGCCACAGTACAGCTCCCCACGCAAAAAGCGCAGCCAATATCCTGAACAATACATTACTAAAGATGCCCGCAAGCAAAAACAGCAGCGCTGACGCGAAAACAAGCGCAAGCATTATCCAATAATATTTTTTATATGGAAGATTTTCAACGGACATTCTCAGAGAGGCTGTCGGCGCTCCCTGAGTAGCCGCTAAATAGGAGCTGTATATCGTCCACACAACCACCGCAATATGGATAACGCTTTCGATAATATAAACATTTTTGCGTTCCCGTATCAGTCTTGTGACCAACACAGCCAGCAGAACCACTCCGTAACCCACAAAGTATTCATTAGCATTAGGCATGATGAAAAGAAGCAGCGATGCAATCACTCTATATACCCAATCGTTCTTTTCCGCTGCCAGATAATACATAAGCAAAAACACAAAAACACCAACGCCTGTAATCGATTCTATCTGCGTAAAGAAACCGCTGTATACATCTATCAGCACATATAACACGGCAAGCCCTGCCGCAAACTCCGTTTTTCCTTTTCTGCAGGCTAAAATAATTGCCAACAAAGTGAACAGCGGATACCATACCGCCGCCCCAAACCCAAACAGCGCGCACAATATATTTATATTAGTAATGCCCAGCTTAAAGCCAATATACATAGGACGCTGCATAAGGACTATGCTTCCGTTACGCCCCTCAATTCCCAGCGACATTCCTGCATTTCTCAGAGCTTCATAGCAATAAGAGGCTCCATCCGCGTATAAATAATTCTTTCCCCATATAGTAAATGCGCATTTAGCTATACAGGTCAACGCCATAAATATAATTAACGCAAGGTTAAGATATTTTTTCGAGTCACTCATAAATCCCCCAATTCCTGTTCAAGCCTGCAAATTCATAATCCGTCGCCGTCCTGCTTCCCGCTTTCCATGTCTATGGCGTTTCCGTCCGGGTCAAGCAGTCCGAATTCCAGCTTCTTGATGCGAAACTGCATGTCCTCAAGTATTTTCCTATTTGCCGATATGACATCCGCCTGAAGCCCTGTCACAAAGGTCTGGAAGCCAATGATAATCATTGTGGTTGCCAGGATAAGGGACTGGACGTGCCCGTTTCCGCTGCCCGTAAAGTAAAAATAGAGAAATCTCACGCCTATGACGGTTCCAATCAGTATGAACACGCTGCTTATCATCGTAAATACCTTCATGGGCTTGTACATCAGCACCGCCCTTAAAACAGTCAGCATCGATTTTTTGATGTATGCCGCCATTGAGTTCATAAGGCGCGATTTGCGAAGCTCGGGATTTGTATGTACCGGCACTGAGGTAATCGCCATCTTGTTGCGCCCCGCCTGCACAATGGTTTCAAGCGTATAGGTATATTCGTTATGCACGTTTATGCGCATCGCGGCTTTTCTGCTGTATGCCCTAAAGCCGCTCGGCGCGTCCGGGATGTCAGTCTTTGAAGCGATACGGACTACCCAGCTTCCAAAACGCTGCAGCTTCTTTTTAATGAAGGAAAACTCATCAATCTCGTCTATGGGGCGCTCCCCTATAACGATGTCCGCCTCCTTATTTAATATCGGCCGCACCAGCTTGTCAATGTCCGCTCCGCTGTATTGATTGTCCGCGTCAGTATTCACGATAATATCCGCGCCGTGCCTGAGCGCAAGGTCTATCCCTGCCAAAAAGCCCTTTGCAAGGCCCAGATTCCTTTTAAAATGCACGATGTAATTGACGCCCCAATCCAGCGCCACCTGCTCCGTGTCGTCGCTGCTGCCGTCATTGATAATAAGATATTCTATCTCGTCTATCCCGTCTATATGCTTTGGCAAATCGTTCAGCGCGATTTCCAACGTTTCCGCCTCATTGTAGCAGGGTATTTGAATTACCAGCTTCATCCTTTCATTCTCCTCTCAAGCCTCACAATCCACTGCACACTGCCGAGTGTTTTTTCAATCAAATCCACGGCTCTGCTTATAAAAAAGGTCCGCTCAATACCTAAAAGCCTGATTGACACAAGCACCGCCCTGCGGCGCAGCACGCCTTTTTTGAGATGCTCCGCGCACCGTACGCAGGCTTTGTAATCCGCAGACTCCATATACGCTCTCACCTCTTGGCGGTATGTGCGCCTTTTTTCCTTATCCCGCCTTGCAATCCCCGTTTCATTCCGGTACAGCATGACAAAATGCTCGCACAGGCTTACCCTACTATACGCCTCTAAAATCTCCGTGTCAACAATGCCTCTTTCAAGGTAATGACTCACATATGCGTCATATTTGCGCATCCTGCCGGTCATGTCTTCCACAAACTGACAGGAATGGGATTTCGAAGCGCCGCTCACTCTCCAATAATAGCCTGTATAGCTGTCCGCGACTGCCCTTTTGGCGGCGCAGAGCGTTTCCGTCACAAAAATCCAGTCGTCCTCATAATCAATAAAGCGTTTGAATGAAATTCCTTTTTTTACCAAAAAGCTTCTATTAAAAATGCATTTCCAAACAGTGCCGTAAAGATAGCTGCCGCTTTTTGCAAAAGCATAGTCATATCCCCTGAACAAGAGGGGATAAAGCAGCCTGCGCCTTATCTCCTGCCCCTCATATTCCCCGTCCTCAAGCCTCTCGTAGGGGCTTTTTTTGCCGTTTATCAGCCTTCCCGTGCCGCACATGCCGACCTGCGCGTCAAACGCTTCCATCCGCTCCAAAAGCCTTTCATACATCATAGGCTCGACAAAATCATCCTGGTCGCAAAAGCAGACGTACTCTCCGCCCGCTTCCTCAAGCCCGCGGTTCCTTGCCGACACGATGCCGCCGTTTTCCTTGCGGATGTACCTGACACGGCTGTCCCTGCGGACATACTCCGCGCATATTGCCCCGCTGCCGTCCGCAGAGCCGTCGTCAATCAGCAAAAGCTCGATTTGCCCGTATGAAGAATTTAATATGCCGTCAACTGCCTCCCGCAGATATTTTTCCCCGTTATATACCGGCATGATTACCGACAAAAGCGGCTTTTTCACCGAATACGCTCCTCGTATGCCGCCCATCTTTTGCCGACCTCCTGCTCCTTATTTACCACCAGCGCATAGCTGCCTGTGACCACTACCGTACTGCACTTTTCAGAGATGCGCGAATCCTCCGTGAGATATTTTATATTCACTATATAGCAGGCATTTTCCTCAAAGGTCATGTCCTGTATATGCGTCATTGTGATTTCCTTATCCTGCAGCATAAACTGAATGACTGCCGCCTGACGGTAGGAAAGAGAATCCTCCGCAAAATAAATCGGCTCGTCATTTGTCAGGATATCCGCCCACGCCGCCACCTTTGGCATCGAGCCTGACTGCTTTTCGTTCCTTACGACCACGTAATTATCCACGATGGTATCCGCCAAATGCACCCACGAAACCACCGGAATAATAAGCGCCAAAATGCACCGCGCCGCCGCGATTTTGTGCGATTTCACAAAACGGCTCCCCACCTTAAACACCACAAGGAATGACGCCGCAAGCGGAAGCACATATTGCAGCAAAACCTTTATCCTGCCATACGGCACCTGATAATTCCAGATCACGCGTCCGAGCATAACGCTGTGCGCCAGCTCAAAGGTCGTCCTGCCCAGCTCGTCAAAGGCAAACTGGCAAAACCTCGCTCCCGCCAAAAACATTACAAGCGACACAAGCGCCGTAATAAGCCAGCGTCTTTCATTCATCAGTATATCCAGACTGTAAAGCAGCAAAATTCCTATGACAAACTCATGGTATCTGCCGTTTACAAGGTCGTCATTTTTGTAAAAGCCTTCCTTATAGATAACGCAAATCATAAAGGTGCCAAACCATGCCAAAAACACGCCGGTAAGCCATATTCTGTCATTCCAATTGCCAAAAACGCGCCCTGCCGGCGCATATTCCCTGTGCATGAGCGCCGCCCAAAGGCGCTTTGCGCTGTCCGCAAGCATGACAAAAAAATTGACGAACAAATCCCTCATTCCCCAGCAGATTACCAGACCTGTCGCCGCCGCAAGATAAAACCATTTTCCCACGATGCTTGTCCCCAGCCTCACCAGACCGCTTTTTGAGAAAATCCCCTTGATTTTATCCCACTGCCCGGCAAAATCATTTATCGCCATTTTGTCTGCGCCATTCGCCTGCGTAAGGGTAAGGCTTCCCGACTGCGTAACGACATACACGCCGGCGATAATCACTGCCGCCGCCACTGCACAGAGCACAGTCCGCACTCTTCCCTTTTCGAGCAGATACAACAGCACAAAAAGGGCAGCCCCTCCGATAAGCAGAAGCGCCGACCTTTTGGTAAGTATGAAGCTAAGACTGTCGGAAAGACCAAGCGGTCCGTTCCCGCGATAGCACACCTCCTGAATTGTCCCTTTGATTGCCGTGTGCAGGAGGCTGCACACATAAAGCGAAACGCCGTATGCCACCGTATGCTTAAGCTTGTTTTTCCTTACAAGCCGCAGATAAAGCACCACTATGACTGACGTTATCAGCACCTCAAGCGCGCGCTGATGGACTGTGTAGATGTAAAACGCCGTCACCGCATAGCAAATATGATTTGCCACACCCGGCGCGTCAATGACTCTCATCATCAGATACAGAAAAATCCAAAACACCCCGATAAGCGTACACTCCGTAAGGGTTATGTGCGCGTAAAACAGGTTGGAGCCGTACACCATCACCGTAAAGCACGCCATGCTTCTCACTGCCCAATTTAAGTTTTTCATGTATCTTTTACAGAGCTGCACGCCGATAAAAAAGCCCAACACAAGAAAAATCGCGTTGGCAGCCTCCGCAAGCTGATACGCCATCGCCCACGACAGGTCCAGCCACCTTGAAAGCAGCCTTATCGGCGCAAGCACAAGGGCGTACCCGTATGAATAATACGCGAGGTTGCTCGTAATCGACGACCAGTCCGTTCCCGTAAAAAAGGCGCTGTTTGACCAATAGGCGTACTCATCGTCAAGCAAAATCGGCATGGTGCTCTCCCCGATTCTGTAGGTGGCGATTATAAAAATCCCGACCGCAAGCGCGCATTGGAGCAATATCTCCTTATGCGCGGCGCAGAAGTCGCGCAGACGCAAAAGCGTCTGCCTGTCCGGTTTCTTTATCTTAAAATTCTTTAATTTAAAGTTTTGCTCTCTCATAAAATCAAAGCTCTTTTCCTGCGCAGTCAAGCGCCGCTTCTATGACATCGTCCATGTCATAATACTTATATTGTCCAAGTCTGCCGCCGAAAATAACATCGTTTTCTTTTTCGGCAAGCTCGCGGTACTTCTCATAAAGGCTGTTGTTTTTGTCGTCATTCATCGGATAATAAGGCTCCTTACCGCGCTCCCACTTTTGAGGATATTCTCTCGTAATCACCGTTTTGGGCTGCTTTCCGAACTCAAAATGCTTGTGCTCGATAATCCGCGTGTAGGGCGTTTCATAGTCGGTATAGTTTACCACGGCATTTCCCTGATAATTTTCCTTGTCAAGGGTTTCGGTTTCAAATTTCAAGCCCCTGTATTCCAGCTCGCCCAGGCAGTAATCAAAATACTCGTCAATCATGCCGGTAAACACAAGCTTTTTTGCCTGTGCCTTAAGCCCGTTCCTGTTTTCAAAGAAGTCCACGCCGAGCCGCACGTCAATCCCTTCAAGCATTTTCTCAACAATGCCCGTGTAGCCGCCGACAGGTATTCCCTGATAAAGGTCGTTGAAGTAATTATTGTCGTATGTAAACCGCACGGGAAGGCGCTTTATGATAAAGCTCGGAAGCTCCGTCGCCTTTCTGCCCCACTGCTTTTGGGTATAGCCCTTCACAAGCTTTTCATAGATGTCCCTGCCTACCAGCGAAATTGCCTGCTCCTCAAGATTTTTCGGGTTTTCAATGCGGCTCTCCCTGACCTGTTCGTCTATCCGCTGCCGGGCCTCCTCGGGCGTCACTACGCCCCACATTTTGTTGAAGGTATACATGTTAAAGGGCATACTGTATATTTCTCCGTGGAAATTCGCCACCGGACTGTTTGTGTAGCGGTTAAATTCCGCAAACTGCCTTATATAATCCCACACCTCTTTGCTGCTCGTGTGGAAAATATGCGCTCCGTATCTGTGAACCGCAATCCCCTCCACGTTTTCCGTGTAAATATTTCCGCCAATATGCCCGCGCTTATCGATTACAAGGCATGTCTTATTTTTTTTCTTTGCCTCATGCGCAAAAACCGCTCCAAAGAGTCCCGCTCCGACAATCAGATAATCATACATATCCGCACCGCTCCTTATCTTTTTCTTATCTTGTAGTATAGCAGGTATACAGAAATTTGACAATTCCCGAAATTTGACAATTCCAGAAATTCATAAATTTCTATTTTAGTGTTGATAAGATTGCCCTTAAGGATTTATACTATATAATATATGCTTAAACCCAAAAATTGGAGGCAGTATGAAAAATAAGCCCGATAGCTTATTTTTCTAACGCTCAGAAATGAGGCTTTATATGAACATTGTTTTATTATCGGGCGGTTCGGGACAGCGTTTATGGCCGTTGTCAAACGATATCCGTTCCAAGCAGTTTATCAAAATATTCCACACGGCAGACGGCGCTTTGGAATCCATGGTGCAGCGCGTGTACCGCCAAATCAAAGAGGTGGACGGGGACGCGGCAGTGACTATTGCCACTTCAAAGTCGCAGGTTTCCTCGATACACAATCAACTGGGCGAAGCTGTCGGAATCAGCATTGAGCCTTGCCGGAGAGATACCTTTCCCGCGATTGCGCTCGCGGCGGCATACTTAAAGGACGTGAAGGGAATCGGAGAGGATGAGGCCGTGGTGGTCTGCCCCGTCGACCCCTATGTGGAAAACGATTACTTTGAAGCGCTTAAGGAGCTTGGGCAGCTTGCCCAAAGCAGCGAGGCAAATCTTGTGCTCATGGGAATTGAGCCGACTTATCCCAGTGAAAAGTACGGCTATATTATCCCCGACGGCAGCAAAAAGGTCAGCCGGGTTTCCATGTTCAAGGAGAAGCCGACGCAGCAGCTTGCAGCGGAATATATTGCGCAGGGCGCGCTTTGGAACGGCGGCGTGTTCGCCTTCCGCTTGGGCTATGTTCTGCGGCGCGCCCATGAGCTGATTTCATTTACGGATTACAATGATTTGTTTGCCAAATACGACACCCTGAACAAAATCAGCTTCGATTATGCCGTAGCAGAGCATGAAAGCCTGATTGAGGTGATGCGTTTTTCGGGCACATGGAAGGATATCGGCACATGGAATACCCTGACGGAGGCTATGACCGGCAACTTCGTCGGCGAAGCCATGTTCAACGAGGAGTGCAAAAACGTGCATGTCATAAACGAGCTGAATGTCCCCATTATATGTATGGGACTTAAGGACGTCGTGGTTTCCGCAAGCCCCGACGGCATTCTTGTTTCGGATAAGGAGCAGTCAAGCTATATTAAGCCTTTGGTAAATAAGCTGGAGCAGCGTATCATGTTTGCGGAAAAATCCTGGGGGAGCTTTCGCGTACTGGATATGGCGGAGGGCAGCGCGACGATAAAGGTAACGCTGCACCCCGGACATCGTATGAATTACCACAGCCATGACCACAGGGACGAGGTTTGGACCGTGATTTCCGGAGAGGGCCGCACAATCGTAGACGGAATGGAACAGCAGGTAAAGCCGGGCGACGTCGTCACGATGGCTGCGGGCTGCCGCCATACCATTATCGCGGATACGGAGCTTCAGGTCATTGAGGTACAGCTTGGTAAGGAGATTAGCGTTCATGATAAACACAAATACGAGCTTGAGGACTAAGCCGTTTTTATTAAAGCCTGCGGCAAAGGACTATCTTTGGGGAGGCAACCGCTTAAACGACGATTTTTCCAAAAATATTGATTTGTCGCCTTTGGCGGAAACCTGGGAATGTTCCACGCACCCGGACGGTACAAGCGCTGTCGCAAGCGGCTCATTTGCCGGCAGGCTTCTCTCAGACGTGTTAAAAGAGCGCCCGGAATTTTTAGGGACGCACCCCGATACCCCGGGCGAGCTGCCCATTCTTATTAAATTTATCGACGCCAAACAGGATTTATCGGTTCAGGTGCATCCCGACGATGCCTATGCATTTGAGAAGGAAAACGGTCAAAGGGGAAAAACCGAGATGTGGTATGTGCTGGACGCGGCTAAAGATGCGCAGCTTATCTACGGCTTTGCGCACGATATGGAACGCGGCGCCTTGCGCGAGAGCCTGTACCGCGGAGATGTGGAGCGTTATCTCCAAAGGGTTCCCGTTCACAGGGACGATGTGTTTTTCATTGAGCCGGGAACCGTACACGCAATCGGTGCAGGCACTCTGATTGCTGAAATTCAGGAAAGCTCCAACCTCACATACCGAATGTACGACTACAACCGCACCGACAAATCAGGAAAGAAGCGCACGCTGCATATCGACAAGGCTATGGATGTCGTAAATATGAAGGGAAGCCCGGAGCCAAAGCAGCAGCTCCGCGTTTTAAGGTATGTGCCCGGAAGCGCATCAGAATTTCTCTGCCGCTGCAAATACTTTCAGGTTGAGCGCATGCTGATAAACACCGAGCGCTGCCGCAGCCTTGTAAGCTTCCGGACAGACAGCACATCCTTTCAGGTGCTCCTGTGCATAAGCGGCTGCGGCGTCCTGCTTGAGGAGAGCGGTGAGGCACTGCACTTTTTCCGCGGCGACTGCATTTTTGTACCTGCAAATTCCGAAACGCTGCGGCTGCATGGCAGGGCGCAGTTTTTGAGAGTAACCTGCTAAATCGGGGGCTTGCACATTCGCAAGCCCCCTTTAAGCGATTTTATATCAGCCCCTTTTGATGCAGCATATTATATGCTCTTATCAGAAACGGTCCCCAATACAGATCATTGAAATCCTGAATCATATTGGCAGTCGAAAACGCATAGCTGTCCGCGCCCTGAACAATCGGATAGCTTCTATCGGCAAGGTACTCACACACATACGCGTTAAAAACCAGCCCTTTGATTTCATTCATGTCTAATTCCATTCCCACATAAGCCTCCCAAAAGTCATAGCTCAAGCCGGGATTTCCCAAAATCATCGGGTCGTCGTTTCCAAGCACACACTTTATTCCGCTCTTCATCAGCTCATAAGCGCTATGTGCGCGCAAATCCGTAAAGTACCTCAGCATTTGATTGCTGATAGGGCAGATTTCCAAAAACGGCTCGGCAGGCTCCGGATCGTTTGCCTGCGCCCTTGAAGCCATGATTTCCGTTAAAGCAGGATACTTTGCAAGATTAAAGCCATGCCCTATTCTGTGCGGGCAGATTACATCCGCGTCATACATATTATCATTTTGCGCCCACAGGCTTTCACCGTCGTGCAGATAAAAGTCAAGCAGCTGAATCCTCCGTTTTTCTCCGTAGCCCGACCGCGCCTGCCATGCCGCAGCGTTTACGATATTACCGTCTTCCGTATATCCGCTTCCCGGCGCTTCATACGCGCCTTTTGAAAACAGCGGATAGCTCATTTCGCCCCGGTCCTCTTCGCTTACAAGGTCAAAGCCTTTAATCAGCTTAGAATAATTAGGATTGCCGAGCATTGAAATTGCCGCATCCATTTTCATCAGAAGCTTATCTCCCTGATTTTTAACGCTTGCAGTGTCAAAAACATTCAAATCCCTTCTCGCGCTAAGTATTACGCCAATACTAAACTTCCTTTCATCATCGGGATTAGTCTTATTCCAATCATTACGTGCAGCGTTTGCGGCTTCCGTAAGCTTGTCCAAAAACGGAATGTTCCTGCAAATCCATTTTCCTGCCACCGCGTCCCATTCTTCCAAATTCCATGGTTCAAAGCTTTGAGGAGTATTTTCGAGATCCCAAAACGGAGTAAAGCTGCATCGAAGCTCCGTATATTCAATCCGGTCCTCTATCATCTCCATAAACGCACGATAATGATAGTAATAATAAAAGTCGCTGTTCTCAAGCAGCGCTCCGGTACGCTTAAATATTTCGTTAAATTCATCCCATATATATGATATGCCCTCCGCCCTGTCGGCATATGAAAATGAAATTAAATTTTTAAGCGCTTCCTCAGCTCCCTGAATTTTAAAAAACGCTGATAAAGACTCGCAAAACGGCTGTAACTGATTGTCGGGATTATAAAGAAGCGTCCCCGGTATTTTACTTCCTCCCGGCTTTACCACAATATAAATCGGCGCCAGACCCGTACCCTCATCGCATGATTTCGCCCAATCCTTCAGCAGACTGATAAAGCCGTCCGTGGAAAGCGCCGCCGCATTGTGAATGTGCAAAAGACTGCATTTTGGCATTTCCCTGAACACCTCAAACAGCACTGAGCGCTCAATGAATTCCTTTTGCCTGCAAAACATATCCGCCCCCGGATATTTAAATTCAAGATTTTCCGTCATCTGCCTGTATTCTTCCTTGCATTTCCTCATCCAATTGACTACAGCATCCTCCATATCAGAGGTTATCGCATAATCCGACAGCCCGGGCCATTGCTTATATGCCGCGTAATCGTTTTCCTTATTTTGCAGCAATGAACGTCTGCTTACGGCATCCAATTGGCTTTGGTTTACATAATTTGTATTTATCCTCATAAAAATCCTCCTTTCCCGATAAGTAAAAGACGACCGGCACTAATGCCGGCCGCCCTGGAAACGTTATTAATTATCAAGGTAAAATTGCCCTGTAACGTCATTATACTTGACTGAATACGCTGATTCGCCTTCCGCATATGTAATGGTAAGCGGCTTTGTCTGAATATGAGAGATAACCGTGCTGTCAATGATATCATTCTTCAGATATACATCTATCCTCTCAACGGGCGTCATTGTCGCATACTGCCCGCGGGGAACAAAAATCGCATTAATCGGATTTCTCTCGAAGGCTTCACCGTTTACAACAACATCCTGAGCCAGACCTACCGTGACGCCGTCTGAATCATCATTGGCATTCTCCACAATATAGCTGTTCTTGGGAAGATCATCTCCCGTTTGCGGCTCATGGAAATATCCATCCTTAAAGGGATAAGATAAGCCTGTGTTTGCCTGCTTGTCAGACAGCTTTTTGATCGTGGCGCCGCTGCACACATCTGAGCTTGAATCATAAATGGCAAAATCATCCTGCCACTCAACTGTGTTGTTCATCCACGGCTTAAAGCATACCCATGAAACGGGAGTGTCATTATCTCCTGCCGTATGCTTTCCCAACACGACTTTTTGCCCTGACTTTGCAATAACGTCAAGCACTTTTTGTGTAAAATTAATACTTAAACTGTAGTTCATTTCTTTTTCCTCCTGTTTTTTATGGTTTTACCTTACAAAGAACCGGCTGCCGCATTTACTGAAAAATATACTTTTCAGCCGCGCGCGATATCCGCAGCGCCCTGTTCCGTATCAGGTATGTTTATATACTACAATATTAAATCGACTTTGTAACCCTGCTTCTCAGCAAAAAAGCACCGTATGTTCGCCGTTTCAATATGTTCAGCCTCAATTTCATAAAATTTTTTTGAAAAATTTTGAAATTTTTTTTATTTTGTATTGACAAGCTCCATTAATTATTGTATTAAATCGACTTTTTACCGCGAAGCTCCACCTATAACCCCAGCTCTGACAGCGCTGCCCTTTTCTCCTCCTTTGTTCCCATTGTATAAATGCGTGTCGTTTCCAGGCTTGAATGTCCGAGAATATCCGCCAGCTCCGTGATGTTTCCTATTTTCTTCATATATGTTCTTGCCAACAAATGCCTAAAGCTGTGAGGGTACACACAGTCCTCATTTACGCCGCACTTTGATGCAATCCGCTTCAGCGTTTTCCATACGGACGACGGATTGATCGCATTTGTGTTTCGCCCCATAAATAATATACCCGACTGAATCTGCTTTTCGTTTGCATATGCCTCAAGAAGCTTAGAAAGCTCGTCCGTAAAGCAGATTTCCCGAAGCTTATTTTTGTTGGATATTAACGCCGAGCCTTTTGAAACCGCTTCCCGCGTCACAAACTTCAGCTCGCCCACTCTCATTCCCGTGCCTGCAAGAGTCCGCATAATGCAGTAATACTTCAATTTGCCATATTTCCTTGTATAGGAAAGCATACGGCGATAGTCGTCCTCGCTCAAGGTCCTGTCCAGACTGTATCTTTTCTGCTGCCGCGGCAGCCTTACGCATAAATCCTCCCGTCCCATCCACGCAAAGAAACGGTTGACCGTCATCAGATAGGATACCGCTGTTGCGGGCTTATAGCATGACAGCAGCATCTCGCGATAAGCCCTTGTTGTTTCTCTTGTAAATGCATTCTCCCCGCCGGCAAACCGCATAAACCGCTCCAGATCGGACATATACTTTCGTACCGTATCCGGTTTGATTTCCTGCATTGACAATTCCTTTTCAAACTCACAAATATGATTTTTCATTCAAAACACCGCCTACACTGTATCTTTGCGCAAAAGTGCTGCGCAGTAATTATAATTCAGTATAAAGCAGCGATTGGAAATTTTTCGGAAATTTAAAGCGCTTTTATCTGTTTTAAAATATATTCATATAAAATTTCATATTTCATCTGTTGCTGAACAGACCATTCGTAACATTCATTTTCCAAGAAACCTCCGCGGTCCAAATCCAAAGCCCTAAATAACGCCTCACTGTCATCATCATGCGCTAAAAGCTCAAACATCTCATAGTCAAGCTCCTGTGCGGATAAGCATACCCTGATTCTTTCCCGATGTGTTTCAACGGGAATGACGGAATATAAAATACTTGTTTTGCAAAAGCTGCCAATCACCTTGTACAGACAATCCATGGCTTTACTTTTTGAAACATCGGGCCACATCTGCTGCGCAATGCTCCATTTAGAAATCCAACTGTTATTATTAGCGCACAGATATGCAAGAAGCTCCTTTAGCTTTTTATTTTTGATTATCAGTTCCTGATTGCCGTAATCTATGGAAAAATGATGGAAGCAATGAATAAAGAGTGGCTGTGATGCCGCTATTTCATTTTTATAAAGTGTAATTCTTCGCCGGCTCTGTGTATATTGCAGCGTATCCATTGGCGCCCAATGCAATTCCTCCAAAACATTCGCAGGCAATAAAATAGCTCCATTTTCGTCAAGCTTAATCATAATTATATTTTCTTAGACGAGCTTTCCTATACAATAAAAAAACCGTTCTTGCACTTTTGCAGGAACGGTTTATCTTTTTACACTTACGAATTCTTTTTTTCGCGGCAAAAGCTTTTTACCTCATCGCTAAGGTCCGGTTCATACGCCGCAATAAAAACGCTTTTATTCACAGCCGTTTCCGTAATCTTTTTTGAAAGCGTCACAATTCCGCGAACCATGCCGTTTTTAATCTGATTGTTCATACTAATCCTCCATTCTAAATTCGCAGAACCAACAAAGTTGGTTCTTTACCTGCTTGCCAGCATAATTGTTACAGCTTCTATCATCAACGGATATAAAAATATCCACTTGATATCTGCACCCATTATCAAAAACAAAAGAACACTTACTGATACAACGACAAGCGCTCCCCGC
This sequence comes from Lachnospiraceae bacterium, assembly GCA_021202335.1. Classification (GTDB taxonomy): domain Bacteria; phylum Bacillota; class Clostridia; order Lachnospirales; family Lachnospiraceae; genus COE1. The sequence goes on from JAJQDE010000045.1 coordinate 14,773, forward strand.
TTTTTCCCCCTTATCGTATCCGCATCACATGCCGGATTTTTTAACGACTGCAGCGGTATATACTTATAAACTGCATAAAAGCATACCGCGTAGCCTAAAAACGGTACGAAAAGCCCCTTTAAGCTCAGGCTTAACTCTGAAAGGGCAGCAGATACGGCACAGACCAGCAGCATATACAGAAAACAGCCCGCAGATGTTTTCCCGTGAACGCCTCCCGCAAATGCCCGGAATACGGCAATTAAAAATAAAATAAGCAGAAATTCAATCCCTCTGTTTAACAGATATCCAATCATCAGCAAAATGATATATTTTGACACAGTCCCCAAAATCAGCTCCAAACCGTACACAACAACTTCAAACTCTGATTTATCCATTGCGTCACAGCTCAGACACCAGCCCGCAACTTTTTTGGCTATAACCTTCACATTAATCCCCCATGTCAGAATATCCTGATTAATAATTATATACCATATTATTGATTATTTTGGCATAAATCGCCCTTAAATCCATAAAAAACGCCCTCAAATTACTTTTTATGATATAATGAACGCAGTACCTGCGTTCATCAGCAAGTTTCTGCGAAACTTGCGGTATGCGCAAAGAACGGCGCAGCAAAGATGATATAATGTACGCAAAAGAAAAACAAGCGACGCGAAGCGGCCTTTGTTTTTCTTGCGTCATTAACGAGAAAGCGTTCTGCGAAGCAGAACAAAGAGCGCGAAAGCGCGGGCTTTCGAGTGTATAATATAATGTACACGAAAGCCCGTGAATAGAATGACGCACGGCGCAGTATAAAATATAAGGAGTGGCATTAAAATGTTATCTGTTTACATTTGCGAGGACAATCCCTTTCATTTGGCGCAAATAAAAGCGGCTGTCGAAAAATGTATTTTAATCAATGAATATAATATGACCGTGTCGGGAAGCTTTTGCGACCCTGCGGCGTGCCTGTCATGCATCAATGCGGAAAAGCCCCTGCATGGCATATATATTTTAGATATTGATTTAAAGGCCAAAATGAACGGTATTGAGCTTGCTGCTGAGCTTCGCAAAACAGACCCCCGTGCGTTTATTATTTTTATAACAACACATGAGGAAATGTCCCTTGTAACATTTCAATATAAGGTAGAGGCGTTAGACTATATCATAAAGGACTCCCCGCTTTCCCTTTATGAAAGAATATCGGATTGCTTCAGCAATATCGTCAATAAGCAAAGCTCACTATCTCCTGACGAAACCGATAAAATACACTTTTCCATTCATGCAAAGGATTATTTTATCCGCCGAAACGATATTTACTATTTAGATACCTCCGGCGACCACAAATTTACCGTGCATCACTCGTCCGGCTTTTTTGAAACCCGCGGGAGCCTGAACGATATACTTCCCGAGCTCGGCTCAGACTTTTTCAAATGCCACCGTTGCTGTATCGTGAATTTACGTCATATTACAAAGCTTGATATTTCCAACGGATGTATTTACCTTGATAACGAAGCCAACTGCGTTTGCGCCCAAAAATATTTTCCCGTTCTTCGCAAGCTGCTTTCCGGAATGGAGATGAAGAATTATTTATGATTGCTATTTTACAGTGTATCTCCTATTTCATGACGGTGCTTATCAGCACATCCTTTTATATAACAAAATATTCCATGCGCTGCCGCATATTACTTTACGCTATATTTTGCTGCATATGCTTTTCATTGGGTGATGTCTTAGGGCAGCTCATCACCCCTTTATTCCTTTTACTCGGCATTTTAATAACTGTTTTTACAACCAAAAATCGAATATTGAATGTCATTTTGTTTGAGCTGGGATGGTTTTGGTTTGTGATATCGGACTATATCGTTACGATTCCCATGTGGATTATCGGATATCCTATCGTTTCCATTCAATCAACGGCCGGATTATGCACAATTTATATCATCCTTCACTGTCTGGTCAGCCTCCTCCCTGCCGCCCTGTCCTCGAGGCGCCTGCGCATGTACGTCTACCCGGAGCTTACGGAAATCCCCGTAAAGGCTCAGGTTCTGTTATGCATTGATGTAAGCATCTGCTGCTGTATTTTTGTATTCAATATTATTTATGGCTCCTTTCATGATTTTGAACAGGGAACCATTTTTTTCAACGGGCTGATTTTCACCCTATACCTATGCTGCAGCCTGATTATATTTTATCTGCTTTACAAAACCATGCATGAAAATAAGCTTTTGGAGCTGGACGCGGCGCGTAAGGAAAATCTTTTATCCTACACAAACAGCTTGGAAGAAATGTATCAGAACATGCGCATATTCAGGCACGATTACCTGAATATCCTGTCTACAATGAAATGCTATATTGATACCGCAGATATGCCGGCTTTAGAACATTACTTTAACGAAAAGATTTTACCGGCCTCCTCTTCAATGACATCTCAAGACTTCGTAATCGGAAAATTGGCGCTGGTAAAAATATTAGAGCTGAAAAGCATTTTATATGTAAAGCTCGTTCAATCCATGCAATGCGGCTTAAAGGTTTCCATAGAGCTGGCAGAGGAAATCTCTGACATATCCATGGACTCATTGAAGCTGTGCAATATTTTAGGTATATTACTGGACAATGCAATTGAGGCTTCCTGCGATTCCTCAGCGCATACACTGCACATTGCACTTATCACGGAGGAACAGGGACTGCTTATCCATATCGAAAACTCTTCCTCTCCGATTACAGTCCCCATAGAGCAACTTTATCAGCCGGGATATAGCCGTAAACACGGCAGCCATTCCGGAATCGGGTTGTTTCAGGTACGCCGCATAATCGAGGAGCTTCCGAATGTATTTCTTGGAACAAGCTATGCTGACGGGATATTTATACAAGAATTGGAAATTCAGAAAAGCCCCCACAACGTTGCGATATTCTAAAGCTCCTCGCAGGAGGTTTCAAGGTTCACGGCAATTTCTGCCTCGCCTATACTGTACCAGCGTTTCAAACTCCTGACGGACAGCCTGATTTGCTCCATTCAGACTGTTTCTTCAGCGCGCTGCCGTATAAATTTGCGATAAACGCGGAAATTTTTCTTTTTTTTAATGCCATAATCCCTTCCGGCATCCCCGATTTTTAAAAATTACAGCATACCTGCATGTCAGTGGCAACCCAACATTTTTACAGCAACCTGCTCCGATATCTCTACATAACTAATATATTCAAACATAATCTCCTCCCGTATTTATTTCATATATCATTTCAATCTCACAATCAGGCATATATAACACAGATTCTAATCCATCTCATACTCCATATGGCATTTTTTCTTAAAATGCGCAATACCAAGGCACAGTATACCGCCCTGCGGTTGCGCGGCACGAAGCCCTTCGGCGTAGCGCCTGTCCCTTATCTGCGCCAAGGCCTCCTTCGCTCCGGCATCCACATCTTCATTACATTTGATTTCTATTATAATGTGCGCCCGCTTTGCAGGTTCCTTTGAAATCATGAGAATATCAGGTTTCCCATCCCCCATTTCAAGATTGCTTTTTACCTCATACATTGAATCAAGCGAAATCATCATCCCGAGCGCAAGCATATGGTAAGGGTTCTCGTACTGCTTTGCGCCTTTTATGGAGTCGTAGTAGCTGGTGCAGTTCAGGACGATATTCTTATAGCTTTCAAAGAACTTATCATAATCACTCCTTGCAAGCGCGCTCGCAAGCTTCGAAAAATTTCCGCCGTTCGTGCCTATCGACTCCGCCACTATATTTTTAAACTCATCTTTAACTTCCCTGTTGACAAATCTTATAATGCACAGGTCGTAATCCGTCCGCTCCCTGACTGTAATGTAACCCGCGTTTATGAAAAGCCCCCACAATGTCGCATCATTCTGAAGCTCCTCGTATGATGTCTCCAAATTCACGGCAACCTCAGCCTCGCCGTACTCCACCAGCGTATCAAAATCCTGTTGAAAAGCATAGTCCGCGCCCTTTAGGCTGTCCCTGATAACCTTGTTGCTCGACGTGTTCACCCAGTACGGGCGAAGCTCCTTATTTTTGCAGTAATTCAAAATCGACCACGGATTGTATATCTCACAGCCGCCAATATTATAACCGTCGTACATCTGCTTCACATCGTCACTCAGGGAAAGGTCATAATATTCCAATATTTCCCTTGTTTCCTGCTGCGTGAACCCGAAATAGCCGGCATACGCCTTATCAAACACAGTGTAAACGATCACGTTATTAAGCTTTGAGAAGATGCTCTCTTTCGCCACCCTCTGTATGCCTGTAAGAAGAGCGCTCCCAAGATACTGCTGCCCCTTCAGAGCACTGCCGTAAAAATTCGCTATAAATGTCGAAATTTTATCATGATATTTATGCTCATGGCTACTCATTATTGGTGTGTCGTATTCGTCCCAAAGCAGGATTGCCGGCTTTTGATAGATTTCATATACCACCTGCTCAAGCATGGATACGCTTTCTTCAAGCTCATCCAATGTTGCGCTTCTCTTCAAAATTTTGTCGTAAAGCTCCTCGAAATACGCAAAATCCGATATTTGATCAGAGATTTCCTTTGCTATATTATAATATTTGACATACTCACCTTTAAGTGCCTTACATATAACAGGCGCAAGCTTTTCGGGCGTCTGCGCGTTGCAGTCCTTCAGCGTAAAATAAATCACGGGTCTTGAATTTATTTCATCCGCGTACTCCGTGTCCATGATTGCAAGCTCTTCAAATATGCTTCGGCTGTCCTTCGTAATATCAAAAAATTCACGCAGCATAGTCATGTTCAGGGTTTTCCCGAAACGCCTCGGGCGCGTAACCAGCGCGACCTCATCAGCGCACTCTAAAAATTCCGCTATCATCATCGATTTATCCACGAAATACTTATCCTGCTCGCGAACTTTCCTGAAATCGTCAAAGCCAATCGGTAAATTTTTCTTTTTTACCATGCTATTTCCTCCCTTACGCCGGATTATGTCTTTATCATAGCATAAAGAGAAAATTTTTAACAGCGGTATTTGATGGTTTATGGAAGAAGCTCATACAGCCCGGCAATGTAAATAGCAAAATGTTAAACTCTCAGAAATTCTGAATTCAGGATTTTTATCTCTTTAGAATCAGAATTGCGAACTCGTTTCGCAATTACCTGTTATTTCATATATCATTTCAATCTCACAATCAGGCATATACAACACAGATTCTAATCCATCTCATACTCCATACGGCATTTTTTCTTAAAATGCGCAATACCAAGGCTCAGTATACCGCCCTGCGGTTGCGCGGCACGAAGCCCTTCGGCGTAGCGCCTGTCCCTTATCTGCGCCAAGGCCTCCTTCGCTCCGGCATCCACATCTTCATTACATTTGATTTCTATTATAATGTGCGCCCGCTTTGCAGGTTCCTTTGAAATCATGAGAATATCAGGTTTCCCATCCCCCATTTCAAGATTGCTTTTTACCTCATACATTGAATCAAGCGAAATCATCATCCCGAGCGCAAGCATATGGTAAGGGTTCTCGTACTGCTTTGCGCCTTTTATGGAGTCGTAGTAGCTGGTGCAGTTCAGGACGATATTCTTATAGCTTTCAAAGAACTTATCATAATCACTCCTTGCAAGCGCGCTCGCAAGCTTCGAAAAATTTCCGCCGTTCGTGCCTATCGACTCCGCCACTATATTTTTAAACTCATCTTTAACTTCCCTGTTGACAAATCTTATAATGCACAGGTCGTAATCCGTCCGCTCCCTGACTGTAATGTAACCCGCGTTTATGAAAAGCCCCCACAATGTCGCATCATTCTGAAGCTCCTCGTATGATGTCTCCAAATTCACGGCAACCTCAGCCTCGCCGTACTCCACCAGCGTATCAAAATCCTGTTGAAAAGCATAGTCCGCGCCCTTTAGGCTGTCCCTGATAACCTTGTTGCTCGACGTGTTCACCCAGTACGGGCGAAGCTCCTTATTTTTGCAGTAATTCAAAATCGACCACGGGTTATATATATCATAACCGCCTATTTGGTAGCCGTCATACATCCGCTTCACTTCGTTGTTCAGCGAGAGGTCATAGTTTTCCAATATCTCTTTTGTTTCCTGCTCGGTAAACCCGAAATACCGCGCATATTCTTTATCCAGCGCAGTGTATACAATCACGTTATTGAGCTTTGAGAAAATACTCTCCTTTGCCACCCTCTGTATGCCCGTAAGAAGGGCGCTCCCAAGGTACTGCTGCCCTTTAAGCGCGCTGCCGTAGAAATTGGCAATAAACGCTGAAACCCTGCCATGGTATTTATACTCATGGCTGCTCATGATAGGCGTGTCATATTCATCCCACAACAGGATTGCGGGCTTTTTGTAAATTTCATATACCACCTGCTCAAGCATTGTCACGCTTGTTGAAAGCTCCGTAAGCGTAGCCGTTCCTGCGTAAATTTTTTTATAAAGCATTTCAAATTTAGGGAAAATGCCAATTCGGTTCGGCATTGCCTC
>JAJQDE010000038.1 GCA_021202335.1 Lachnospiraceae bacterium
ATCCGCCGCTGCCGGCACGGCTGCTTCCCCCACTGCTGACATGATGTCCTCCGCCCGACCTGCCAGAGCTGTGCCCTCCGCCCGAGCTGTGTCCTCCGCCTCCTGCTCCCGCTCTGCCCATTGTTTATCTCCCCTTTTTGGCAAAATGTTTTATAGCTTATAGTATATTAATTCCCGTTCTTTTTGTCAACCGACAACAGGTGAACATGATATTAAGATTTTATTAAGCAGAGGCTTTTTCCAATATTCCAAGAATTTCCTCAATCCCCTTTTTCCCGAAAAGCACGCTTTTCCCCTCGTCAATCACAAGGCAGGGAACCGCCATGATACTGTATTGTTCCTTAATTTCGGGAAACCTTGACAGGTCATACATTTCCGCTTCTATTTTATCGGACAGAGCTGCAAGCTTCTGCGTTGCCATCACCACCTCCGGGCAGTTTGTGCAGCTAAGCGTCGTCATGACCTGAAGCACATGCCTGTGCGGAAGCGCCCGTATGCGGTTCTCCATGCCCCCTCCCAAACTTTGCCCCTTACCTGACACATTGTAGAGCGCGACAATAAACGAGTTAAATTCATGCCCGCCCGGCACGCTGAAATAGCGTATTCCCACGCTTTCTCCATCGCGGCATACGTCAATATACGGCTTTTGCTCCCCTGTCCGGAGGCTCGTTTCGTCGATTTCGGATATCACCTTATCGCTTATGCCGACCAGCTCATTCACAAAGCTTTCCAGCTCCGCCGAAACGGCGTCCTGCGTAATCACCGCCCTGATGACCACCCTGTTTTCAAACCTTTGAAAAACATCTGAGAGCTGCCGGCGCATCGCTTCATCCAAAAAGCCCTCTTTAGCCGCATGATTTTCTATACTTATATCCGGTTCATTGCTTTTTTGTCTGTCATCAGCGCGGCTTTCCAAATGAAGCTTCTGATACATTTCGGACAGATAATGCTCCAGCGAGGTTGCTGCTGCCGCACCGTCGGAAACGGCAGTCACGACCTGGCGGAGATTTTTGATGCACACATCTCCCGCCGCATACACGCCCTCAATGTTGGTCTGCTGATTTTGGTCTGTCACCACATAGCCCTGCTCATTTAACACAATCTTGTCCTTTATCATGTCCGTCGCAGGCGCATATCCCACAAACACGAACACGCCTATGCCGCTGCCGTCCGCCGCCCTGTACTCGCTTACCTCTTTGGTTTTATTGTCCCTGATTTTGGCGTACTCCACCGTCATTTCCCCGCCGACCTCAAGCAGCTCCGTTTCAAAGCGCACCTCAATCTGCGAATAGCGGTCAAGCTGCTCGTAAACGCCGCGCGCGCAGGTAAAGTTTTCGGTTATCACAAGCATTGTCACCTTTTTTGCGTATTTAGTGAGAAACATGGACTCCTCCACCGCAGCGAAGCCGCCCCCGACCACAAGCACCTCTTTTCCCGTAAAAAATTCTCCGTCACAGGTTGCACAGTATGCCACGCCGCGCCCCTTGAACCGCTCCTCACCCTTAAAGCCCAGCGTCCGCGGGCTTGCCCCGAGCGCGAGCACCACTCCGAGCGTATTGTATTCCTCGCCGCCTGCGGTTAAAACCTTTTTCACATCGCCTGACATATCAATGCCGGACACCTCCGCAATGGCAAACTCCGCTCCAAAGCCCTGCGCCTGACGCCGCATCGCATCCGTAAGCGCGCTGCCGCTTGTCCTTTCAACGCCCGGATAGTTTACGATTTCAGAGGTAATCGTAATCTGCCCTCCGAAGCGCTCCTTTTCCAGCACCAGCGTCCTGTATTTTGCCCGTCCTAAATAGATTGCGGCGGAAAGCCCTGCGGGGCCGCCGCCCACAATAATCACGTCATATAAATCCTTTTTCTTTTCCACAGCAATCCCCATCATCAATAATAATTCATTTTCGCCCTCTTGCGCGGGATTTTATGATAATCTGCCTTGCAGCTTCACATAAGCTATAATATTCCCACTAAATCCAGGCTTGGTTTCAGAGTTTCTTTACCGGGCTGCCAGTTTGCGGGGCAGACCTCGTCGCCGTGCGCAGCCACAAACTGTAATGCCTGCACTCTGCGCAAAAGCTCCTTTGCGTTTCTTCCCACGTTTCCGGCGCTGATTTCGTACGCCACAATCCGTCCCTCGGGATTTACCACAAAAGTACCGCGCTCTGCCTGCCCTGCCTCATCGATCAAAACGTCAAAATCGATGCACAGTGCATGGGTCGGATCCGCAAGCATGGGATATTCCAGCTTTTTAATGCGCTCCGAAGCATCCTTCCACGCCTTATGCACGAAGTGGGAGTCGGTGGACACGGAATATATCTCACAGCCCAGCTCCTTAAAATCCTTGTAGCTTTCCTGCAAATCCTCAAGCTCTGTCGGGCAGACAAAGGTAAAATCTGCAGGGTAAAAGAAAAACACTGACCATTTTCCCAAAATATCCTTTTTTGTCACCTTGATAAAGCTGTCCTTGTGAAAAGCGTCAACAGTAAAATCACTTACTTCCTTTAAAATCATCGACATAAATTTCTCCTCCTTTTTACTAACAGACTTTACAAAGCTTCAATGTTTTATTCAAACGTCAATATACGGCTTTTGCTCCCCTGTCCGGAGGCTCGTTTCGTCGATTTCGGATATCACCTTATCGCTTATGCCGACCAGCTCATTCACAAAGCTTTCCAGCTCCGCCGAAACGGCGTCCTGCGTAATCACCGCCCTGATGACCACCCTGTTTTCAAACCTTTGAAAAACATCTGAGAGCTGCCGGCGCATCGCTTCATCCAAAAAGCCCTCTTTAGCCGCATGATTTTCTATACTTATATCCGGTTCATTGCTTTTTTGTCTGTCATCAGCGCGGCTTTCCAAATGAAGCTTCTGATACATTTCGGACAGATAATGCTCCAGCGAGGTTGCTGCTGCCGCACCGTCGGAAACGGCAGTCACGACCTGGCGGAGATTTTTGATGCACACATCTCCCGCCGCATACACGCCCTCAATGTTGGTCTGCTGATTTTGGTCTGTCACCACATAGCCCTGCTCATTTAACACAATCTTGTCCTTTATCATGTCCGTCGCAGGCGCATATCCCACAAACACGAACACGCCTATGCCGCTGCCGTCCGCCGCCCTGTACTCGCTTACCTCTTTGGTTTTATTGTCCCTGATTTTGGCGTACTCCACCGTCATTTCCCCGCCGACCTCAAGCAGCTCCGTTTCAAAGCGCACCTCAATCTGCGAATAGCGGTCAAGCTGCTCGTAAACGCCGCGCGCGCAGGTAAAGTTTTCGGTTATCACAAGCATTGTCACCTTTTTTGCGTATTTAGTGAGAAACATGGACTCCTCCACCGCAGCGAAGCCGCCCCCGACCACAAGCACCTCTTTTCCCGTAAAAAATTCTCCGTCACAGGTTGCACAGTATGCCACGCCGCGCCCCTTGAACCGCTCCTCACCCTTAAAGCCCAGCGTCCGCGGGCTTGCCCCGAGCGCGAGCACCACTCCGAGCGTATTGTATTCCTCGCCGCCTGCGGTTAAAACCTTTTTCACATCGCCTGACATATCAATGCCGGACACCTCCGCAATGGCAAACTCCGCTCCAAAGCCCTGCGCCTGACGCCGCATCGCATCCGTAAGCGCGCTGCCGCTTGTCCTTTCAACGCCCGGATAGTTTACGATTTCAGAGGTAATCGTAATCTGCCCTCCGAAGCGCTCCTTTTCCAGCACCAGCGTCCTGTATTTTGCCCGTCCTAAATAGATTGCGGCGGAAAGCCCTGCGGGGCCGCCGCCCACAATAATCACGTCATATAAATCCTTTTTCTTTTCCACAGCAATCCCCATCATCAATAATAATTCATTTTCGCCCTCTTGCGCGGGATTTTATGATAATCTGCCTTGCAGCTTCACATAAGCTATAATATTCCCACTAAATCCAGGCTTGGTTTCAGAGTTTCTTTACCGGGCTGCCAGTTTGCGGGGCAGACCTCGTCGCCGTGCGCAGCCACAAACTGTAATGCCTGCACTCTGCGCAAAAGCTCCTTTGCGTTTCTTCCCACGTTTCCGGCGCTGATTTCGTACGCCACAATCCGTCCCTCGGGATTTACCACAAAAGTACCGCGCTCTGCCTGCCCTGCCTCATCGATCAAAACGTCAAAATCGATGCACAGTGCATGGGTCGGATCCGCAAGCATGGGATATTCCAGCTTTTTAATGCGCTCCGAAGCATCCTTCCACGCCTTATGCACGAAGTGGGAGTCGGTGGACACGGAATATATCTCACAGCCCAGCTCCTTAAAATCCTTGTAGCTTTCCTGCAAATCCTCAAGCTCTGTCGGGCAGACAAAGGTAAAATCTGCAGGGTAAAAGAAAAACACTGACCATTTTCCCAAAATATCCTTTTTTGTCACCTTGATAAAGCTGTCCTTGTGAAAAGCGTCAACAGTAAAATCACTTACTTCCTTTAAAATCATCGACATAAATTTCTCCTCCTTTTTACTAACAGACTTTACAAAGCTTCAATGTTTTATTCAAACTATTCAAACTTTTTTATTATAATTATTGATTATCTGACAAAAATGTAATAACATATAAATGTAAATTATTTCATTTTTATTAAATATACATATGAAATCCAAGGGGGAAAAGCCATGGAGGGTTTAAAGAATATCATGGAGGATGATGTGGAACGCCAATTGAATAAGCTTCTGCCTACCATGCCGAATATCTGCAGCTGTGACGCATGTAAGCTTGACATGGCGACTTATGCGCTCAACCGATTAAAGCCAAATTATGTGCGCTCCGACAAGGGCGAGCTTTTTCATAAGGTCAATACCTCATCAACGCAGGCAAAGACCGAGCTTCTGACCGCTGTGGTCACTGCCATCAACGTAATCGGCTCCAAGCCAAATCATGAACCAAAGGAATCGCAGAATATTCTATAACAAATAGAGCGCATAGATTTATTTCTATACGCTCTTATGCTGTGCTGCTTATTCAGTTACTCTCCTTCAGCGTCGCCAGCCTCTCCCGCTCCTATATCGAGCATATTCATGGTGCGGCGTTTCCGTCTGGCTGTCTCCGACTGCTCCAATATGTACTGCTTGATTTCCTTCGCGTTTTTGATGTGCGAAAGCAAAAGCTGCGGATCAGTCGTGTCGCCTGTGTAGCACACGATTGTGCCAAGCTTAAAAACCCTCTCCATCAGCGTCGTTCTCAAAGTCACGTCCTGCACCTTGTACATATAGCAGTCGTTCTCCTCCTTTGTCAGAAATCCCGTATTTATAGTAATGACATCCTCCTTGACCGTATACACCGTAAATGTTAACGGCAGACCGAAAAAGAGCCAGCGTTTTCTCTCCTTAAATTCCATACTGTACCTCCATCAGATGTTTTTCCCACAAATATCATTCAAACAGCACTTATTGCAGTACGGCGCAGTCCTCGCCGTGCAGACCGCTCGCCCGTGGTCAACAAGCCTGTGGCAGAAATCGCTCCCCTCCTCGGGAGGGATTATCTCCCACAGCGCCATCTCAACCTTCTTAGGCTCCTTTATGCCGTCCACAAGCCCAATGCGGTTTGAAAGCCTTATACAGTGCGTGTCCGTCACAATCGCGGGCTTTCCAAACACATCCCCCATAATCAGGTTCGCGCTCTTTCTGCCGACACCCGGAAGCGCCAAAAGCTTGTCAAAATCATCCGGCACATTGCCGCCGTATTCGTCGCGCAGTGCTTTCATACAAAGGCTTATGTCGCGCGCCTTGCTGTGCCCTAAGCCGCAGGGCTTCACAATCGCCTCAATCTCCGACACGTCCGCCGAAGCCAGCGCCTCAACCGTCGGAAATTTAGCATACAAATCCTGCACCACGACATTCACCCGCGCGTCCGTACACTGCGCCGCAAGCCGCACGCTCACTAAAAGCTTCCAAGCCTCGTTGTAGTCGAGCGTGCAGTCTGAATGAGGGTATTCCCTTTTAAGCCGTTCTATCACCTCAAGCGCAAGCGCCTTTTTACTTTTCATCTGTCACAAGCTTAATCCTAAGCTCCTCCAGCTGCTTTGGCTCAACAGGCGCGGGCGCGCCCATCATTACATCCATCGCGTTCTTGTTCATAGGGAACGGGATAATCTCACGTATGCTCTCCTCGCCGCATATCAGCATAACCATACGATCAACGCCCGGCGCAATCCCCGCGTGAGGCGGCGCGCCGTAGCAGAACGCGTTGTACATAGCGGGGAATTTAGCCTTCACATCGTCCTCGCCAAGCCCCACAAGCTCAAACGCCTTTATCATAATTTCCGGATCATGATTCCTGACCGCTCCCGACGAAAGCTCCACTCCGTTGCATACCAAGTCATACTGATATGCCAAAATATCAAGCGGCTCTGTATTTTTCAGCGCGTCCAGACCACCCTGCGGCATTGAGAACGGATTGTGGCAAAACTCTAATTCGCCCGATTCCTCGCCAATCTCATACATCGGGAAATCCACAATCCAACAAAATTCATAGCAATCCTTCTTCATATGCTTTTCGCTCGCCGCACCCAAAAGCTTGCGCAGAACGCCCGCGGTCTTTTGCGCCGCAAGCTTCTTTCCTGCCGCAAGCCCCACAAAATCTCCCGGCTTCAAGCCCAAAGCATTTACAACGGCTTCCTTCCTGTCCTGAAGGAATTTCGCGATACCCCCAACAAGCTCGCCGTTTTCATCTAATTTAAACCAGTACGCCTTGTTTGCGGTCTGCACCTCAACCTCCGCGCAGATACCATCAATAACCTTGCGCGTCGCGCTAAATCCGTCCACAACGATTGCCTTTACAGTCTGTCCCTCAAACGGAGCAAATCCGCAGTCTGCCATAACGTCCGTCGCGTCCTGCAGCACCAAATCAATGCGGAGGTCAGGCTTATCCGAGCCGTATTTGTCCATCGCCTCCAAATACGGAATACGGATAAACGGAGCCTTTGACGCGCTCTTATATACGCCGTATTTCTCAAATACCGGAGGAAGCACCTCCTCTATCACCGAGAACACATCCTCCTGCGAAGCAAACGCCATCTCCATGTCCATCTGATAAAATTCACCCGGCGACCTGTCCGCCCTCGCGTCCTCATCGCGGAAGCACGGCGCAATCTGGAAATAGCGGTCAAAGCCCGATGCCATAAGTATCTGCTTGAACTGCTGCGGCGCCTGCGGAAGCGCGTAAAATTTGCCCGGATGGTTTCTTGCGGGTACAAGGTAATCCCTCGCCCCTTCCGGCGACGAGCAGGTCAAAATCGGCGTCGTAACCTCGAGGAAATCCAAATCAATCATCCTGCGTCTAAGCTCGGCGGTAATCTTGCTTCTTAACACCATCCTGTTCTTTACGGCAGGGTTTCTCAGATCCAAATATCTGTACTTTAACCTGACGTTCTCATCCGCGTCCTTTGACTGGTTAATTTCAAATGGAAGCGCGTTATATATGCACTTTCCAAGGACTTCAATCCGCGAGGGGACAACCTCAATCTCGCCCGTTGCAAGCTCCTTGTTTTTGCTAGAACGCTCCCTGACCGTTCCAGTCACCGAAATCGTGGACTCCTTGTTAAGCCCGTCGATAATCCCCATCATGTCCTCGCTCTCTATGACAATTTGAGTCGTTCCGTAAAAATCTCTCAAAATGAGGAAACCTAAATTTTTGCTGACCTTGCGGATATTTTCAAACCATCCGACAAGCGTAACGCTTTTTCCCGCGTCTGAAAGTCGTAGCTCATTGCAATTATGTGTTCTTGACTGAATCATTTTCTCTTAACTCCTTGTTTTTATTTGAAAAATTCTTTAATTTCCTTATAGCCCTCGGCTTCAAGCTTTTCCTTTTGGAATTTCTTGTTTTTATTCATGTGGACAAGCAATACCTGCTTACCTGTGGCGCGCTCCTCCTGCGCCTTTGCAATGACATCAGGCAGTCTATCCGCAGGGTAATTTTTCTCAATTAAATACGCAGCCTTTTCGCTCTGCTTTGGAACCTCAAAGCCATTCTCAAGCAAAAGCATGATAATCCGCTCAAAGCCGATTGAAAATCCACAGGCGGGAACATCGTTTCCCGTAAATCTGCCGACCATCTTGTCATAACGTCCGCCGCCTCCGCAGCTGCCGCCAAACTCAGGCATCGCAATCTCAAAAATCGTTCCCGTGTAGTAGCTCATTCCGCGCACAAGCATCGGGTCAAACACGAGCTTAAAGAAATCGCCTTTTGCCACATTCACGCTCTCGATTATTTCCCTAAAGCCCTTCATCACCTCGCCGTCCATATAATCAGCGAGCTTTTCCTCTATATATGAAAGCGTGTCGGAAGCCTCGTTCATTCCCGAAAAAAGCGAAAGGTATTTTTCCACGCTGTCCTTGTCAAAGCCATCCTCCAAAAGCTCCTTCTCCACACCGTCTAAGCCTATCTTGTCCATCTTGTCAAGCGTGATGAAAATGCTGTCGAAGTCCGCCTCGTCAAAGCCGCTGTACGCCGCCATCGCCTTTAGTATGCGCCTGTCGTTTATGCGTATCTCAAAGCCGTTAAAGCCAAGCCTGCCAAGCGTTTCCGTCGTTGCAAGGATAAGCTCAATCTCCGCAAGGTTTGTCGCCTCACCCAGTATGTCTATATCACACTGCATGAACTGGCGGTATCTGCCCTTCTGCGGTCTGTCCGCCCTCCACACATTGCCCATCTGCAATGCCTTGAACGGCGAGGGCAGCTCGTTTGCGTGGTTTGAATAATACCTGACAAGCGGCACAGTAAGGTCGTAGCGCATCCCGAAATCAACTACGTCCGCCTCCTCCTTCGCCGTTTCGAGGTTCAGCTTCTCGCCCCTTTTAAGCACCTTGAAAATAAGCTTCTCATTCTCGCCGCCCTGCTTACTGCTCAAATTTTCAATGTTTTCCATGCAGGGCGTTTCTATCGGCGTAAATCCATATCTTGCGTATGTTTCCTTAATTACCCCCGTCACATAATCGCGTATCTGCATCTCCGCAGGCATAATATCCTTCATGCCCGTGACAGGCTTCTTGTTCAGTGCCATAATTTAATCTCCTTCGCTTGCTTATATTTTAATCACAGCCAAAATTCCGAACGCTCCCTTTTGCCCACGGGCTTCCCACATCACAGCGTCCGTGATGGTACTCGGTGCTTACCGTTCCCGCCTTCTGCTCCTCGGAAACATTCACCTTTATACGGCTTACGCCGCCCTGTGTTTTTGCGTCAAGCATATTTATGATGTCGTCAATCTCCGCCTCCTGCTGCCGCTTTTTTGCCGCCGCAAGCTCGTCCATATCCTCCAAGCCACCAATCTCCGCCATAAGCCATGCCTCCTCACCAAGATTTTTCTACGGATTGAAAATCCGTGCCTTATCAAGTTTTTATTCTAACACAGCTGTTAAGGTTTTTCCAGCCTTTTACTGCAATTTAAAATCCCATGTAAAATTCCATTTCCAACCGGGCAAAGGGAGCTTAACCGCAAATAATCCTTCCTTTCACCCCTGATAATACCTCGCCTGCGTGTTCCACAGGCTTGCGTACAGGCCGTTTTCGTCCGCAAGCAGCGATTCATGGCTTCCTGTCTGCACAATGCCGCCGTTATCAAATACAAGGATTTGCTCGCAGAAGCGGCAGCTCGACATCCTGTGCGAAATGTAAATTGCCGTCTTTTCGTCAACCATCTCGTCAAAACGCTCGTAAACCTCAAGCTCCGAGGCGGGATCAAGCGCGGCGGTCGGCTCGTCCAAAATAACAATCGGCGCGTTTTTGTAAAGGGCGCGCGCAATCGCGATTTTCTGCGCTTCGCCGCCCGAAATTTCAACTCCCTCGTCATCGCCCTGCTTGTAGATAACAGAATCAATGCCGCGCTCCAAACCGCCTACGCGCTCTGAAATCCCCGCTTTCTCCAAGCATTTAAGCACACGCCCTCTGTCGCACTCCACGCCTGCCGCGACATTCTGCACGATAGGAAACGAAAAAAGGGCAAAGTCTTGGAACACCACCGAAAAAAGCCTGCGGTACTCGTCGTAATCGTATTTTCTGATGTCAATTCCGTTGAGCAAAATTTCTCCCTCTGTCGGATCATAAAGGCGGACAAGAAGCTTTATAAAGGTTGACTTTCCGCTCCCGTTCTTTCCCACCACCGCAAGCTTTCCGCCCACGCGGATTTTCACGCTAACATGGGACAGCGCAGGCTCGCTGCTGTTCGGGTAATGGAAGGACACGTCGCGAAACTCAAGCTCATACTCATTGTCAAGCCGCTTTTCCGTAGGCAGCGTGCCGTCATATTTCTCATTCGGAATTGCGAGGAAATCTATGTACTCGTTCATATGCCCCGCGATACGGTTTGTCTGCGCAAAGCCGTTTGAGATAGTGCGAAGCGCGGTCATAAGCGATGTCGCAACACCCACGTAAAAGGTCAGGTCGCCTATGGAAATTGCCCCCGTTATCGCCCTAGCCCCGATAAATACATAGAAAAACAGCAGCTCCGCCGCCGTCAGCACATTGCCTGTGTTTGTTACGGAAACCTCCCTTTTCATATCCCGCATAAAAATGCTTTTCATTTTCGCTAAATTTTTGTCGTATCTTTCCCGTATCAGACGGTACATATCATATACGCGCACGCCCTTGCCAAGCTTGTAATTCATTGTATACCGGCAAAAGAACCAAAACACCCTGTTTCCGCGAACATTATCGTCAAAGCTTTCCTGCTCAATCCGCGCCATCCTTTTTGCCATTGCTGAAAATGTGTACGCCTCAAATACCAGCACCGCGGCAAATATCATATTCCCCCAGCCGGAGTTTAAAAACGCCGAAAGCGCGCCCCCATGGGACGCGGGCTTTGCAAAAAAGAACGGTAGCATAAGCGCAAAAGCGTAAATTGCCGAAACCGCGCCGCTTAGCATATCGCTCAGGCTTTCTATATACGCGCTTATGCCGCCGCCCGTGGTGTTGCCCTCATAAATCCGCGTTATAAGCTCCTGCGTAGCCGCCTGCTCTAACACTTGATAATCCATCGTCATGGATTTTTCCGCCATATTTTCGTCCATTCGGTTTTCAATATAGCGCCGCTTCACGATAAGAGCTTTTTCAATCATCCAGCCCGCAAGCGACAGAGCCATTATCAATATCACCATAATTAACGCCGCGCGGATAATCGTTTCCGCCGCCTCGCCCTCGGTAAGCCCTGTCACAATCCGCGCCGAAAGATATATTGAAATATAGGGGCATACGCCCTGCAGCAAAAGCTTTGCCGCCGAGAGCGGAATATACTCGGGGCAGCTTTTCCGCACCCAACTAAGGACACGGCTGTTTTTTCTTATAAAACCGTTTTTAGTCATCATAATTTTTCTACCTCCGCAGAACGCTGTCTTTGCGTTCTTCCACATGAAGCCACTTCATGTTGATGAAGCTATTTCATGTTGTAATATCCGCTCTGAATACCGTAAAGCTCCGCGTACCTGCCGCCCTTTTCCATAAGCTCATCGTGCGTACCCTCCTCGGCAATCCCGCCGTTTTCAAGGAAAATTATCCTGTCGCAGAACCGCGTGCTCGCAAGCCTGTGCGATATAAAAATGCTTGTCTTATCCGCCGTAAGCCTGTGGTATTCCTCATACATCGCGCTCTCGGCGAGAGGATCAAGCGCGGCGGTCGGCTCGTCCAAAATCATAAAGGGCGCGTTCTTGTAAATACATCTTGCAAGCATTAGCTTCTGCATTTCGCCGCCCGAAAGCTTAATCCCGTTGTCATCAAAAATTTGGTTAAGATAGGTGTGCGCGCCCTTTTCAAGCAGGTCGATTTTTTCCTTAAGCCCCGCCTTTTCCACCGCGTCCCAAAAGCGTCCCATGTCCGTTTCCTCCTCGGGCTTTGCGCTTATTCACTCCATCAAATTAAAGGACAAATCCTCCATGTCCTGGAAAACCACGCCCAACAGCCTAAAATACGAGTTAATGTCGTAATCGCTGATTTTCACCCCGTTCACCAATATCTCACCATCTGTCGGCTGATAAAAGCCACAAAAGAGTTTAACAAGCGTCGTCTTTCCCGCCCCGTTGTTTCCGACAAGCGCAAGCTTCTCGCCGCACCGTATCTTCAGATTTATATGTGACAATATATTTTCGCTGCAATCATCATATCGAAACGAAACGTCCCTAAGCTCAACCTCCGGCGCGCCCTGCGATATGTCCGCCATCACGCCGCCTTTTTTTGTTTTATCATCTTTATCGTCCAAAAAGCTTCTGCAATTGTCCACAAGCCTTCTCGCGTTCAAAATCGCACTCCTAGAGTTCGTCACGCCAAAAAGCCATGTTGAAAAATTCGATACCACGCCAAGCAGGGCAAGAAACGCCGCAAGCGTGATTTCCCCGTCAGCCGCCATATGTATCAATATTATGTATGCAAGCCCGTCCCGCAGCGCGATAAACACAGTGTCGGACGCGACAGGCAGATAATAGCGTTTCTCCACCCTCCTTTGCCTTTTGTCCGCGGCAGCCGTGTAGCCTCTCATAATCTCCCCGAACCAATCCTCCATGCGGTACAGCCTTATATCCTTTCCTGCCGTAAGATTTACCGTTTTCCCCGAAATTCCCGCAATATACCTCTGCTTCCTGCGAATTTCCGCGTCCTCCTCCAAATGGCTGTTCATGTAATCCCTCGCGAATTTATTCAAGCGTATGTTGAATATCAACATCAGCAAAAGCACTGGCAAAATCCGCGCGTCCACCGTTAAGACCACCGAGCCGTACACAATAAGCCCGAGCAGATTGCTGATAAAAATCGGGATTTCGCGCATCACGCGCTCCACGCCGATCATATTCGCATCGAGCGCCTCCTGCGCCGCGCCAACCCTTTTTTGCCCCTCGTGCGACTCAATGCTCTGATAGTCGGTTTCAAGAGCCTTGAACAGCAGCCGCCTATTGAACGCGAAGCCTCTCGACAGAATACAGTGTGTGGAATATTCCTCCGACGCTCTCGTATTTATAACCATAGAAACCGCGTAAGCTATCGCCAAAAAAGCAAGCGCCACGACATACTGCGCCAATGTGCTTCCCTGCCCGTAAAGCCACACTGCCGCCGCAGGAATCGCAATGCCTATGGCGTTTTGCGCAAGCGGCATTACACTACACAAAACGAGCAGCAAATATATTATTTTCCCCTCATCCGCCGCAAGAGCGCGCATGACATAAGCGATATTGCTGATCTCGCTGTAATTTGTTTTCTGCTTTTCCTTTTTTCCCATTTTATTTTAAACCTCCATGCTTACTCAATCCCACAAAAAAAGAGTATTTGCAAGCCTTACCCATAGACTAGCATAATACTCCTTTTTTGTGTAAAAAAGTTCCCGAATGGTCAAAAATAGTTCGCGAATGGTTTTTTCTCACACCATCGGCAGCATAATTTCCGTCGCGAAAACGCCGGGCTCGTTTTTCCTGTTCACGTAGCCGCCGCATTTTTCCACGGTATAATCTATGCGCTTCAACCCGTTCCCGTGCCTGCCCGCCCTTTTGCCCGTGAAATCCGAAATATTTCTCCGCGTCCGCTCCGCCGTCGCATTCGTCACCGAAATATAAAGCTGCTTTTTTCGCGCGCAGATATAAATGCGCATAAATTTGCGTTCAAAAGTCGAAAGCCTGCCGCACGCCTCAAGCGCGTTGTCAATCAGATTTCCCAGTATCACGCACAGGTCAATCTGCGAAATCGCAAGACATGACGGCACATCAGCGTCGCATTTTACCTCAATCCCTTGCTTTTCCGCAATGGCAAGCTTGCTGTTTAATATCGCGTCAAGCCCCATATTCCCCGTCTTATAGCGAAAATCAATGCCCGCAAGCTCTCCGCCCATCGAATCGACATACTCCATCGCCTCGTCAATCTGTCCGAGCGCAAGGTGCGCCTTGATTTTCTGCATATGGTTATGGTAATCATGCCGCCAGCCCCGCATATTTTTGTAAATCTGATTCATCTCGTCAAGCTGCGTTTCTATGTATTTATCCTGTAAATCGTAAAGCCTAAGCTCCTCCCTGCGCCGCCGCCTATACAAGATAAACGCGGTCAGCGCGGCGATAAAAAGCGTGTATACCAGGAAAATTATCAAAGCCGTCTGCACCTTTATCATGTCAAATACCTCAAGAAAGCTTGATTTAAGCCCGCATAGCAGCCCCTGCTCACGGGAATACGCGCGGACGTGGCAAGCACACACTCCTGCCTTGTAATCGCGCAAACCCTCGCGATATTCACAAGCGTCGAACGGTTTGCGGGCACAAGCCTTGAATCGGCAATGCTTTCCCTTATCCCGCCAAGCGTTTCCTTAAAGCTGTACACCTGCTCACTTTCGCCGCAGCATACATGAATATATATGTAATGCCCCTTGACCTCAATATACAAAATCTGCGCCCTGTCGATTTTCACGCTCTCCCCGCAATACGAAAAGCAGTAATAATCAGCACCCGCCGCCTGCGCTCCCTTCCGCGCGTCAGTATCCCTGCGGCGCACAAAATCAATCGCCTCAAAAAGCTCCTGCCGCTTGACAGGCTTCAATATATAGCGCACCGCCCCAACCTTATAGCCGTCAAAAACAGCGTCCCTGTCGCCCGTAACGAATATAATCGCAATGTCCTTGTCAGTGCGCCTTATCCTTTCAGCTAAAGCCATGCCGTCCATTCTCTGCAGTCTTATGTCCAACAGCAGGCAGTCAAACGGAAACGCGTTTTCATGCTTGAAAAGCAGCTCCTCCGCGCTCACAAAGCTCTTTATCTCTATTTTTTCACCTGTCTGCTCACAATATGCCGCAAGCTCCCGCTCTAAAAAACGCAGCTGAAGCTCCTCGTCCTCGCAGATTCCTATTTTTATCATATTCTACCTTACTTAAATACGCAGTGATGCCACATTTTCATTCCAGCCCCACAATAACCGGCTCGTGCTTCATTGCGGGAAGCACCTTCTCCAGCAGGTCCTTCGTCCTTAAGCGGATGCTCGACGTATTTATACATGGATGGCAGCCTACATACTCACCCTTCAATATATCCTCGTCCATAACAAGCGAAACCATGTTTTGGCTGTCATTCATAAGCCCCATAACGCTGACGGAGCCGGGTGTAATATCCAAAAATTTTTCCATATAGCTTTCATTCGCAAATGAAAGCCGCGCAACTCCAAGCTTCTTTGACAAAACCTTAGTCTGAAACCTCTTGTCCGCAGGTATCATGAGCAGATAAAAGCTCGTCTGCTGTCTGTTGCACAGGAAAAGATTTTTGCATATTACAGCCTCAAGCGCCCTGTCGATTTCCCCGCACACCTCCATTGTCATTGCCGGCTCATGGTCAATCCGCTGATACTCGACCCCAAGCCTGTCCAGCAAATCGTATGTCCTTATTTCCTTTTCCAACCGCCCCGCGCAGCTTTCCGGGCGCCCGTTTTGTAAGCGCATACCCATCTCACACCATCCTTTTTATAATAGCATTTCCGTTATTTTTAAGCCATTTGTTCCACTTATGATAGTCCGGATATACCCGCAGCACCTCGTCATAAAATTTTTTTGAATGGTTCATTTCTTTTCTATGGCACAGCTCATGCACCACAACGCTGTCTACGACCTCCGGCGGCGTCAGCATGAGAAGGCAGTTAAAATTCAGATTTCCCTTTGCCGAACAGCTTCCCCAGCGGGTTTTTTGATTCCTGATGGTAATTCTGCCATATGTAACGCCGACAATCGGAGCATAATATCTCACCCGTTCGGGAATTACCTTCAGCGCCATATCCGCAAGCCTATTGATTTCCTCTTCCGTCAGCTTTTCTACAGGCTGTTCATTCTTTGATTTTTCCTCAAGCCGCGCCATGTGTTTCCTTATCCACGCATCATGCTCCGACACGAATTTTTCTATCTGCGCATCGGTCATGCGATACGGCGCGCGCACTGTTATTCCGTTCTCCGACACTTGTATGCTCACCGTTTTCCGGCTGCTTTTGATTCCATTATAATCCAATGCTTTATTATTCCTTTTCTCTAATCCGTTCGGACTTCCGCAGACAAATGGCTGTGTCCGCCAAAGTCTGCCTGAAATTATACTTATATTTATGGCATATGTCAATAATTTCCCTACAAAACTATTGACTCCCTGCAAAAACAGCCTTAATATATAAAAGAATTGCTTAAAAATAAAGCTTTATATAAGCTGCCGCACGGCAGCATTGTCCTAAATAAGGTTTGTTCTGACTATTTGTGCCGGGGCGTCACAAATAGCTTTGACGGCATCCCGTCGCTAACGCTCCGGAATGGAGATTATCATGGATTTTTTTAAGAAAAACACATCAGGAATGGCATTTTGCCTTATAATCGCACTTGTCGCATGGCTGCTCGGAAAGCAATTTGCAATCATCGGAGGACCGGTCTTTGGCATACTGCTCGGGATGGTCATAACGCTTTTTATCAAGGATAAAAGCAGGCTCGACGCAGGAATTAAATTCACATCGAAAAAAATACTTCAGTATGCCGTTATCCTGCTCGGCTTCGGCTTGAACCTAAACGTCATACTGGAAACCGGCATACAGTCGCTCCCCATTATCATAAGCACAATCGCCACATCGCTGATTTTGGCGTTTCTGCTCAGCAAGGCTTTACATATTCCGGGCAAAATATCGACGCTTGTCGGCGTAGGCTCATCAATCTGCGGCGGCTCCGCGATTGCGGCAACCGCTCCCGTGATTGATGCGGACGATGAGGAGGTCGCGCAGGCAATCTCCGTTATATTCTTCTTCAATGTGCTTGCCGCCCTGATTTTCCCGCACCTCGGCTCATGGCTTGGCTTTTCCACGTCAAGCGGCGACGCTTTCGGCATATTTGCAGGAACGGCTGTAAATGACACATCCTCCGTAACAGCCTGCGCCGCCACATGGGACAATATGTGGAATTTGGGCAGCGCAACGCTCGACAAGGCTGTCACGGTAAAGCTCACAAGAACGCTTGCAATCATACCTATTACTCTTGTGCTTTCATTTATACAGGCAGGAAAGGCAAAAAAAGAGAATAAAGCCGGAACATCCTTCAAATTCTCAAAGGTTTTCCCGTTTTTCATTCTCTACTTTATCGCAGCTTCGGTAATTACCACAATCGCCACAAGCTTCGGCGTTGACTCATCCGTATTCTCACCGATAAAGGAGTTAAGCAAATTTTTCATCGTTTGGGCCATGGCTGCAATCGGCTTGAACACCAATATCATAAAGCTTGTGAAAACGGGCGCAAAGCCGCTGTTTCTCGGGCTTTGCTGCTGGGGCGGCATCACGCTTGTAAGCTTAGGCATGCAGCATTTACTGGGGATTTGGTAAATTAAATCCCCGGTAAGCGGTCAGGCTGTTTCATTTGAAAGAATAGCTTCCACCTGTTCCCTTCTCTCAAAAAGTACACAGCCACCTGCATGCTCCTCCATCAATAATTCCTGTTCCTTAATTCTTTTGAACAATGGCGAATCCATGGCGCTCTTTAATCCGGTTTCCTTTACATTAAGATCTGAATAAGGCGAAAACGGACAGGGTTCTGCTCCGCCATGAGAGTTGATATGAAAAAATCCTCTGCCCGCAGCAAGACACCCTCCGGAGCTTTTTTCATCACCAGGGAAAGAAATGAGTACCATATCGTCATAATCCATGCGAAGCCGTGTCAGTTCATTTTTTATGTATTCACGTTCCTTATCCCCGGGCGCTAAATAACTTGTTTCTTCTGTCGTAGGAACAAATTCCACATATATAATCGCTTTTGTCCCTTTCTCATACATCCGATTTACAAATTCATCCGATAATACTTCCTGCATGTTTTCCGTCGTGACTGTTACTGATGCGCCAAATAAAATCCCGGCATCCTTCATCCGTTTCATAGATGTGTTCAGCTTTTTATAAACGCCTTTTCCGCGGCGATTATCCGTTGTCTTTTCTCCGCCCTCAATGCTGAGAATTGGCAAAAGGTTTCGGTTCTTATCAAACAGTTCCAAATAATCATCGTCCACCATCGTTCCGTTTGTAAAAATAGGGAAAAGGATATCTGGTGTCTTAGCCGAAATGGCAATAACATCCCTTCTGATAAACGGTTCTCCGCCGACAAAAAGAATAAATCCCACTCCAAGATTATTTGCCTCGTCAAAAATCTTCTGCCATTCCTTTGCCGTAAGCTGGTTCACCGGCGCGCTGTCCGCACAGGCATGGTTTGCCCTTGAATAACAGCCTGCACAATGAAGATTGCAGTTACTTGTAATACTTGCAATCAAAAACGGGGGAATATGTTCTCCTGCCGCTTCGGCTGCCCGCCTCTTTTCCGTTGCTTTCCTGCTCGCCAATGCATATTTTCCCATGAATATCGATTCTCGCGGATTAGACAAGGAGGCTTTTAATGCATTCTTTACAATTTTCTCTACTCCGTTTGACAGATATCTCTCAATGTTAAACTCATTTGTAATCATTCTCCAATTTAACCTCTCTTTGCCAATATTTGCTTTGTAAACGCTGCTGCTTCCTTCAGGTCATCATTGTCCGGTCTGCCTTTATGCAGTGCGGCAAACTCACCTCTGCAATAGTAATTCTCGTCCGCAGCTTTAAGTCCGCGTTTTTCCAATCGTTTCCGGATATCAGGAAACGCCCTCTGCGCCAGCGCGGAGGTTGAAAATACAACGACCTCCTTCACATTTTTTGAATCCAACTGCTCAATGTAGTCTTTCACCTTTCCGTCAATTCCACCCCAATACACGGACGCTCCAAGAAACAATATATCCGCCTCCATTTGCGCCCCGTTTCCGATTGCTTCCGCTCTTACCCCCGCTGTTTTGGCAATACAATCTGCCAGCTTCTTTGTGTTTCCTGATTTTGAAAAATAAGCTACTCTTACATTCATGATACCTGTTTCCTTTCCTGATCAAAATCACGACGCGATAAAATCCGTATCCATTGCAATATTGAATGTGTATTCCGGATACAGTGCCTTTATGGCGTCAACAACCTCGTTATATACACTTTTGCGATTTTTGGCATCAAAGCTGACCACCAAATCAAATCGTATGCTTTTGATATCTTCCTCCAAATAAAATCCGTGAACCTGCGTTATGTACTCATTCGCCAAAGCCGTTTCCATAATCTTTTCCCGCACCTCGATTGCATGTGCGTCCTGTGTGTTAATGGAATAAACGCCTATGGCAGCCAATATCACATGGTGCTCAGCCAATACCTTTAGAGTAATCGCCCGAATCAGCTTATCCAGCTCGCTTGCGTTACAGGTATCGGGAACCTCGATGTGAACCGACCCTTGAAATGAATCCGGTCCGTAATCATTCAATACAAGGTCATATACCCCGTTTACCATCGGAAATTCCAATATGGTATCTGCAATCGCCTTTGCCTTATCATAATCAATGCGTTCTCCTAAAAGCTTTGAAATTGTTTCCATCAGCATCTCACAGCCTGCCTTTAAAATTACTGCGGATATGATTACTCCAAGATAAGCTTCCAATGATAAATCCGTCAGCAGATAAATTCCTGCCGCCAACAGTGTACTCAATGATATGACGGAATCCAAAGCCGCATCCCTGCCGGAATTAACCAATGAAGCGGAGTCCGCTTTCCTGCCAATCCTTATAAAATATCTGCCGAGCAAAAGCTTTACCGCTACAGCCGCCGCTACTATGATAAGGGAAATTGCGGTATAGGCGGGAAGCTCCGGATGCAAAATGCTTTTCACTGACTCTTCAAAGGACGTAATACCTGCATATAAGACAATCATGGAAATAATGAGCGCGCTGAAATATTCAATTCTGCCATGTCCGAAAGGATGCTTCTTATCGGGTTCTCTTCCGGCAAGCTTCGAGCCGATAATCGTAATTACGCTTGACGCCGCATCCGATAAGTTGTTTACTGCATCCAGCGTTATGGCAATTGAGCCTGTCAACATTCCTATCACGATTTTAAAAATCGAAAGAGTGACATTAGCCGCGATACCGATAATGCTCGTCCTGACAATCATTTTATTCCGATTTTCATTCATGGCTTCCCTCATTTCCGCGAACCTTAGTTCACTAACGCTTTTTACATGCCGGTTTCCTTTCCCAGTATCTTATACAGTAAATGATATAGGGTAAGGACTTCCTCTCTGTCCAAATCAATACAGCCTCCCATTGCCGCAGGTATCTCACAGGCTTTTTCCCGCAGCTCCATACCCTGCTGCGTAATGGTGACAATCAGCTTCCGCTCATCCTCCTCAGAGCGTTTTCTGGAAAACAACCCCTTCTTTTCAAGCTTTTTCAACAGAGGCGTCAGAGTCCCCGAATCAAGGTAAAGCCTTTCTCCAAGCTCCTTGACGTTCATTTCCTTATGCTCCCACAGCACCATCATTGCAATATACTGCGTATAGGTCAAATCAATCTCTTCCAAATAAGGTCTGTATTTTTTTATCACCTCTTTCGCACATGCATACAACGGAAAGCAAAGCTGATTTTCAATTTTTAATGCCTCGTATTTTTTTGCCATAGTATTACATTCCTCCACTATTTTGTATCTTGTGTCATTAAATTGTATGCAAGTATTTTAGCAAAGCAGACCGCTTTTAACAAGTCTTTTGTTCTGCTTCATAGGCTTCCCTACAATAGCTTTTGAATTCCTTTTTCAATTGCCGCAGGTGTTTTCATCGGCGCAAAGCGGGCTGTCACCCTTCCTTCCCTGTCCACAAGAAATTTTGTAAAGTTCCATTTGATTGCGCTTCCGGCAATACCGCCACATTCTGCTTTGAGATAATGATAAAGCGGCTCCTCATTTTCGCCGTTTACATCAATTTTATGAAACTGCGGAAACGTGATTCCATATCTCCCGGTGCAAAAGCTTGCGATTTCCTCATCGCTTCCCGGCGCCTGTCCCGCAAACTGATTGCACGGGAAATCAAGGATTTCAAATCCCCTGTCCGCATATTTTTCATATAAATCCTGCAAGCCGTCATACTGAGGAGTAAACCCGCATCCCGTAGCCGTATTTACAATCAAAAGTACCTTCCCTTTATAATCCGACAATTCCACCTCTTTTCCTTTTCCGTCTTTTACTTTATAATCATAAATTCCCATGGTATGCCTCCTTCTTTTTATGCTATTTAATTTTGTCAAATTAAATTTAGCGCAATTTATTTTGGTTGTCAAGTGGTTTTTT
>JAJQDE010000041.1 GCA_021202335.1 Lachnospiraceae bacterium
TTTGCATTTTTGCATGGAAAAGGAGCTGTGCACTAATGCTTAGTGCGACAGCCCCATTTTTTATCCGATTAGCACACGCCCTGCGCGAGCATGGCATTTGCTTTATGTCTATTGTATTTTATGGGATAACCGCTTTTTTTGTAACCTACCCGTATGCCTGTGAAGTCTGACAATTTGGTTTTAACCCTGTTTTTTGCAGGATTTTCTTATTATTGAGGTGTTGCTTTTTTTCTTAAAGACAAACGGCACGCATGGAGTGCGTGCCGTTTGCTATAAGGGAAAACTATGTTATACAAGATAATCATATTATGCCACAAGCTTATTGTTTTGCAAGATACGTCATATTTGCAAATCCCGTGTACGTTGTGGCGCTGTATGTGAACTGGATATACAGCCACTTAACGCCCGAAGCCGTTGAATAATATCCGTAGCACTTGACCTGCTGCCCCCTCGGGACTGTTACCATCCTCGTTTTGCCTGTACCCGCGCCGTTGCGGATATTGAGCGCGCTCGCAGTCACCTTGTATGTTCCCTCAAGCGTCTTATCAAACTTTGCCGCCTTTTCCGTCGCCACGACCGCGCCCGTGCTTGAGTTTGACATTGTGCCGGTTGTTGAGCTTGAGCTTTCCGCTGATGAACCGGATATGCTGTCATTGCTCCGTGGGTTGCCGCTCACTACAATCACCGTATGCCCCTTTGTTTTTGTAACAAGCACATCACCGTTATACACGGGCGTTTTCGACTGACTCGTGTATGCCGCCTTATCCTCAAACAATCCCGTTGCCGCAAGCTTTGTTGCCTCATTCGCCGTGGTGAAGTTGCCCGGGTCTGTTCCTGTCGCTTCTATTATGCACTCGCGCACCAGCGACGAACAGTCACATTCCGTATCCGTCGCGGTTGCGATGCCGCAAGAGATAATTCCGAGCCTGCCGCCTTGGTCATAACCAATGTGACTGTTGTTGCACGCCGTTTTCATAAGCTCCGCGAGCTTGTCCGCGTGCGCCGCGCCCTTTGGGCGCAGTATGTACCAGCCTTTTGAATGGGTGTACATCGACTGCATACTGACTTCGCCCGCCGTGTCATTCGTTGAACTTGTCTGCTTTTGGTCGCCTGCCGCGCCTCCCGTCGTGCTGCCGTTCTCATCGATTCTTGCCGAACCAATCATAATTGCCATAATTTAATCCTCCTCGCTTTCTGTGCCTGTTGCTGTGTTTGAATTAGTTGCCGCCGCGTCCACATACGCCTCACACGCCGCATATATCGCAGCCGACAGCATTGCGCATACCGTGCCTACCGCTGCCACCGTCTCATTCGACGTGCTAAGCCCCGCAATGCTCACGCCAATGCTGCCTAAAAACGCCGCTGCCGTAATCCAAAACTTCCTGCTTGTCAATTTGCTTTTCATCCTGCTGCTCCTTCCTGCCCATGTATGGGCTGCTCCTCATCGGAGCTGTAACTGTTAAAAATTTCCTCTTTCCCCTCGTCCTCGCCATCGGCGTTGACTTTCGGGAAATCCGGCTTTGCTTCCTTGCCGTCCCTGTTTGCGATGGCGTGCTGTACGGAATTTTTTACCATCCATATCGCGCCGCCCGCCGATAGCGGCACCGCCACGAGCGTCCCCACGTCGGACCACATGGACGTGTCCCCGAGGACTATCGTGGCATATGCCGCAAAGCCCGTCATTATCAATAATACTGCTATCCACCCCGCCACCATGCAGACGATGAACAGGTCGGAAAAATAATTGATAAAGCTGTTGTCCAGTGCTTTCTCAAGTTTGCTCCTCCTCATCCGTGCCTCCTTCCGTTTCCAAGTCCACCGTCGTTGTCACGGGAAGCACATCAAGCCGCTTTATGGCGTAAAGGTATTTCTCCTTGCGCCTGTGGTTGCCTCCCAATCGCTCATACGCCTTGAATGTCGCCGTAAAAACCGACAGCTCATTCTCGGGTATGCCGCCTATTGCTATGAAGTGGCTGAATTTGCGGTCAAACTCCGAGCCTAGAAGCTCAATCATGCCCGCGCCAAGAGCCTCTATGCGCTCATCCTCCTGCCTGTTGCTCTCCGCGAGCGCGTCAATGCTCTCCTTCACGCCCATAATCATCTCATGGTCTTTGCTGTTCGATTTAATCCACTTGACGGGCTTCCCCAGTGCCGCCGACACCTTCTCGACGACCGTTATCACCGCCGCTATGCCGAAAAGGATAATGAACAGCGTCAGAAGCCACCCTTTGAAGTCTATCCCTGCCAGTGCGTTAATCTCATCCATGCCCCGCCTCCTTTCTGCGATTATCCGCAACGAATTATTCGTCCGTTTCCTCTACCTCTTGTATCGTGTACGTAATCTTCATGCTCTGCGACGCTGTCTTAACCACCGCTTCATCAAGGTTATTGATGGTCAAAAGCGAGTCGCTTGCAAGGAAAATCTTAAGATATATGCAGTTAGCTCCCAGCACGAACCCTGCGTATATATTTCCCGTAAGCCGCCGCAACGTTCCCGGGTGTACGCCATATGAAGTTGACAATGTCGTTCCAGCGGTTGCCGTTATAGTCCCCTGCGAGTGCTTTACGTGCATTGTATCAATATCCACTACGGGATAGGTAGCCGATGTATTACTGCCACATCCAAGATACCACCAGTTCTTGCTGACGATAGCTGCATAATGTTGCGCATTTGAATACGTCAGCGCGGTTTCGCCGCTTGAGTTTATATATGTCAGCGGCGCGTCCGATAAGGCATAACCGCCGTCCGAAAGGCTTATCCTGCATAGGTAATACTCCGAATCCTTGTACAGCCACCCGAATACATAATCGTCCGTGAACCTTGCGCAGTATTGTATGTACAGCGGGTAATCCGTGCCGTTCGTGACGGTCAGCGTTTCCGCCGCCGTTATATCATCATGCGGCACGCGCAGCACCTTGAAGCTCCCTCCTGCCGCAACCGATGTGAGCAGCGGCACTATCCAGCAGTAGCTGTCGCTGTACGCCATATAATACTGGCACGTAAGCCCCTGCGCATATTCAAGGAACTCATCGGGGATTGCAAGCTCCACGTCCTCCACCGAATAATTTCCGCAGTAATCATAAAACGGGCTTACCTTTGTCAGCGGTATGCGCATTTTTTTCAGCGGTATCACGCCCGTCTGCCTGAAATGCGAGTCGCCGCTGTAACCGTTCAGATACTGGTAATGATTAGTGTAGTACATACAATTGTTCGCCAAGTCGAGCGCCACATAATAATAATAATAAGAAGAAGAAGAAGAAGAAGAAGTGAAGTCCGCCGAGTTTGCCGCGATGAGACAGCACGTGAGCCAGTTCAGCACGTATTTATAATTCCATGTCTGCATATCCTCACTCGTTATATCCTCTATCCCGTCGCCCAGCTCACCGCCGAGGTAGTGCGTAAGCCCCAACGCAGCAATCGTCCCGTTTGCCTGTGATGTCGTGAAATTCCATACGTGCTTGTAGGTCAGGTCTCCCTGATAGCCGCTCTCATCCGCCGAATAGCTCCCCCTCGCCAAATCCGCACCGCTGTACGCGTCATATGATGCCTTCCCCGTAATCTCGCACCCGCGCGGCACCTCCGTAATGCTCGCATCCTCATCCAGTGTGTCCGCAAAGAGCAGTATGCCGCCCATGAGATGCTCAAGTATCGTCGTGTTATAGCTCAGCCTGTTAGCGTAAGTATCATCATACGCTTTCTTGCTCGTGTTGTAGCCGTAGCACGTGGAAGCCAGCCACGGCGTGAGCGCGTTCGTGAGCTCGTTCGTGAGCATATTCCCATGCTCAATCACCTGCACATCGCCCGTTTCCTCGTTCTTAAGCTCAATCTTAGCCCGTCCCTTTAATGCCATAAAATACCTCCATTCATTTATTCGTCACTGTCCGTGCTGTCATCCGTGCTGTCATCATCCGCAAGCTCCTCAGAAACGCCCGTTTCAAACCCTGCCGCCGTGACAAGCCCTGCCAACGTAATTGCCGAAATGCCCTCGCTTGCCGTTCCGCGTGCGGGCGTGATAAGCCCCGCCTCCTCGCTGTCCGTGACACCCGCCGCCGTGATAAGCCCCGCGATGTCTGTTGCCGTGACAGTTTCCGAAATGTTTATAGTGCCGTCCCACTCTGTTGACGTTGCAAGCCCCTGCGCGAACAGCACCGCCCTTATCGTCCCCGCTTCTATCGCAGCCGTCGGTGCAGTCGTGTCTATCTCGCCCTCGTCGTATGACAGCGGCGTAAGCTCCGCCTCCGGATTATCTGCAAGCTCCTCAATCCAGCTGCGCAGGTTCTCCTCCTCCTGCTCCGCCTTTGCCGCGAGGAAATTCTCAAAGGTGGCTATGCTCGCCTCCTGCCGCCTTGTGTCGCTCTCAAAGTACGACACAGCTGCCCGTACCGACAGCGTAACGCGGTTGTCCTTCTCTATCGCGTAGTGGTTCTCAAAGGTCAGAAAATGCTCGCCGCGCTCAAGATATTTTGATATGTCATGCCCTGTGTCGTGCACGCCGTCGATATAGTAACTCAACATCACCACACCATCGCAGTCCATCGTGAGCGGCACCGTCGCGATAAAGACAGGGTGCGTGTTAGCCACCGCCGCATAGCTCATGGATATTATCTGCTTTTCGCTCGTCCCCAGGGATATGTCTGACGTATTTGTATAAGTATTGACAACCATCGTCTTTGACGACACGCTCTCCGACAATGCCGTTATCTGCTTTGACGTGCTGTCCGTGTATTTGAGCCTCGGATTGTCGCCCACGCCCTTGAGCGTTTCCGCGCCGTGGTATTTCCACGTAAAACTTGTGATTACCACATCCGCATCCTCGCCGCCCACCGTCAGCATATCTCCAAGCTCGATTGCCGCGTCGCTTATCAGTGTGAACGAGGCGGGCGTGTACCTTATGCCCTCAATCTTTGCAAGCACGTTCGCAAGGATTTCGTATTTAAAATCCGATTCCCCGCGCACTATCGGAATGTCGCCCATGTCAAGCGTCAGACCGCCCTCCACTTCCTCATCCTCATATGTATAGGTGTAATAATTCTCATCCGCGATGAACCGCGCCGTTACCGCCCCGTAATACGTCTCATAATCTTCAACGGACGTGGAATCGCGCTTTGCTGCCGGTATCTCAAGCGACGCTTCCTGCGCGAAGCTGCGCATCTCAAGCTCCCCGTCCGTGTTGATCGTGGCAAACGTCCCCGTCACCATGCCAAGGTACGCCGCAAGCGTCCTATACGTGTCAACCTCCTCCGCGTACACATAGAATATCTCCTCCGCGTTCGGCAGCGCGTTTATCTCATCCTCGTCCTGCGCAAGCACAACACCGCAAGTGTCGGCTATCACGCACATAAGCGCGTAGACCGTGCCATATGTATCTTCCTCAATATCCACATCGAGGCTGTCCATCGCGTCCAGCGCCTTTATCGCTAAAGTTTTCTTAGACCGCGTAGCCTCCGATATGTAGAAAATGCCCAGGCTTACATCCTCCGTCGTGCCGTCCGCAAGAAGCCTGTGTTCCGTGAACGTAATCTCTGCGCCTAACAGCGCGTAGCGGTCAATGTCCGTCTTGAGCGTGACCGCAAGCTCCCCTTGGTACACAGCCCCAAGCTCAAAGCTGCTGCTGCTCACGCACTTGTTGTTGACCGAAAGCATCCCCGTGATTATGTCACTGTCTGACAGCGCATAGATTGTGCCGCTCTCCGTGGTGATAGTCCCCGATATGGTGCTGCTCACGGAAGCTGAATCGTACAGCGCGGCTATATATTCCTCTGATACATTCTTCATATCACAGCTCCTCCAGTTTGAAGCTCAAGCTCCATATAGGCGTTCCCTGACCATACAGTTTTATTGCCGTGCTTACTCCCGATACCCTCATGCTTGCCTCTGTTTCGACGCCTTTTTTGTCAAATGTCACGTCCGCAACGGGTGAAAGCACGGCAAGCAGCGTATTTTTCAGCGTTTCCGTTATCGCACTGTAAGAAACGCTTATTGTTGCGACATCGCAGCGGATAATTTCCACCGTCGTTTCGCCCGTTTCGCTCCCGTACTCGTTCACCACATCCTCATACTGAACCGAAATACTGCCAAGCTCGCCTTTTTTTGGAATAGGAAACGCCACGCCTCCGATAACCAGTGAATTAAGCATTCGCCATACCTCCCGACCGTCTGCTGATACGCTCCTTCGCGCTCACGATAATCTCGTCAATGCTTTCATTGCCTATGCTGACAGGAATAATGATTTCGCCCTCCTGTTTTTCCTCTTTCTGCATCCCTGTCAGAATATTAAGTATTTTCTCCAAAACGCCGTTATCCCCGCCCTGCATCGTAATATTTCCGCTCCCCTGTGTACCGCTGCCATTGCTCAAATATGTGTTTTCCATGTACACATTCGTCTGCATCTGCAATGCCGAAAGCTTGCTGTCAAGCATACTGCTAAGGCGTTCGTAAAACTCCTCAAGCGGTAGTATCGCCTCCGCTCCCTCCTCGCCGCCTACCATAAGGCTTGAGCCGCTCATCCCGAACACTGTCGGGTTTGTCATGATACCGCCCGACTTATACCATTGGACGCTGAATGAAGGCACTGACGGCGGATTCAAACTGAACGATCCGCTTATAGAAAAATGCGGCATTTTCAGTTTTGGCAATGACCAACTGAAATTAAAATAGCTCTTAATCTTCTCTATGGCGTTGCTTACGGTTGTTTTTACGCTGTCAAAAATACTGCTGAATTTTTCTTTAATCTTAGTCAGTATGTTTGTGACCGTACTAAATGCACCGTTCAAGGCTGTTGAGATTACTGACTTAACGCTATTGACCGCCGTGCTAACCGTTGTCTTAACGCCGTTCCATACCGTACTGAATGTGCTTTTTATGCTGTTCAATACGGTTGATACCACAGACTTAATCGCATCAAAAGCGGTTGATACCACAGACTTAATCGCATCAAGCGCAGTCGAAACAGCGCTTTTGATTGTTTCCCACGCGGCACTGATTGTCGTTTTGATTGTTTCCATTACCGTTGAAACGATTGAGCTTATAGCCTCCCAAACAGTCGTAAAGGTATTTTTTATTCCTTCAAGAACATGGCTTAAAAAGGCTGTAATACTGTTCCATACGGAGCTTATGGTGTCTTTGACCGCGTTAAGCGCATCAGATACCACGGATTTGATAGCTTCCCATGCAGTCATGATTTCTTCCTGGCAATTCTGCCAAATGAATTGAAAGGGCAGTGTAATCAGCGTAAATGCGGCTTTGACCAATTCAACAATGAACATTATCGCAACCTGAACCACATTTTTGATTGTTTCCCATACTGAAGAAATAGTGTCCGCCATTGAGCTGAAGATATTAGCAGCCGCGTCCCTTATCGCGCTGAATTTCTCTGACACCGCTTCTCCCGCACTGGACAACGCCCCCGTGATTGTTTCCTTTATCGCGCCGAATTTTTCCGTGACATTTTCCCAAAGACCGGACAGCTTTTCCTTGACCGTATCCCAATTTTGATAAAGGGCAACGCCTATCGCTATAAGCCCCGCTATAAGCGCCACGGTACGGATTATCGGACACAGGTTCATTACCGTATTTAATGCCGTCTGCGCTACCGTCATTCCGCCCGTTACGGCTGTCGCTGTCGTTTCCGCTGCCGCTGCCGCCGTCGTTGCCGTGGATTTTGCTGTTATCTTTGCTATTACCGTCGATGCGCCCGAGGCAAATTTCTGTCCCGCCGTAACCGTACTCGATATGCCCTGCGCAACTTTTCCAAAGCCTATCGACAGCGGGCCGATAGCTGCAACCACAAGCCCGACCTTGATGATCGTCTGCTGCTGCCCCTCATCTAAATTTGTGAACCACTGCGTCAGCTCTTGTATTTTTGCCGTCACATCCTCAATTATCGGCGCGGCTGCTGTCTGCGCCGTATCTGCGAGAGTTGACAGTGCAAGTTTCGCATTATTCATTGCTACTGTCGCGTTGTCTAGTGGATCAAGTGTCGCATTATATGTATCTTCAACAACTGTGCCGTATGTAGACATAGAAGCCGACATATCGTCAATATCGATCCTGCCCTCTCTAATTGCAGTCGTCATCTCCGCCGCGCCTTTTGTTCAAAATAGCTCTGTTGCAATCTGCAAAGCTTCGGTTTCCGTGCTTGCGTCTTTAATACTGCCGATTGTTTCCTCTAATGCCTCATCCAAGCTTTTTCCATCGCTTGTTGCATTATTGAGGGCTTTTTTTAACCCTGCAAGCGCAGTCGTAGCGTCGACGCCGTTCGCGTCAAATTGCGCCATGAGGTTAATTGACCGTTCAAGTGAAAGCCCCATTTCCTTAAACGTGGAATTGTTATCAAGCACATAACTTTCAAGCGTATCAACAGAAATGCCTGTTTCCTGTGCTTTTGATGTCAAAAGCCCCAACAGATTTGCAGTTTCTGACGTGTCAATGTTCCACGCTTCCATGATTTTATCAACTTGGTCAACAGATTGCGTGACCTGCGAGCCGTTAATCTCCGCAAATTGTATAAACAATGCCGATAAATCTTCAAGCTCCGTACCCGTGGATTGAAACCTCGTGTTCACTTCACCGATAGCTTCCCCTACCGTCGCCATTTCCACGGGCATCTGCGTAAATACGCTGTTCGCTGATTCTTCCAACGCTTCCAGCGCATCTCCTGTCGCCCCTGTTTTTGTGACTATCGTGTCATAACCCTCGTCCATCTCCTTAAAGGCTGCTATGGACGCTGCGCCTATCGCCGCTATCCCCGCCGACACAACCGAAGCCTTTTTTCCGAAACTCTCCATCTTCTGCCCTGCGGTGTCGCAAGCAGACGCAAACTCGTTGAGCTTGTGGTTTTTCAGCTCGTTATTTACGTCCTCAAGCTCCTTCTCCATGTTCGCAAGGTCAGCCTTTGCGTTGTTTGCGGCTGTTGCCTGCTTTGAGAGCGCGGTTTCCGTCTTACCGATTGCTGACTCGCTCTCTTTAAGCTCCTGCCCCAGCTTGTCCAACTCATCCTTTAATTCCTTTGTTTCATCGGAATCCTCGCCCGTCGCCTTTGCCGAAGCTTCATACGCCTTTGTCGCCGCCTCGATTTTTGATTTAAGCTCCTCCTGCTTTGATTTCTGCTCCGTGAGCTTTTTGGTGAGCTGCTCCTGCTTATCGGAGGTCTGCGACACAACATTTCTCTGCACTTCTATCTTCGCCGTCAGATTTTCCGCCTTTGCGCGCAAAGCGTCCGCTGCCGTTCCGAAAGCGTTCGCCTGTGCCTGCGCGAGCTTAAACTCGCTTGACAGCTCCTTCATCTGCGTTGCCGCTGATTTCATCTGTGACTGGTAATCTGACGAATTGGCAGTTATCTGTACGCTCGTATATGCCATTTTTCTCCCCTCCTTTACGCGTACTGCTCACTTTCTCCCACGTTTTCAAGCTCAAACTTAAGATAATTCAAAAATCCTATCGCTTCCTCGTCCATACATTGGCTGTACGATTCGCGCATAAGACCGATGGCTGCTTTTATCAGGCGGTCAATCACATCTCCGCACACCTCCCATGTGTTCCGCTCCTCCTGCTCCTCGTAGCCGTTCTCCCTGTCGTAATCGTCAAACGCCGATTCCTCCTGCTCGGGAGCGGCTTCCGTAAGCTTTGTAAGTTCCTGCGTGATTATATCCTGCATAATGAAATGCACGCCCTTCAGCGCGGTGAGGAACTCGGCGGCATCAAGCCTGCCAAGCTCCCGCATTGATACGCGGTTGTCAAAAAAATCCTGCACAATTCGCTTGCTAAAATAGCGTGCGTCCCCTGCCCTGCCCGATGCGACACGCTCCATCAGCATGGCATATCTCCTATACTGCCCCATCGTTACCCTGTTGGCAAAAATCTCTCCGCCGCCGCAAGTGATTGAGATTTCTGGAATCACTTGCTTTTCGGAAAATTTACTATCATTTTGTCCATGCGCTCGCTCATCTCCTCCGCGACCTGCGCCTCAATCATGTTAAACTCTATGATGATACCCGCCGCGTCCAGTCCCGTATCCACGTCCTTAAGCTCATCGGGCGTGAACTGATTTCCATAGGCTTCACACACAAACTCCGCCATTTCCGCAATCTCATTCCTTGAATATCTCCGGCTCGGACGTGACGCCGTCGCCGCCTCGATTTTTTCCGCAAGCTCCAAATAGTCCATATATGTATCTGCGGATATTTTTCCCATTTTATACAGCCTGTTGTTGACCGCTATCTCACGCTTCATTTATTACGCCTCCTCTGACTCTGCCGTTTCCTCTGTTTCTGTCGTTTCCTCCGCTTCCGAAGCATCATCGCTTGATGCCACATATTCCTGCACTGCCGAAAACCAATTTGTTATGGCTGTGGCTGCGTCCGTGTACTCATCAAGCAGATTTGATTCATCGACCGATATTTCATAGCGGTTATCAAGGCTGCGCTCGTAAAAGCTGCCCTTGATAGTTTTTGTGACCGGCGACAGCTTATCCTCCTTGGTGCTTGCCTCCTCACTTATGCCCTCTGAGAATTTCCCTACATACAGCCACTTAAAATCGTACTTCCCATTCAGCTTCCGCTCTCTCCAACCGATAGCAACCTCCGGTGCAAGGTCGTCTGAGGTCTTGACCAAAAAGCCGTTATCGTACAGCTGTCCGAATACAAGCTCCCTGTCCTGCGGCGCAAGCGCATTAACCTCCAATTCAACACTCGTTCCCTCGTATGAGCTTATGACATCCTCTGTCCCATCGTCAGAATATATCTTCTCGCTCGACCACGTTTCATC
Source organism: Lachnospiraceae bacterium (assembly GCA_021202335.1). GTDB lineage: Bacteria > Bacillota > Clostridia > Lachnospirales > Lachnospiraceae > COE1. The sequence goes on from JAJQDE010000041.1 coordinate 10,766, forward strand.
AACCTTTGCCTTTATCGCCCTTGCAAGCTTCACGGGTGTTCCTGCCACGTATTTCTCGGAACTGTTTGTTGTCACCAATGCAGCATAAATATCCTTTAATCCGCATGTCCTGCTCCTTACTACATTGCCCATTCTTATTCTTCCTCACTTTCATAATATTTTGAAAATCTCTGTGCCTTCATGTAAATCCCGTCCTCAGGCTCGGCATCGTCCCCGTTCCTGCCCTCGAACTCAAAACCGCCCTCCTTCATGAGGGATTTTATTTCATGCGCCAGCTCCACCTCGTCCTCCTGTGAAAAAATAGTGACCTGCACGGAAAGCGTCACTCCCTCCGCCTCGTTATCGGAAAAATTGTTCTCGCTCTCTCCTAGATCCCAAAGGGTGACATGGCAATCCTTTATATCCTTGTCGTACCACCCCTGCATCACAGTTATTCCGCCGTCGCTGACCTGCTCCAACGCGCTTGCCGCGTCCTTAATTATGTCCGGGCTGCTGCTCATCTCATCACCCCACTGTCCTATCCAAATAGCTCTGATATTCCTGCTCCGCTATTTTCTGAAGCTCGCCGTCCGCTGCCCTGCCCGTGGCATAGATAAACTCTCTCGGAGGCTGATAAACCGTGCCCCAATTAATGAATTTCACGTAAAAATGCTCACTGCTGTCCGATTTCTCCCAGCCAACCTGCGCCGAAGCGGAAAGCCCGCTGTATTTAACATTGCCGACAGGCACGCTATCCGCAGCGTGCGACGACACAGAGGATTTTGAACCAAACCCGCGCCCGCTCTTTGTAATATCTGTTGATTTCGGGATTTTGGAAGCCATTATGCTTTTTACCACCGGTTCGCTTTTCTCGACTATGCTCTTATCCACCGCTTTAATATCATCGTCGCTTGCTGCCGCCTCGAAAGCCTTAATAAGCTCCTCCAGCCCTTGAAATTCCATCTCAATACGCATTTTTGCTCCCCTGCTACGCCGAAGCCCTGCACTTCAGCAATACCCATCTGCAATCCGTGAACATCGGCGACGCGTCATAGATTTTTAACTCCGTCCCGTCATACTCTACGTAAAATTCCTTTGTGTTCATCCGTACCTCTTTGATTTTTCCGCACTCCCGAACCTTGAACACGAGCGCATTTTCTATACCCGTCTGCAACGCCGTGTACTTCTCGTTCGTCCCAAGGCTTTGAATTTCACACCAACACTCGTAAAAATCAGACACCGTCACGCTCTTTCTTCCTTCCACAACCTCCGATGTCTTTCTGATTATGTTAACGCGCCCTTTCATTCAGCCGCCCCTCCATACATCTCGCTTAAAAGCATGGTGGATGCGGCATTTGACAGCCCGCCGTCCGCCCTGCCGTATGCATTAGTGTTGTCGTACAGCTCTTTTACGAATGTCATTGCCAAAAGCTTCTGTCTGCTCGTCATTGCGTATTCGTCAAAGTTCGGTATCAGCTCCGCAAGCTTTGCAAGCACCGTTTCAACCATGATTGTTATAATGTCCTCATCATCATCATAGTCTATCCGGCAGTACGTCTTTACCTGCTCCAAAAAAGCCGACATATATTCAGTCTTTTCATCGTCCGTCAACCGCCTCACCTGCTTTCATGTATGACTAGCCCTCTGCCTCTGTGGTGTCTGTGGTGTCTGTAGTGTCTGTAGTGCTTATAGTCACTGTAATCTCGCCCTTGACTACCGCGCCCTCGTCCACAGCCTGCACGTCAAAGCGGTCGCGCACCTTAAGCCCCGTCATATCCTTTTCCCACAGCCCCGCTGCCTTGTCGTTCATGTCGATAGTAAGCACGTTACGGTCAAAAAGCGTAATTGCTTCCTTTAAATCACCGCAGTATACGGGATATTTGTAGCCCGTCACTGTTTCTCCGTCAAGAACTTCCTCGGACGCCAACGTCTTATTCGACAGCCTGATAACAGGGTACTGACCGAAAAGCAGCTTGCCCTTGGTCGGCTGAAGCGGATCTCTCTGCAGAATGTAATTCCCGTCGCTATCCTTGAGCTTGTCAAGATAGTTGAAACCGCTCTGATTCGTAATGACCATTGACGACTCAGCAATCGCAGGATCGAGTGTCACATTAAATATGTCCTTTAAATCGTCAAGGTCTGATATTTCAACCTCGCTGCCCTCTGTCATGCTGTCAAGCGTACTGATAATGACCGCGTTTCTCGTCGCCTTTGTCTTTTGGGCAATCCACTTGTTGATGTATGCCATAATATTCTGCGCCGTATCCTCCAAAAGCTCCGCCGTCATCTTTAAAATGCCGCCCTTTTTCTTGATTGTGTACGTAATCTGCTTGAATTTCGGCTCGCTCATCTCCGGGAACTCCGCCGCCTCATCCACATTGTCGAAAGGCGTTGATTCAGCGTCCACCTCAATATTCCTTGTGCCTGTCTTTGTCGCCACGCCCTCAATATTTACATACTGTTCAAGGTTATCCTCGCTGCGGCGCAGCTCTATAATGTCTGTCCGTATATCCTCGGGAACAGTCACGCCAAGCCCCGATTCGCCGTCGTCGTCCGCCGTCGCGTCGGATGTTATCGCGTCCTTGTACACCTTCACATCGCGCTCGTCCGGCTCCCTGTGGAAAAATCCTGCCTTGATGATATTTACAAAGGCTTTTGTAAGGCTCTTTTTGTCCTTTACCGGATTATCAAGGTTCTTTGCTTCTCCTGACAAAGCCTTATTTTCCATCTCATCGCGCAGGTCGTCCTCAATGTCGCAAAGCAAGTCGAATTTCTCCTGCATTCCCTTCAGCGCTTCCTTTGCCTCCCTTGCCTCGTCAAGCTTTCCCTCCTGTGCAAGCCGCTTAACCTCATCCTTTTTGCTGTTAATCTCCTTCAACAGCTTTCTCATTTCTTCATTCATTTTTTTGTTCTCCTTTCAGATGCCATATAAATCTAAATCCTTTAAAATATCCTGCTTCTTTGCCTCGGCTTTCGCCGCTTCCCTTCTTTCAAGCTCCGCGATCACCTCGTCCACGATGCCCTTTGCGCCCATCTCGTCCCCCTGCTCCGGCACATTCACGTATCTGCTGAAATAATCCGAAGCGCAAGCCGCGACCGCTGCCTTTGCGTCAACGATAACGTCAAAATACTGCGCAAGCTCTGTACCGTTAAACCACGTTTCCGCCGCCATCATCGCCTTAATGCTGTCCCGCGTGATGCCTTCCTTTACGTGTTCCTCGTATACGTCAAGTATTGATTCCTCGCACAGGTCAAGCTGTTCAATAACTTTTTTAAAGTCATCCGCATTGCCCCACGCGATACAGAGCGGCTTGTGTATCATTGCCTGCGCCCCTGTCGCAAAGTGAAGCTCATCACAGGCAAACATAATCACCAACGCGATTGACGCCGCCATGCCGTCCACGTACCCGACCTTGTGACCGCCAAACCGCTTGAGCTGATTGTAAATCGCAAGCCCCGCGAACACATCTCCGCCACCGCTGTTGAAGTAAATATCAATATCCTCGTACCCTTCCAACAGTCCTAAGAAGTCGGCAATATCCTGCGGACATTTATCCTCTATTGCACATGCGTCCCACGTAGAAGAAACTATATCGCCATAAAAATACAGCGAGCATTTCCCCTGTTCCTCGTCAGCTTCAAAATCCAAATAGCCGACCTTCTGCTTCCTGCCCGTGCGCTTGTCCTTTTTGGTAAAATCAAAACGCTTTTTCTCACCCATATTATTCACCTCCCTTCGTATATGCTGCTCCCGCCTGTGTCAGCGGAATTATATTTCCATTTGCAAGTAGGACATCCCCGCCCTCTGCGTCAGGGAGATCCAGCTTCCTTCTTGCCTCGTTTGATGTCATGACGGAACCCGCCACGCCCTCTTTCAGATACTCCATCTGTGTCTTTGAATCCGTCCTAAAGAGTACCTTTTCATTGTACTTGTAGTAATATCCCTGTTCCTGCTCGCTTTCAGTCAATATCTTGCAGTTTATTTCTTCCTCATACTGTTTTATGACAAACAGCTCCGTATCAACGTAAAACGATAGCTGCTGAAGCTCGCTGTTTGCGTATGATGATTTCTCGTAATCGTTGATTTGGTTCGGCTTCACCCCGAACGCCGCCGCAATCTGCAAAGCCGTGTACTTTTTCAGCTCAAAGAACTGCGAATCAGACAGCTTAATATCAAGCGGCGTAAGCTTCATACCTAGAGGAACAGGAATAATCCGCCCCGTGTTTTTTACACCGCTGCCGAACGCCTCGAACGATTTTATCAGCTTTTCCCTTGATTCTTCATTCAGCTCTCCCGTATACTCCAACGTAGCCTTTGCCGTCAATCCGCTTTTATAAAGGCTGTTCATGTACTCCTGTGAAGCCGCCGCTCCACCTATCGTGTCCCGCAATATCTGCTGCACCGGCATACCCGTAATGCCGTTGAAGCTAAATGAAGTCTTAAAGTGCATGACCTCGCTTGTGTCAAATACATACAGCTGCCCCGACATCGGATCCGCGTACACATACCACAGCCGTCCTTTCCCGGCAAAAATCCCCGCGTCGTCAATGTATATTGATACGCAATTAGACTGCATAACCCAAAGGTCTAACACCCTGATTTCTCCGCCGTATTTTTTGCGGTCAAACCTCCTGCGTATGTAGACATACGCATTCCCGTAATGATTTCTGTTCATCTCGACCGCGTTCCAAAAGACCGTCGGTGTCATGAATGGGTTTGGACGTTTCGTCAAAAGCCTTGACGTTTCGGTCTGTTCCGCCTCAATAATCCCGTCCTTTGTCTTTTGATAATATTTGATAGGCATTTTAGCAAGCGTTTCCGACATCATCTTTAGACACGTAAAATATGTAACCTCCGATTCCGCCTTATTTTTCTTTCCAAGCCCTATGCTTTCAAGAAACGACGGCGAATTTATCGACACAACGCCGCTTGCCTCGCTCCTGCCCTTCCACCAATCCCTCACTCTTTCCGCAAATCTCTTAAATGGGTTCACTCTTATTCACCTGCCAATCCGTATTTTTCCATAAGTGCCAGCCATTCGCTCACAGCCTCGTTTGCGTCCGGTCTGTACTCCTCCTTCATTGCCGCTTTCCATGCGTCGATTATCGCGTCAATAGGATCTATTCTGTCCTCTCCCGCGCTCTTATCTATCTTGATTTCGCCGAAGCTGTTTGATACAGTTTTTGCGTTCGCTATCGACCATGTCAGCAGCTCATCCGCAGGAACGACCTCTTTTTTGCCGCTGCCCGTTTCTATCCCCTCAATCTCCACGTTGCCCGCCTTAATTTCCAACTGAAAATCCACCTTGGCATCGTTCAGCTCCCTTGCCGTCTGCGTAATCGACACCGAATCAACTCCCAACGCCTCAATATCCGAAAGGAACGCGGACGCATTGTGCGGATCGTAACACACAAGCTGTGGCTTCAATTCGTATTGGCTTATCAGTTCGCGCAAGTAGCTGATAATATACTTGTAATCCGTCTTTACGCCGCCCAGTGTTTCCGTCACCGTGACAAGCCCCTTTTTTATCCATAAATCATACGGCACCTTATCCGTTTTGATATGCTCGTCAACTCTCCCCGCTGGTATGAAGGAGTGCGTTTTAATAAAATATTTTTTTACACCGCCCTCAATATGGGGAATGATGATTGCTATTGACGTCAAATCTCCGCCCGATGAAAGGTCTATGCCGACATAGCACTTTGCCCCGTGGAAGTTTTCGAGCGTCTTTAACACGGCACACCGCTTCCACTCCCTTATATCCTTGATGTATTGCGAATTTGACCACTGCGTCCACATATTGAGCTGCTTAACTAAAAAATCCCTCAAATCCTCGCCTCCCATATCGCGGGCAGTGTTCGCCACAGGGACGAGATTGTCCCACGCGTCACTATCAAATTCCAATATCGGATTTGCCTTAATCCAATTATCCCTGTTATGCCAGTCGTCACCTTCGTCAAGCTGCGCGATGTACACAAACTGGCTGTCATTCTCAAACACTCCCTCCAACAAACTGCAGCAATACTCATACAACTTGTAGCACGGCGATTTTAAGTCAAACCCCGCCGTCGTGATAACGGATATGAGAGCGGATTTCAACTTTTTAATACCACCCTCCAACAGCTTATACATTTGGTTAGTCTTGTGCGCGTGGTATTCATCCACAATCCCTAAATACGTCCTATGTCCGTCAAGTGATTTCGTATCGCCCGACAATGCCTTTATCTCCGAATGTGTAATCAGACAATCTATCGTGTGATTATGCGCGTGTACCTTGAAGCACTCCGCCAACTCATTATCGGAGCTGATGAATTTATTAATTTCCTCCCACACAATATTAGCCTGATCCTGCTTAGTTGCCGTGCAATAAATCTTCCCGTACATATACCCGTCGAAATTGCCGTAATAGCAAGCCAAAATACCGTCTATAAAGGATTTTCCATTTTGCCGCCCTAGCTGTACATACGATGTTCGGAAACGTCTATAACCCTTTTCTTTTATCCGCCATCCGTTCAGTGAGCCTAATATAAAGCATTGAAACGGAAATAGCGTGACGTGTTCCTGCTCCTGTCCTTCGGCTATCGTCAGCTCCTCCCCAAAATTTATTATTTCCTCCGATTTCTCAATGTCGAAATAATAAATATATTCGGGATCTTGCGACTTTTCGATGTCATCAAGATGTCTTTGGCACGCCAGTCTGACATATTTCCCCGCAATTATTTCACCGCTTGCGACGCCGCAAGCATATTCCGTGCAGCGGTCGGTTACTGCCCCGCATTGCTTTGCCGCCATTTATCCGCCCGCGTATTTTTTGAATTTGTTTTCCGGCTTTGTGTCATTTTTCTTCGGCACGACCAATCTGCACCTGCTACTGACCGTCATTCCAAAGTCTGCCGCGCCCTGCCTGCACTGTTTCAAGCACCGATCCTGAATGACCATAAGCTTCTCTCGTTCTTCATTGACTATTTTTTTCATACCGACCTGCGTCTGCTCTGTTTTTCCCGTGTTTGGATCTTTTATGTTCTTATAAGCCGGAATTTCATACATTAACGGCATCTCCTGAATTTCCTTTGTCACCTCTATGTACTGCTCTTGCGATACTATAAGCCTCGCCAATGCGTCACAGTCCACGTTTGCCATCAGCCCGATTTCCAGCAAATCTTTTGACAATTTTCTAAAGTTTTTTTTCTGTCCGGGCGTCAAAAAAGCAGGCGGCTTGACCTTATCGCACGGTGCGGAAACCTCCGCATTTTTCCTCTCCTCAATTTCCGCTTTTGTCAGGTGTTTCCTGCCTTTCATGATTACCAAATCTGTCGGCTGCCTCTGTCCTGCCATGCGCTGTCAGCCTCCTTTCTTTCTCGCTCCTAACCGTGAAAATTCCCGTGGGGAGTTTTCTCCGAAATTTAGGGGGGGCGACTAAAAAACGACCGCTTAAAACTTTTTTAATCCCCCCTGCCTCCTTGAAATGGCGTTCAATCAATGCCCTAAGCTGCGCCTGCGTCCTTCTCTTTGCGGCATCACTTTGCTTATATAGAGCCGTTATAGTATTGTGCGTATCATGGCTTAAAGGTATAAGGTTTAGTGGATTCAGGCGTTGACTCCAGTCATCCTCAAGCTCGATGATGTGATGCACTGGTGAGGAAGCGTCAAGTATAATCAATTCGTGCGTAACATACAGCGTATATATATCCACATACTCATACACGCTCATAATGACAGCTCTTAACTCCCGCCATTCTTTTGATATGTAGAACTCCGCCGCGCGCGCATCCCTGCGGGTACTGTTATACTGCATATGCCTCGATTGTTGCTTTGCTTCGCACTCGCTGCATTTATGCAATCCTTGTGGTATAAGGCAACCGCAGCCCTTACATTCTTTTAACAGCATTGCCTCGCCTCCCACCGCATAACAAAAGCGCACTCGGCTGCTACCTGTGCGCTTTTTTGTTTCAAATTCCATATTAATATTTTATCAGATAAAAAGTGTCACGGAGTACCACTTTTATATTCCTCTAATATTCTTTTAACGCTTTTCATATCCGACAGCATCCGCAGCCCTTTACGCCAGTGCCGTATCGCCGATGATTTGCTTATGTATTCCGCCATACATATCTTCTCCCAACTCCAGCAGTCTATGTATTTATACTCAAATATCATCCTCTCCAGTGAATGTTTCGGCAGGAAGCTTATTATGTCCTCAATGCCGGCAAGCGTCAAAAAAGCATCGTCAATCCGTTCGCTTATCCGCATATCTATCTCCTCAAGCTTTAAAGGCAGCGTTGCGCTGCCCTCATTTTTTCCTGTGCCATGCCGTCCGCTGTTATATCCTATGCCTGTCAGCGGATTATCAAAATCCTTAATTATTTCCATACGCCTGCGCACGAGACTGTCTTTCTCTTTTATGCAGTTGCTGTACTGACATAAATAGCGGTTGACCGCCCGCATCTCCTCAGTAAATTCATCCTTCCTGCCCATAAACCCTCCTCCGCTGCCGGCGCGTTTAATCAGCGCTGTGCTCTTTAATCGAAATGCCAGTTTGCTATTAAGTCGTAAGCCATTTGGTAGTGTCGAAATTTTGCGGTATGCTCTACGCCGCTGCGCTCCATCCTTTCCAATTCTTCCCGGAAAAAGTTCCCGGCCGCGTCCACGTCTTCTCTTGTGTATCTTCTCACCCTTAGTCTCCTTCTTAATCTCGCTTCGACCTCCTTTGCCCAAATGCTTTTTTTGTCCTCTGCATCATTATCCGCAACCTCCGCCTGCTCTGCAGCCTTTGCCGGTTCCTCCAAAGCTGCCGGCTGAACATCCGGCAGCACGCTGCACTGACCCGGAATCGGCACGTAATCCTCCGATGCGTCTGCTGCCGCCGTGTTTTCTTCCTGCGGCGTCGCAGCGCTTTCTTCTGCTGCCGGCGCGGGACTGTTTTCAATCCCCTGCGCCATCTCTAACAGTTTATCGTAGCTATAACTCTCAATCGTCGGTTTACCGCCCTCGTATACTCTGAACCTCACACCGCCCTGATATGTATACAGGAACAGCATATTGACCTTATGCCTGTACGTCCGCGCCCCCGATGGGCAGACCGCCTCGGCGAAAAGCTCCGGCGTGAGTATTCCCGCCTTTACCCTTTGGTAAATCTCGAGATTTTCTTTCAGGAACGCCTTAAGCGTCGCCGTGAGCGCGTCAGACTCCTCCCCGTCCTCATCGTCTGCCGCCATCAATCGAACGTTGCGTTCGATTGCGTTTCCCTGAGCTTCCGGACCGCCCTGCGCCACAAGCGGAAGTTCTGCTTCCTTCTGCGCTTTTTCCGCCTCCGCTTCCTCTCGCTCAAGCGCCTTAATCTCCCTTACCTGCCGCACCGTGGTTTCCTCTGTCACAAGCTCCCTGTCCTCCTCGGACATGGTGAGCATTTCTTCCAAAAGGCTCTTTCCGCTCCGCGCTTCCGCTATCGCCTTATACTGCGCCCTGATTATGAGGCTGTTCCCGCCCTCCGAATACGCCGTGTTCATTGCCATGAAGCGGCTTGTCGTACTCGCGTCAAGGCCGTACTCGCCCTTTGCGAAATCATTTATGCCCGGATAACCGTCCCGTGTGTATGCGCCCGAATCCCTCACCTGCTTGAGGTAATATCCTATCGCTATGAAATTATCCACCGTCGCATTCAGCCTGTCCTTGATCTGCTGCTTAAGGCGTATATAGCCCTCGTCAGTCAGTTCGTATTGTTCCATTTCCGTTGCCTCCTTTTGTTCTAACGTTTGTTCGGTTAGTTTATGCTGACTTTCTAACATTCGTTCGGCTTTCACTCTTTTTATCTGACGTTTGTTCGGTTTTCATTATTCTTTCCGCTGCCCTGACCGCTTCCTGCACGAAACGCACCGCTTCATCAGGCGCGGGCTTGTTGTATGCCGCCCTGTTCTGCCATATCTTGAAACCGCCCGCTTCATCAGCTCTGACTTCCACCGTGCAAAATGACGCGTTCGGCTTTGAACGTTCCCGTACAAAGAATACGATACACTTGCCGTCCAAGACCTTCTCGTAATATGTTGCGACACAATTATGCTGCGCCTGTCCCTCGTGCCTGAAATCTATATACTCGCCCGGTATCTTTATACAGTATTTAGCATTGCGGTATCTGAAAAGCTTCTTTATGCCGTGTGCTATCTTCCTCATCTTCGCGTCCTGCTCCGCTAATCTTTTGCGCTCCAGCGTATCCTTCGCCGCCTCGTAAAGTCTCGTGGCTTCGTCGTGCGCCCTTTGGATGTTCTGCGGGAAAAATATCGACCTGTCGTGAAAATCCCAGCCGAGCTCCCGCGCCGCGTCAAGATAGTCATACCAAAGCGCCTCTTTCTCGCCCGGCGCCTTTTTGTCGGTGCGCTCCGCGCCTAACACTTCCGACATATACCGGATTATCCTGTGTGGTGTCTGCGCAGTAAAGTAATTCATGGGCTTTTCTTTCACGTCCCTGCCGCCGTACTCGTCGAGCCATTTTAACTGCGCATCCTCCAGCCTCACGCCAAGCTCCTTGGCTTTTGGGAGTATGCCGAGCTGCCGTGATGTCGCGTCAATCCGCACCGCCTGTTTAAATCGCTCCCTGTCAAGGTATACGCATTCCCACGGTTTCATCCCGTCCCCCACGGTCCAATTATGTTGTCCGCCGTAGCTTCCACAGTTTTTTGCCTGCACTGTTACATAACGCTTTAGCCCCGACTTCCATAACGCCTCGTATGGGAATGCGCTGCGCGCGCCCGCGTCGCACACAAAACTTATGACACTCACCCTGCCGACAATTCTCTTGAGTATTTCAGCCATCGGAACATACTGCAATGCCGTCCCCCTGAAAACCCGCTTAAGGTTTGCCGTGTACGGTATGCTCGCGTGGTAATATCCGGGGCCGTTGTAACATAAATTATATTGCGAGCCTTTAAGCTTGCCCGGCTCGCACCACCGCTCTATGCCAGTATATCTGTAACAGCCGAAAGCGTATTCTTCCGCTGCTCTCGTTATGTAATTTCCGCTGTGCGCCTCCCTGCTGAAGATGCATCTGTATTCTTCATCCATATTTATCTCGGACCTGTAATCATCATCCCGTTTTGCTGTTATCTGTGCAAAAAACTGCCTGTAAACAAACCGCCCGTCCGTGGTTCTCTGAATTATTGATGCCCTGTTTCCAAAGTGCACGCTCTTCTGCTTTCCCCGGGACTTATACTGCGCTTTCACGCCGCATACCGCGCATTTTCCCGCGTCGTTGTGCTTTATGCCGTCCTTTATCGGCGTATGGCACCCGCAATGCGTGCAGTAGCCCTGCCTCTCTTTCCTGTTGAAGAATATATAATGCTCCAGTACCCTGTCGTTTATGAATTTCGCCCAGTCCTTTGGGAGCGTGTCCGGCACCGCTGCCATATCCGAATCCCATCGGTCTGTCTCGCGCTTGTGCTTCTCTGCAAGCGACCGCCCCCTTACCCTGCGCTGAAAAGCCAGTACCGACATCTCCACATCCTGAAGCTGCCGCTCTGTCGGCACGCCATATTTCCCGACATATGCCGCCACGAGCTTCCTTGTCTGCTCCGTGGCGACATTTGCGCCCCTCTGTGCGCCATACGGCAGATATTCCTCGCACGTGTCGAGATTTTCAATCATTGCCGTTGTCCACTTGCCCGTGCGCATATTGTAAGTGATAAAGTTGTCGTTATCCCTGTCAAGGAATATGCGGTAAGCCGGCTCCTTTATGCCCTGCGCCAGCTCATGGCGCGTATAAAGGTCAGCCTCCCTCACGTTCCCGTCCGCTGCCATCTGTGTCCTGTAATAATTACGCGTCTTATGCGCTGTAAAGTATCTGTTGTATTCCCGACCGTAATTATAGCAGTTGGCTTTCACCTTCTCCCCGTGGTCTTGCTTTGCCGCACTGATCATTGCCCGCGTCGCAGGGAGCGGCTTCTTACTCAAAAGCATTTTCTTTTTCATGCTGCTGCCCTCCTAGCCCTTATAGTAATCCCTGATGATCTGCTTTGCGCGTCCCATGCCCGGAATGCCGAGCTTCACCTGTGCCGCTCTTACCCCGGAAGCTTTCAGAATCTCCCTGTCAACATCCTGCGCGTTTTCAAAAGAGTATTTGAGCCACGCGCCGATGCATCCCTTCAGGCTCTTTTCCTTGCGCCGCACTGCCACTGCAAGCTCATCGTCCGTAAGACAGGCTGTCTTTATATACTCTTTCCAGTCGTCCATAATCTCCACGCACTCAAGCTGCGCCGCCTCAATGTCAATCTTGCCGAAGGCCGCCGTTGCGATGTCGCAAAGCTCCTCGATATCGCCGTCAATGTACATCTGCGCAAAGCCCGCGTCTATGCCGTTCTCCTCCGCAAGCTTCAGGATATTCTCCGTGTCGCCCTCTGCCTTTAATCCGTCCGCCGTCCTGTTTATCTCTTCCGCCGAACCCATCTCGCCAAAAATATCAAACATAATGTTCTCCTTTCCGAGCCGGGACTCCCCGCCCCGGCTCTGCTGCCATGGCTTATAAAGTTACTCCGTGATATATATAAACTCCTTTTCAGAGCAAAGGACCTGCCGACTGCATATGGCGGACGTGTTCCTCCCACCACACACTCATATCACCTCCAAAAAGCGTTTCCGCCAGCCTTGCACGCGGCGCCAGTTCCAAATACTGTCTTATGACCTCTATCGCAGACTGCGCATCGTGGCATACCGCCACGCACTGCCTCGCCGCATCCATGTCCTGAAGGAATTCCATCTGCTCACGCGTCGCCGTGTTCCTCCCGGACTTCATCTCAATGTACAGCCCATGGTAGCAGCCGCGCGCATACGGCAGATGCAGGTCCTACACTCCCCGCTTCACGCCCATGCGCTTAAGCTTCACCGCCTCGCGGGCATTCCTCGCGCCGCCGTTCGGGATATGGTGCAGCCATCTCAGCTCGGGATAATGCACCGACGCGTTTGCCGCCCAATCCATGACGCGCATCTGTTCCGTGTCCTCGTTCCGTTTCATATTTTCAAGCTTCATTCCGTTTGCCTCCGTCCTCATCCGTTTCCAAAACCATCTGCTCCCACTCCTCTTCTTTGAGCTTTCCGATTTTATACCTCATATACTCCCGCCAGCCGTTCGCGGAAGGCGCACGGGCAAATTCCAGCCTGTGTCCCTTCATCGCGCGCAGCAGCTCCTCCCATTCCTGCCTGTTGGCTATCTCCTCACCGTTATGGCTTTTCCAGCCGTTCTGCCGCCATTGCCGCGCCCTGCCCTGCCGCACTGCTGCCGATATATACGCATTGTCAAGGTATACCGTGACAATGCAGGGTCTGATAAGCTTTGACAGCGCCGCCGCCATTGCTGCCAGCGCGGCTTTATTCGCCGTTGCCTCCGCCGTTCCGTAAACTTCCCTCGTGACCGTATCGCCGCCCCTTGTTATGAACTCGACGACGGCATAGTATATTCTGTATCTCTCTTTTTTGTCGTTCCCATCCGTGTCTATGTAAATGCTTACCCTGTCCATGCCAAAACCTCCTTACGGATGCCTCTCCCGTTCGACTCCGACGGGCTTTGGGGTACTTATCCACAATTTTCTCCCGGATATTCCCCTTTTGAATGCCCCTCCCATTCGACTCCGTCGAACCTTGGGGCACTTATCCACAATCCCCGTGACCGCAGTCTGTCCGACTTATGTCCGGTCCTTCCTTGCGGTGCATATCAAGCCTTATGCTCCACATGCCGAGCACTTCATTGTAGGCATACCTGCACCTGTCGAGCGCATAGCCCTTGTAACGCGCCTCAAACAACCGCCTTGTGTCCTCGCAGTCGGGCGGGCAGCTCACCACCTTTTCAACGTCCCTGCGGCTGTATGCGTTGTCGCGCGTCCGCTCATGGGGCTTGATGAGATTATGGGACGACCGCCACGCCTTTTTTCCTTTCGGCAATCCCCCGCCTATAAGGTCATCCTCGTCAATGCCGCCGCCCTCCACATCCGCAAGCGAAAGCTGTCCTGCCGTCGCGCCCGCCCGTTCCTTCTCTGACTTTAGCGTCTGCTTTGTTATGTATTTTACGAGCCCCTCAATGCCCTCATTGTCAAAACGCAGATGCTCAACCCTGACATACCCCAAAGCCTCCGCCGACCTGCCCTTGCCCTTCGTCCACATCGCTTCCAATGTGTCCCTGTCAATGCCGCCGCTGATGATGAGATGGTGGTGCGGTCTGCCGCCGTTCTCAAAGCCCTCCTCCACGCATATCCATTTCATGGGCTCAAGCCCCATCTTCTCCCTGAGCCTTGCCATGCGCTTTAGCATATTGGTGACAAGCTTCACAGCCTCCTCACGGCTTGCGGGCAGGTGCTCATCATCGTAGGTTAAATCCATTCTGTAATCACAGTCCGTAAAGTTCGACTTGATGAGCTGGTGGAAGTACCTCCTGCTCCTCCTGTTATTCAGTTCCATCTGCGCAGGAGTGCTCTCATGCCTGCGCTTCCCCCTGCTCCGGGGCACGTGCCTGTAGCAATATATGTCCACCTCGCGGTAATGCGTCCTTGTGCCTCTCCCGCAGTGAGTTATCTTCTGCCTTCCCATTCCCCATGCTTTCCTTTACGGTTTGTTTTTGTCCGAAATGTTAATACTTATATACAAGCCCCGAAGTCACAATATTTGTGACTTTGATATGAGGCTTGTGCGAGCAGCTTTAACGCTCCTCTACCACGTCCATCACGCAGCAGAAAACCTTGCCGTCATTGAGTACCACGGTTACGCCGTCCCTCTTGTAAGCTTCCATCCATTCACCGACCGTGACCGTGTTCAAGTCTCTCGGCAGCATCCAATCCCTAGGATCCGTCATGCTTTCACCTCCTTTTAGCCAAAGTTTCACTTATTATGCACCCTTTCTAATTCCGCGCTACGCTCCAAAATCCCGCCCGCGTAGCCTGACATTGTGCCGCTGTCGTAATTGTCAAACGCTTTCTGCCCCCTGCCCGAGTAAATGTCAAGCACAAGCGATGCCTCCTCATACTCCCCGAACAGCTCCGCAAGGTAATCCGCCCCGATGCGGATATTGCTTTCAGCGTCCCATATATCCGTCACGCCCAGCCGTTCCATCCGGTCTTTATGATATGACATGCTGATCTGCATAAGCCCCTTGCAGTCGCCGTTCACCGCGTTGGCGCATCCCGAGCTTTCCCTCTCTATGATGGCGGCAATCAGTTCCGCGCAGATACCGTACTCCTCTCCGTACTTCTCGCAGTAGCCGTAAACCTCATCGCCTATCCACGTTTCTTCTCCTTCCTCCGCTTCGGCGCGTATCGCCGTGCAGCACACCGCCGCCATGAGTGCCATAACCGCCATAACCCTTATATGCTTCATCTAATCTTCCTCCGCGTAAATATCCATGCACTTCTCAAGCGCGTACTGAAATTCCATCATCGCGCCCCTGCTCTCCCTCCAGCCTGGAAGCAGCTGCACCGCGCCGCACATGTCCATCAGTACCAGGCACACCGCCATAAGCTCATCGTACGTCAGTATTTCCGTCACGGGCGCCAATACCTTCGCCGGGTTCACCACGTCCCATCCTGCCGCCTTGAGCCCCGCCTCCGCCGCCTCGAACCGCCCCATATAATCAGGCACACCCGTAATCGAACCGCTTATGTAGATGCGTCCTCTCCTGCCCTCATTCTCCATTATCCAAGCTCTCCCTTCCCGTAAAGCCTTATGACTTCATTGACCATCTTTGACGTGACCCGCTTAAGCTCCAACCGTTCTTCATACGATATGCAGCCCTTGCCGAGCACGCACGCCATCTCATCCACCATGAGCCGCTCCGCCGTCAGCTCCTTAAGCTTCTTGAAAGCCCTCCTGCTGCCGCCCTGCTTTTGGGGCTTGTCCGCTGCCGGCGGCTTTATCTCCTCCACCGCTGCCGGGCTGCTGTCTTGCAGTACGACATCTTGCGGCGTCGCAAGCAGCTCCATGATACTCACGCCTAACGCATTCGCTATCGACAGGGCATTTACCATTGTCAGGTTTGAATCCGTGCCCCTGCGTTCTATCCTGTCCGTGTACTGCCTGCCAAGCCCCGCCATCCTGTCAACGTCCGCGCACGTCAGGTTCCTTGCTTTTCTTACCCTTCGGACATTCCCGCCGAAGTCAATCGTTTCAATATCAATCATTTTTCGCCCCCGCAATCTGCCGCTTATAAGTGTCAAGCAGGCCCCTGTAAATGATGTAGTGGTAATTCTTGCAGTTATCCTTCCTTACCGCGTACCCTATCGGGCTCATATTCCTCTGCATCATGAGATGCAGCATGTCCGCGCTCATGCCAAGCTCCGCTGCCGCGTCCCTGCATTTCACCCGTTCCATTCCCCTGCTGTCAACTGCTGCCATAAGATTGACCTCCTTTTTTCTATTTCCTGCCGGTTTCTTAACTTCTCCTTGCCCTGGTGTCCACCCCCGCCATATAATGAATGTGCTGCCAATCCCAAACGACAGGAGGTGAACACCGTGGACGATTTAACCAAAGACCAAAAATTTTTGATTGTTTCTTTATATAAAATATTTTTATCTCGTCAATCTTCTCTTGACGCTCATTCTGCAAACTACTTTGCGGATTCAGATTCTTTAATTCCTTTGCTTGAACTGGATTTTTCCTCTGAATATCTCGCGGATTTGTGTCTTGCTTTGCTTGAACGAGGTTATATTGATGGTTACAAAAGTGAATGCTCTGTCGATGAATTTAAAATTTCCGACAAGACCATCATATTTATGCAGAACCGATTCAAGCGTGGGTTGAAAGATGTTCTTGTATTTTTATCTAACTTCATTTAACCCTCTGAGGGTGTTTCACTTTCTGAAGCATCCTCCTTTTCCCAATATTTACTGTGTGGAATATTAGGAAATTTCTGCTCGAAGTTTTTTGCAAATTTCACATCCCTTGTGTGCCTGCACCCACCTCCATTTATGTAACAATCAGTTTTCCTGCACCCCTCTTTTTGTCCATTACATATGTAAAATACTATGTTTTCCTTGCTCATCTGATTGCGTGCTTTTTCAGCTTCTCTTGACTCTTCCTCGTAACTGATATTCAGCTCCATATCGCCATCCTTAAAATTCCTCTCGACCAATCGCCGAAATGCTTCGGCGGCTGATTTATTTTTTAACCTGCTCATTGCTGCGCCTCCTCCTTTTCGCCGCCTCCTCGTTTTCTTCCCGTATTCTTTCAGCAAGCCCATAAAGCCTGCCTTTCTGAAAATCAGACAGCTTAGGTATTACTTCAATGATTTCCTGCAATGTTTCTTTTTCTTTTTCTGACATAATTCTCACTTCCTTTCTGTTTAACAAGCTAATGTTTTATGGTCTTTTAATACCAGCATGGCTATTTTTTTTGACAACGTGGACATGGTACAGGGACAAGCCTTTTTTCTTCAAATTGATGGCCAAAGCCCACTAAAAAGTGAAAATTGCAATCAGGGCATTTAGTGACAACGCTCGCCCCGTCCATCCAAAAATATTTTTTGCATTTCTCCCTTTTAGTCATATCTGCATCTCATATTCTTTGTATTGACCGATTGTACCGTTTCAGTCGTTGTTGTTTTGTGTCTCTACTGCCATTATATGTAACTAAATAACACTTGTCAAGCTCTTTTTTGTGTTTTTGTTGCATTTTTATTGACGTGACAAAAAAAGCCGTTTATAATGGGCTTTAGGAAGGGAGGCAGGGCACTGTGATACAATATTCCAAGCAAGCAATTAAATTTCTAAAAAAACAGGATATGCCAACAAAAAAACGAATTGTGACAGCTATCAACAATCTTCCGTCCGGCGATGTGCGGAAATTGCCGGGAACTGACGGCTACCGCTTGAGAGTTGGTGATTTCCGTGTTATATTCAATGCAAACGGAAACATCCTTTGGATTGAGAAAATAGATAACAGAGGACAGGTTTATAAAAGATAGGAGGCAATTATGACAGCTGTTAAAGAAAGGATTTATGGCGCAGTATCCGTAATGAGTGACACAGACGCGGAAACTGTTTGGGGATTAATTATGGATAACTTTCCCAAGCGTTCATGGGAGGACATTCCTGAAGCTATGCCAGATGAATGGGATGTGAAAATGCTTGACAGCATTAAAAACGATCCGGATTGCCGTACATTCATATCCGCCGAGGACGCAATGAAAGAGCTTGGACTATAAGACCGTAAAAGCCATTTATAAAGGGGCGTTGATTGTGTTATGTATGAAATGCGGCGGCATGAATGGATTTTAGGAAGGGAGGCATACGACATGGGCGCAAGAATAAAGGAGCTGCGCAAGAGTCTGGGCTTGACGCAGCAGGAATTTGCCGACAGGCTAAAAATAAAACGCGGCACCGTTGCACAATGGGAAATAGAACGCAACGAACCGATAGATGCGGTTGTGAACCTCATCTGCCGCGAGTTCCACGTAAACGAGGCGTGGCTGCGTGGCGGAACAGGGGAAATGTTCATAGAGCAGACAAGGGATGAAGAAATTGCTGCGTTTATCGGAAAGGTGCAGGAAAACCCTGACGATACTTTCAAGAAGCAGCTTATTTCAGTATTAGCGCATCTGACGGAAGATCAATGGGTGTTCCTGGAACAGAAAGCCAAGGAATTAGTTGGTGAGAATGAAAAGGCAAACCAATAGCTCGGGCAAACCAATAGCTCCAATTTAACTATTGATTTTTCCGTGGATGTGTGGTATAGTCATTATTGACAAGAATCGAGTATGTATTGGCATTCTACGTAGCCAAAATGAAAACCCACGGAAGTCGCTTTCCGTGGGTTTTCTTGCTATTTACGGCTAGCCACACCGAGGATAGTCACCGCCCTAATGCCGGTCTATCCATTTGCAAACACAGCTTGCATTTATGCCTGCCATGACCGACAGTGTAAAATCGAATGTAGCATAACATTCTGCGTACCCCCCCTTCCTGTTACCAGTATAGGGGAGGTAACGACAATATTTTGCACATTCAGGCATACACTGTCAAACATATTCTTTATATCAAAAAGGACTAAGCGTTTTCAGCTCAGTCCGAGGATTGCCTTGACATAGCAGCAGATGAGGCGTAAGCGTCTGTCATCTGCTCTGTCAAGCATTTCAATAATAATAGTTTTATAAACCATCTGTCCACTCCCATTCCTACTCCCTGTATTCACATTAGCACACGGCGCACTCCAAAATCTACCCCGCTTTTTTCATATCTTTGTTTTCAGACGGATTTCGGCAGATATTGACAAAATAATTACCGTCATTCTTTTAGAGTTTACTGCATGTTGCGGTTTACATAAACAAAAGAAGCCCGACTTTAAAGCATTTCTAAGCTGCAGATTGTTGCTAATGCTCTTGACGAACAGCTGGCGCGCCCACTGCCATAAGCGGCTCTTTTTGCCTTTTTACCACATTCAATATGATGATAATACTCTTGATAGCAAATAAAAGGTTTCACGCCAAATAAATGCATAAGGGCAGATTTCTCTGCCCTTTAATCACTGCATATTCTTTTTACTCAATAATGGCATTTTAATCAATCATCGAGATGGTCTATGGCGTACTGTGCTTCATCCTCAGTGAATTGTTCCCCATATTCAGATATGAGTTGGTCATAAATTGCCGAAGGAGACATTGCCATGTCATCCTGATAGGCCTTTGCTTTCTGCAAAGCATTATAATTATAATCTGCTTCAAGGTTGTCAACGGCGTACTGTGCTTCATCCTCAGTGAATTGTTCCCCATATTCAGACACCAGTTGATTGTAAATTCCTTGTTTTGACATATACATGCTTTCGCTATACGATTCTGCCTTTTTGAGGGCGTTCCCGTAATAATCTGCCTCAAGGTTTTCTATCGCATATTGAGCGGCTTCTTCTGTAAATTTTTCTCCGTACTCCGATGTTCATTGGGCGTAGATTGCTTGTTTTGACATATACATTGTGTCACTATAACTTTTTGCCTTTTTCAGTGCAGATTTATATTCCGTTGGAATATCTTCGTCCTCAGATGTCCCATCTTCATCATTCGCTTCAGTTTCAGTACTTTCAGTCTGCTCTTCCACATCCGTTGTGCTTGCCGGGCTTTTTGTAACTGCGCTTTCGTAAGAACTGCTGTTTGTGCTGCTACTGCTTGAATCGCTATCACCGCCACCGGCAATAGCCGCTATGACTATTAGGACAACAATGACAATAACGATCCATTTGACTTTACCGCCCTGTTTTTTCTTGCAATTTGGACAAATCTTTGCTTTCTTAGCTATCTCCGTCTGACAGTATTTGCAAACTTTTGTTTTTTGGATTTCTTCTGACATTTCAACCCCTCCTCATATGTTTTCCTGATTATATCAGATTAACATCACTGTAATATTTTGTCAACAAAAACATATAACCAACATACTTACCATAACCGACATTATTATAAACGTAAAAAATATTTTTCTATTTCTATTTCCAAGAAAAATATTGCTTTTTTGCCCCTCTCATGGTATTAATATGGGCAGGACTGCGCCGCAGTCATAGAGATATACCTTAAATTCCACGAGGACGAACGCAAGAAGCTCAACTCCCTTTTGGCGGAATACTATAAGCTTGATGAAATTGACCGCGCCGAAGTGCGCGGAAGGATTATGCAGTTCATCGAAAGTATGTTGAACAGTGATAAATATTCAGCGCAAGAAGAATTAAAACACGCATAGGAAACGTAATCTATGCGAATTTCCAATAAAAGACAACAGGAAGGAGAAGTATATGACAGAGGACGAGAAAACAAACTACACCGAAACATTGTTTGAATCAATTAAGCACATTAACGAATACGGGCAGGAATTTTGGTATGCAAGGGAATTACAGGAGACTCTTGAATACAAACGTTGGGATAAATTTTTGAATGTTATCGAAAAAGCGAAAGCGGCTTGCAATGCCAGTAAAAACCCCGTTGACGACCATTTTTCCCACGTGGGAAAAATGGTGAACATCGGTTCTGACGCTGTGCGTGAAACAGAGGATTACGAGCTATCCCGCTATGCCTGCTACCTGATTGTGCAGAACGGTGATTCGCGCAAGGAGGTTATTGCACTCGGACAGACTTATTTTGCAGTCAAGACGCGCCAGCAGGAGCTGATTGAAAATTTTGACGCATTGGGCGAGGACAAGAAGCGCCTTGCTATCCGCAACGAAATGAAGCTGCACAATAAATCGCTCGCAGAAGCCGCGAACATGGCAGGTGTTACCGAACGCATTGATTATGCTATTTTTCAGAACAGCGGATATAAGGGGTTATACGGCGGACTTGACAGGCAGGGTATACATGACAAGAAAAAGCTCAAGAAAAGCCAAGACATACTTGATTACATGGGAAGCACAGAGCTTGCCGCCAACCTCTTCCGCGCCACACAGACCGACGAAAAGCTCCGAAATGAGCATATCGTCGGAAAAGAGAATGCCAACAGGACACACTATGAAGTCGGAAAAAAGGTCAGACAGACCATTGCGGAATTGGGCGGCACAATGCCTGAGAATCTGCCTACCCCTGAAAAAAGCATAAAGCAGATTGAACGCGAGCAGAAACAGATAGAAAAGCAAGAGAAATAGCTCATGCGTGTATTCCATTTTATTTTTTCCAAACCGCATGAGCTGTCAAACAAGGCTGAATTACACGTTATTGAAAGGACGGTGACTCTATGAAGATGCCGAACGGATACGGGGGCATTGTGAAGCTCCCGGGGAAGCGCAGGAAGCCGTGGGCTGTGCGCGTTTCATATGTTGAGAGCGGGGCGGACGGTACGCCTAAGCGCAAACGCAAATACATTGCGTACTTTGCTAAGCAAGAAAGCGCCCTCGCCTACCTCGCCGAATACAACAACGGCGCAGTTGTCCCCGAACACCAAAAATACGCGCAGACACCCACCTTCGCCGAACTATACGAGCAATGGAAAAAATACAAGAACAGCCTGAAAAACAAGCCCGGCGATGCCGCATGGAAAAATTACGGCATTGCCTTCAATTTCTATGCTCCCCTGCACCAAAAGAAAGTCGTTTCCATAAAGGCGCGCGACCTGCAGGAATGCATAACGGCGCAGAGCGGCAAGTCACGCTCCACCGTCGGCAATATGCGGGCAATAATTCGCGGCATGTGGGGCTATGCCGTAGCAAATGAAATAGCCGAGAACGACATAACGCAGCACCTCGTCTTTGAGTTCACCCAATCAGGCGTGCCGATGCACACGCGCTTTACCGATGCTGAGGTTGCGCAGCTATGGGACGCTCTGTGGACCATAAATAACGTTGACATAATCCTCATCTACATCTACACGGGACTGCGCCCCACCGAGTTGCTTGAAATAAAGTCCTCTGACGTGCATCTTCCCGAGCGTTACATGACAGGAGGCATAAAAACCGAGGCAGGCAGGAACAGAATAGTTCCAATACATGAAGCAATCGTCCCCCTCATCGAGTACCGCCTCGCGCAGAACCGCCCTTACCTCATCACTAATAAATACGGCAACCGGTACACACGGGCAGTCTACACTGCCAGCAACTGGACGACAGTAATGCAGCGCATGAAAATGAGTCCCGCGCCGCACGACTGCCGTTATACATTCGCCGCCCTCGCCGATAAAGCCGGCATGAACGAAACATGCCGCAAGATAATCATGGGGCATTCGCTGGGTAACGCTAAGGGCAGCGCCTTCAAGACCGGGCAGACCGACGACATCACGCAGGGCGTGTACACCGAAAAGACAATCCCTGAGCTTGTGGCGGAGATGAATAAAATTCCCGTTATCACCACCTGAAAACGGGAAAATCTTTGTAACCCACTTGTAACCCATTTGTATACCACGTGTAACCAACCGCCCAAAATTTCCCCCTGTTATTTCCTTTTTTCTGAAAATTCTCGCAATAGAAAAGCCCCGAAACACAATGGTTTCAGGGCTTTTATTATTTTTTTAGCACACGCCCTGCGCGAGCATGGCATTTACAACCTTCTCAAAGCCTGCGATGTTAGCGCCTGCAACGTAGTTGCCTTCCATGCCGTAACGCTTTGCGGCATCGTCGATATTGTGGTAAATATTTACCATGATACCCTGAAGCTTTGCGTCAACCTCCTCAAAGCTCCAGCTCAAACGCTCGCTGTTCTGCGACATCTCAAGCGCTGATGTCGCAACGCCGCCTGCGTTTGCAGCCTTACCGCCGACAAACCACACGCCGTTCTGCTGCAGATATTTCGTAGCCTCGATTGTGGTAGGCATATTCGCGCCCTCACATACGCACTTGCAGCCGTTTGCTACAAGCTGCTTTGCGTCCTCAAGGAGAAGCTCGTTCTGCGTAGCGCACGGAAGGGCGATGTCGCACTTAATCTGCCATACGCCCGCGCCGCTTCTGTTTGCGGCGCTTACTTCATGGTACTGCGCGCTCTTTCTTGCAGCCGCATACTCGGTAAGCCTTGCGCGCTTAACCTCCTTAACCTCCTTCAAAAGCTCAACGTCAATTCCCTCGGGGTCGTAAATCCAGCCCGTAGAGTCAGAGCACGTAACGCACTTTGCGCCCATCTGATGAGCCTTTTGGATTGCGTAAATCGCAACGTTTCCGGCTCCTGAAACAACGACCGTCTTTCCCTGCATAGACTCGCCGTGGCACTTGATAAGCTCCTCGGTAAGGTAAAGCAGTCCGTAGCCTGTCGCCTCGGTACGCGCAAGCGAGCCGCCGTATGTAAGCCCCTTGCCTGTCAGAACGCCCTCGAACATTCCTCTGATTCTCTTATACTGACCAAACATAAAGCCGATTTCCCTTGCGCCCGTACCGATATCTCCGGCGGGAACGTCCACATCAGCGCCGATATACTTTGAAAGCTCTGTCATAAAGCTCTGGCAGAATGCCATGATTTCCCTGTCCGACTTGCCCTTGGGGTCAAAGTCAGAGCCGCCCTTGCCGCCTCCGATAGGCAGGCTTGTAAGAGAGTTCTTGAAAATCTGCTCAAAGCCCAAAAACTTGATGATACCCAAATTTACCGAAGGGTGAAGCCTGAGACCTCCCTTGTAAGGTCCGATTGCGTTGTTAAACTGTACGCGGAAGCCTCTGTTTACCTGAACCTGTCCCTTGTCGTCCACCCAGGGGACACGGAACATAATCTGACGATCCGGCTCCGTAATACGCTCCAAAATCGCATTCTTTCTGTAAAGCTCCTCATTCGCCTCAACAACAGGCCTTAATGAATTAAGCACCTCTGTCACTGCCTGCAAAAACTCAGGCTCGCTTGCATTCTTTTTCTTTACAAGCTCCAACACCTCATCAACGTAAGACATTTAATAATCCTCCTTGTTTTCCGAAGGAAAATGCGGCTGCCATTGCAGGAGCAGCGGCTTTCCTTCTTCAATTTATAAAAAATATAATACGCCTTGTGTCATACTGCAATGCGCTAAACCAACATTTATATTATAGTAAAAAAATTTTTACAGCACAACAAAAATATGCTTTATTGTATAATTTTGTGCAATTTACTAAATTTAATTGTCGCAATTTACGAAAAAACTACCTCAATGCGGGTGCCTTTTCCGGACTCGCTCTCCACGCTGACCTGCGCGCCGTGAACCTGTACGATGTGCTTTACGATTGCAAGCCCCAGCCCTGTGCCGCCGCGCTCCTTTGCGCGCGATTTGTCAACCCGGTAAAAGCGCTCAAAAATCCGCTCCTGATGCTCCTTGGGAATACCTATTCCGGTATCCGACACATCCAAAATCACGCCGCGCCTGTCGCGGCTGACATTAATTTCCACCTCGCCGCCCTCACGGTTATAACGGATTGCGTTGTCGCATATGTTATAAATCAGCTCCTCTATCATACGGCGGTTCGCATGTATCATCTGCGCCGTTCCATGAGTGCGGACGGTAACGCTTTGGCGTTTAGCCGCAAGCTCCAAAAGCTGCACGGTCGATATGGCAAGCTGATACAGATCAATATCCTCAAACTCCGGAGCGGTCTGCATCGCGTCAAGCTCTGAAAGCCTGATAATGTCATTGATCAGCGTCAAAAGCCTGTCGGCGTTTTTGTGTATCGCGCCCGCAAACTTCACGGTCATTTCCTCGTCCGCAAGCCCGCTTTCCATAAGCTCCGCGTAGCCTGAAATGGAGGTCAGCGGGGTCTTAAGCTCATGCGTGACGTTTGCCGTAAAGTCCTGGCGCATGGTCGCGTTTTTCAAAATATCCCGATGCTGCCTGCTGATGGTTTCCACAAACGGCTTAAGCTCCTCGTAAATTTCCACCGAGCCGATGTCGTCCATATGCTTTCCCATGTTTTCAATCGGCGCAATCAGCGCGGAGGTGATAAGCCTTGAGAGCGCCGCGCACACGGCGAGCATCAGCAGCACCGCCCCTATCACAAAGGGAATAAGCCGCTGAAAAAGCCCGAACACGCTGCTTGCCTCCTTTGATATCCTGATAACGCCGCCGTCCTGCGTGCGCATGGCATAATAAAAGAGGCTTTTCGAGAGCGTATCGGAGTTGCGGATTGCATATCCTTCTCCATCCTCAAGCGCCTTTGCAATCTCCTCTCTGTCCGCATGATTGTCCATGCTGCTCTCGTCCGCCCGGCTGTCATAAAGCACGCTGCCGTCCTGCGACACCACGGTTATCCTAAGCCGCTCCTCTACCCTCTGATAGAGCGCCGGATTATCCTCCAAAAACGCCGCATAGGTTTTCAGCTCCTCCAAAACCTGCGCCTTAATCACATCATACGACACAAAAAGTGACAGTAAAAGCGTCGCCAATATCACAAGCGCGCTTACTGTCATAAAATATGTATTGATTTTTTTCTTCATATTATTACTCCAAAACATAACCGACATTGCGCACTGTCCTGATGCGGTTTCCCTCATTCCCGAGCTTTCTGCGCAGTGTCTTGATGTGCATGTCGACAGTCCTTGACTCGCCGCTGTAATCCATGCCCCAAATCCGGTCCATTATGCGTTCGCGCGTGAGCACGATGCCGGCATTTTCCATAAACATTTTCAAAAGCTCGTATTCCTTAAACGTCAGCTCGCACAGCTTGCCCTCCGCATAAACGGCATGTTTTTTGTCATCGATTGAAAGCTCCCCATGCGTGAGGCTCACGCTTTGGCTATCCTGCGTGTCCGTGCGCCGAAGCAGCGCCTTAACCCGGGCAATCAGCTCCATTACGCCAAAGGGCTTTGTCAGATAATCGTCCGCACCGGCGTCCAGCCCCTTCACCTTATCTATTTCCGACGTTTTTGCCGTCACCATGATAACCTGGAGCTCCGCCCAGCCCTTGTTTTCCCTGAGTCTTTGGACAATTTTAATTCCGTCCTCATCCGGAAGCATAATATCCAGCACCACAGCCTTTGGCAGCCGCTCGTCGAGCGCCGCGTAAAAATCCTTTGCGTTTGAAAATCCCTTTACCTCATGCCCGCTGTTTTTGAGCGCAAAGCTCTCCACCTCAAGTATGTCGTTGTCGTCCTCCACTATATAAATCAGCGCCATCATATCACCCCGTTGTATTTCCCGCTATATACCGTATTTCAATAAATAGCTCTGATAAAGCGCATGAAATTCACTCTCATCGGCTCTGTCAAGACTGTCCGTATACTCATGCGCGTATGTTTCACTCTCATAAAGCTGCAGCACTCCGATTGCCAGATTAGAGCAATGGTCGGCAATTCTCTCATAATTATTCGTAATGTCGGAAAGCACCAAACCCATCTGAGCCGTGCATTTTCCCTTCCGCAGCCGCTTGGTATGACGCTTTTTCATCTCCCGCTGAAGCCGGTCAATCGCCTCCTCAAACGGCTCGATTTTCCTTGCGCCCTCCAAATCCTCTGATTCAAATATTTGCACAGATTCCCCCACAATGTCAAGCACTGCCTGCGAAAATATTTTAAGCTCCCGCGTCGCCTTGCCTGAAAAGCGCTGCCCGGACTTATTCATGCTGCGCGCAAGCTCCGCAATATTCACCGCATGGTCCGAAATACGCTCCAGATCGCTGATACCGTGCAGCAACATATTTAATTTCCTCGTATCGTTCCCCGTCAGATTTTTTGCGGAAAGCTTCACTAGATATCCGCCCACCTCATCCTCATAGCGGTCGATGAGCTTTTCCCTATGCTCAAGCTGCTTTATTGCCTGTTGGTCGTATTCAAACAGCGCGCCCATCGCCGCGTTTACGTTTTCCGCAGCCAAATCCGCCATCTTAAGCACGCACGAATTTGTCTGCTCCAGCGCAAAGGCAGGCGTCTGCAAAAAGCGTTCGTCAAGCTTTGCAAACACGGCGTTTTCCTTTTCCTGCGCATATTCCTCGCTGTCGGGCGCAAGCACCACAAACGACAGCCGTTCCAGCAGCCCTGCAAACGGCAGCAGCACAAGCGTCGCCGCCACGTTGAAGCCCGTGTGTATCAACGCAATGCCCGCCGCGTTCGCAGGCTGCCGCAGAAAGTCAAAATGTATCGCCGCATTTAAAATGTAAAAGACAAGCATAAAGACCGCAACGCCGATTACGTTAAACAAAAGATGCACCAGCGCGGCGCGCTTTGCGTTCCTGCCCGCCCCGATGCCTGACATCATCGCCGTGACGCAGGTGCCGATGTTCTGTCCCAAAATAATGGGGAGCGCAGACGCGTAGGTCACTGTTCCCGATGCGCAAAGCGCCTGCAAAATGCCGACCGACGCGGACGAGGATTGGATGATTGCCGTCAGCGCCGCTCCTGCCGCCAGCCCTAAGACCGGGTTTGAAAACATGGTAAAAAGCCCCGTAAACGAGGGATTTTGGCTTAACGGCTTCATCGCGTCCGACATCGTGTCCATTCCGAACATGAGAATCGCAAAGCCCACCAAAATGCCGCCGATATCCCGCTTTTTTGCGTTTTTAACAAACAGGATAAACACCACGCCGATGATTGCAAGCACCGGCGAAAATGAGGACGGCTTAATGAGCCTTACAAAAAAGCTGCTGCTCTCTATGCCCGTGAGGCTGAGCAGCCATGAAGTGATGGTCGTGCCGACGTTTGCGCCCATGATGACGCCGATTGCCTGAGAAAGCTTCATGATGCCTGAGTTTACAAAGCCTACCACCATCACGGTCGTCGCGGACGAGGATTGGATTACCGCCGTAACCCCCGCACCCAAAAGCACGGCCTTCCATCTGCTGTCCGTCATACTCTCCAGGACGCGCTCAAGCCTGCCGCCCGAAAGCTTTTCCAGCCCTTCGCTCAGCATGTGCATGCCGTATAAAAATAATGCCAATCCGCCTATCATCGTAAGTAAATCAAAAAAATCCATACATTTTCCATTCCCGATTTTTATTTAAAATACACAAAAGTATCTTATAATACTCATTATTCCATGCATTTGTAAAATTTATATGCATGGTTGTGTAAATTTCATGTAAAAAGAATGTGCCGGCAATGCCGGCACATTCTTTTATACGGTTTTTCTTTTTTCGACATACACGGGGAATGATTCAGTTCCTTTCAGCTCCTTATAAGCCGAAATAGTAACGTTCTTGTCCGTGATGGTATGCTCTACGGTCGCTCCGGTTTCGATAACCGTGTCCTGCATAAGCACACAGTTCCTTACCTTCGCGCCCTTTCCAATCTTAACGCCCCTGAATAGAATACTGTTTTCTACCTCGCCCTCGATGACGCAGCCGTCCGCAGCCATCACATTCCTGACATGGGAGCCTGCCGCATATCTTGTAGGATTGTCGTCACGTATCTTTGTGTAAATCGTGCCCGGTGAGAACAGCGCGCTGACGTTCTCCTCCTTGAGCAGCTTCATGTTTTCCTCAAAATAGCTCTTAATGTCAAGTATTCTTGCGAAATAGCCCGTGTGCTGATAAGCCCTCACGTCGAGCCTGTTAATCTGCGGAGAAACAATGTCGCGCTCAAAGTAAATCAAGCCGTTTACATATGCCTCGCGGATTTGATCCATGAGCATCTGCCGTTCCATCACATAAATATTCATGGAAACATTCTGCTCACCCTTTTCCTTCTCGTTTACCACAATCCGCTTCACCTTATCATCGTCGCCGATGTCAAGCGTATAATACAGGTCTTTCTTCGTAACGTCAATGTCAAGCAGCGCCTTGGGAACCTCCTCCCTTGTGTCGGCGATGGTTATATCCGCCCCGCTGTCTATATGCTTCTGCAAGAATGCGCTGAAATCAAAGTTTACGGCGATATTCGTGTCCGCCATAATAACATATTTTTCCTTTTGGCGCTTGAGGTAATCCAAAATGCTTGCAATCGCCTCAACCCTGCCGTTATAAACGTTTACGGACTTCTGAGCATAGGGGGGGATAATGTTCAGACCGCCGTTTTTGCGGGTTAAATCCCACTCGCGCCCTGCGCCGAGATGATCCATGAGTGAGTGATAATTTCTCTTCACAATCAGTGAAATATTGTCAATGCCACAATTTACCATGCTTGAAAGCATAAAGTCAACAAGCCTGTAACGGCTTGCAAACGGTATGGACGCCATCAGACGCTCCGAAACAAGCTCAGGTACCAATGAATCATAGCTGTTGGGGAATAAAATACCCATTGCCGAATCTGCATTTGAATTTACCATACCTTGTCACCTCCCTTAACGTCCTCTGATACCATTGCCTTTGGCCCGATAAAGGCTCCCTCGCCTACTACCACGCCTGACCCGACTGTCGCCACGCCCTTCTCATCGCCCTCGGGCATCGCGCCGACCTCCGCGTCCTTCTCAATCACGACATTTTCCGCCACAATACAGTGCTTTACCTTTGCGCCCGTTTTAATGGTGCTTCCGCCCATGATAACAGCATCCTCAATCTCCGCGCCCTTCTCTACCTTCACGCCGGCAAAAAGAATCGAATGTTTTACGCTGCCCTCAACGCTGCACCCGTCCGTAATCATACTGTTCTCAAGCGTAGCGTCCTCGCCGATTATGTGGCCCGTCATACCGCTGTTGCGGCTGTAAATGCGCCAGTTGTCGTCAAAGATGTTAATACCGGAATTTTCGGGGTCGAGCACCTCCATATTTGCCTCCCACAGAGAGGAAATCGTTCCCACGTCCTTCCAATAACCGTCAAATCTGTACGCATACATCTGTCTGCCATCTCTTAACAGGCTCGGAATGACGTTCTTTCCGAAATCGTTCTCCGAATCGGGGTCATTCTCGTCCTCAATCAGATACTTCTTTAAGATATCCCAATTGAATATGTAAATACCCATTGAAGCCAGGTTTGACTTCGGCTCCTTTGGCTTTTCCTGAAATTCCGTAATCTTGTCGTTATCGTCCGTCACCATAAGACCGAAGCGGCTTGCCTCGTCCCATGGAACCTCCATAACCGCCACGGAAAATTCCGCGCCCTTCTCCTTGTGGAATTTCAAAAAGTCACTGTAATCCTGCTTGCAGATCTGGTCGCCCGAAAGAATGATGACATATTTGGGATCGTATCTTTCGATGAAGTTAATGTTTTGGTAAATGGCGTTTGCCGTACCCTTGTACCAATCCGAGCCGCTTGCCTGCTGGTATGGCGGAAGCACATGCACGCCTCCGTGAAGCCTGTCCAAATCCCACGGCTGTCCGTTTCCGATATACTCGTTGAGCACCAACGGCTGATACTGTGTAAGAATACCTACTGTATCAATACCCGAATTTACACAGTTTGACAATGGAAAATCAATAATTCTGTATTTCCCTCCAAAGGGAACCGCAGGCTTTGCCAGCTTCTGCGTGAGTGTATACAGACGTGAGCCCTGCCCGCCGGCGAGCAGCATTGCAATCATTTCTTTTGCCATATGTTCTGCCTCCTCCTTTAATTCAATAAAATGGATTTATTGAAATTATACTATAAACCCCAAAAAAATGATAGCCTTTTGTGCATTTTTGTTAAAAATTTCCTGTCTGTGCAAAATAAAGAACATAATAAAGAATGTGCCGTGGAGCTTTTTATCGTATAGGACGAACTGTCCTATACGATAAATTACGGCTGCCCTAACTGTACGCTAAGGCAGCCGGTAATTATTATTATTCCGTTTGTCCGTTTTTTATGACACTCTGTTGTAGTTAATCAGGCAGCCCTTCAGAATAATCTGTCTTTCCTCGTCCGTAAGCTCGCCCAGGGTCATTTCAAATTCCGTCTTTTTGTCCTTTCCGACAACATACGCCTTTATCACATCCTGCTTCTCCTCAACAGCCCTTCTGATGCCCGGAATATAAATGTAATCTAGATTTTTAAACGGCAGCTCTCCCTCCCTGATAAGGAACGGCAGCATTCCCCAGTTGATAAGGTTTGAGCGATAACGCTTCGTCGCATATTCATTCGCGATGTTTGCCCAGCCGCCAAGCACCTTCTGACAGCTTGCCGCCTGCTCCCTTGCCGAGCCGTCACCCGGTTTTACCGCAAAAATCGTGCTTCCGATGCCGGTATTGCTTCTGTCCGCATCGGGCGTGATGGTTTTCATCATTTTCCACGCCTCATCAAGCTCGGGAAGCGTCTGAACAGGGCAGGCATTCTCCTCGCGCGCCTTTTCGGCAGTCTGAATTTCCTTTGCCAGCCCTACATAAGCGGGATCCTTTCTCGAGAGTGTAAACTCCGCAAGCCCCAAAGGATTTGAACGGTACGATGATGTTTCTCCCGATGGAATCAGCTCGTCCGTCGTCGTGACCGGGTCATGTATCTCGGAAACAACCTTCAGCATCAGATTTTCCGTGAGCGCAACCATTGCGGGCCAATCCTTGATATTCGGGCCGAATTTGATTTCCACCGACTCGTCAGCCACGCCCTTTGAATCAAACACACGGTTCTCATAAATCCTGCTGTCAAAGAAATAGCGGTACTTTGTAAAGTTTCCGTCAAACTCCGTGGCAGGAGTAAGATAGCCCTTGTTTGCCGCAGTTGCCGCAATCGAGCGCGCATCCATAAGCGCCACCGACGCAATCTGCCCGCTTTGCAGCTTCGAGCCCTCGCGGTTCGGGAAGTTCCTTGTGGAATGTCTGATAGAGAAGGCATTGTTTGCGGGAGTATCGCCTGCGCCAAAGCAGGGTCCGCAGAATGCGGTCTTTAATACCGCACCCGTCTGCATCAGCTTAGCCGCGCAGCCGTTCTTTATCAGCTCCATGTATATAGGCATTGACGCCGGATATATGCTCAGGGTAAACTCATCGGGGCCTATGCTTGCGTTGTCAAGAATGTCCGCCGCCGCGCAGATGTTTTCAAAACCGCCGCCCGCACATCCGGCGATAATCCCCTGCTCCACATACAGCTTTCCGTTTCTGACCTTATCCTTGAGCTTAAAGTCAACCGCGCCGTCAAGGCTTACAAGCGCCTTTTTCTCGCAGTCGTCGAGGATATCCGAAAGATTTGCGTTTAACTCCTCTATTGTATAGGTATTGCTCGGGTGGAAGGGCATCGCTATCATCGGCTTGATTTTGCTCAGATTTACCTTGATCACACCGTCATAGTAAGCTGTTTCCCCGGGATTTAACTCGGCAAAATCCCCGCTCCTGCCGTGGATTTCATAAAATTCCTTAATTTCATCGTCGGTTCTCCATATAGAAGAAAGGCAGGTCGTTTCCGTGGTCATGACGTCTATGCCTATTCTGAAATCCGCCGACAGGGACGAAACGCCGGGACCCACAAACTCCATTACCTTGTTTTTCACATAACCGTTCTTAAATACCGCGCCGATAATCGCAAGCGCAACGTCCTGCGGTCCGACTCCCTTTGCGGGGGCTCCTTCCATATATACGGCAACCACGCCGGGCATATTGAGATCATAGGTCTGATTTAAAAGCTGCTTCACAAGCTCCGGACCGCCCTCGCCCATCGCCATCGTTCCGAGCGCGCCATATCGTGTATGTGAGTCCGAGCCGAGTATCATTCTTCCGCCGCCCGCAAGCATTTCGCGCGCAAACTGGTGAATGACCGCCTGATGAGGGGGAACGTAAATTCCGCCGTATTTCTTCGCGCATGTAAGTCCAAACATATGGTCGTCCTCATTAATTGTGCCGCCGACCGCACACAGTGAGTTATGGCAGTTTGTCAGCACATAAGGAACAGGGAATTTCGTAAGTCCCGACGCGCGCGCCGTCTGGATAATTCCCACAAAGGTGATATCATGGGAGGTCAGCTTGTCAAACTTAATCTTAAGCTTATCCATGTTATCGGAGGTATTGTGCTTTTCGAGAATCCCGTAAGCTATGGTATTTTTCTTTGCCTTGGCCTTATCGGCGTCCTTTCCGGTCTTTGCCTTCACCGCCGCTGCCGCGTCCGCGTCGTCAGCGATAAGCTCCGTACCGTTTAACAGATATGCGCCTGTTTCAAATAATTGTATCATTATATCACACCTGACCTTCCTGAATATTTTTGTGTTTTTTGAAAAAGGCGCAAGCTTTTTGCAGCGTGCGCCCTTGTACTATATTTATGTTAATTCTTTATCCGATATCTGTCAAGTTTTTTTGGATTTTTGCCAATTATCAAAAGCACTTTTTCAAAAGTCTTAAGCGGACTCTGTCACGATGCTCAGGCTTTACAAGATAATACACAAAGCTCTCCAAAACCTTATAGCGGTTAAAGCCCCGCCCGTCCAATTTAAAATTCCTCAAGCCCGCGTCATAATATCTTCCCATGATGTCATCCGCAGTAATAAAGGAGCGGTTTTCCATTATCTGATAAAATTCCCGGTTGATATTTGCGCATTTTTCAAATTTCAGCTCGGAAAATTCAAGCTGGCATTTTCCCACTGCCTTATAATGGTCCCTGCGCCTCGGGCAATCGTCCGCGCAATAGTGGTTTGCAATCAGCTCAAGCTTTTCCCGATGAGGCATTTGAAACAGCTCCTGCGTATTGTTCATGGCGGAATCCAAAACCACATAGCGGTAATCCTTCTCAAGCTCGCCTCTTACGGCGTCCATATCATTCAGGCATTTTGTGGTGGAGGATATGAGCGCATAGCCCGGATACATTTTGCGGATAAAGTCCTCCAAAAGCGGGGAGTTCACAATCACTTCATTTTTTCCGTTATCTCCAAGCTCCATGCACTGATTGCAGTAGGTGTCCGGCAGATGCACCTTCTGCAGCAGCGGATTGGTAAATGTATAGCGGACCGCGATACCGCGCTTATTGTATTCCTCAATCGCATATTCCATTTCCTGCCTGGTCGCGCTCCCCAAAATCACTCTGCCTCCGTTCCAAATGCTTCCCGGAAAGCAGCCGTATGCGGCGCCAATCCTGATATTGTCAAAAAACAACCCCGGCTCATCCCCCATCATATCCGCCAGGGTTGTAATCAGACGAAAATTCTCATAGAAGCCCGGAAGAAAAAAGTTAATTTTCATCGCTGCCGGACTGCGCTCCCTGAGTGCCGATCGCCTTGCGCTCCACCGTCGTCACGCCGTTCTCAACGGTCGTGGTCTGAAGGTATGTGACTCCGTTAATCGTGACAACCTCCGTGGTGGTTTCGTCCTCGCTTTCAGAGCTGTCGCCGCTTCCGCCCGCAGCCGACGCAGTGCCCGACTCCTCAGCGGAGGTTCCCGCTTCCGAATATGTCGCGGAACCGTCCGACTCTGACTTTGCAGCCTCAAACACCTTTGCAAAATCATTATAGTTTTCGCAGGGAAGCGCTTCATCCGCACTGCCGATGGTGGATATGTAGCTGTCCTGCGCCTTTGTGCTCTCCGAAGATGTGTCTGTGGAAGAGGTTCCCTTTACTGCCGCAGAGGAAAGCACTCCGTTATAGCTTAAATACTCATCAATTTTTAATGACATAAATACCACCTTTCTTTTGCTTGTTTTTTCCTTGCTCAGGTCTTTCACTCGAAAGCCCGCGCTTACGCGCTCTCTGTTATGCATAACACTGTTATGCATAACGCTTTCTCGTTAATGTCGCGGAAAAAACAAATGCCGCTTCGCGTCGCTTGTTTTTTCCTTGCTCCATTACATTATATATCGAATTTTATCCCCAAAACATAATATCGTTCACAGAGTTTTCACATTCACTGCTGCACAAAGTCAGAGAGCGGCCGGAAGGTATACCCCATCTCCTCCCATTTCGTCAGCAGCTCATCCAAAATCTCCCCGTTTGTCTTTGATGTGTTATGCAGCAGCACAATCGCGCCGGGGTGGATACGTCCGAGCAGCTTTTCCATCGCCTCATCCCGGCTTGGCTGGTCGTCCTGATTCCAGTCCACATACGCCAAGCTCCAGAAAAATGTGGAATACCCCAGCTCCTTTGCCATTTCCAGATTGGCGGCGCTGTACTTTCCCTGCGGCGGACGATAGTACATCGAAAGCTCCGTACCCGTAACCTCCTTAAATTTGTCCGCCACGCTGTCCGTTTCCTCCTGAAAGCTGCTCAAATCGGCAATCTTTGACATGTCATAGTGATGATATGTATGGTTTCCTACAGTATGCCCCTCCTCCACCATGCGCTTTACCATGTCAGGCGCGGACTCCAAAAAATGCCCTACCACAAAAAAAGTCGCCGGAGCATTGTGCTTTTTGAGCGCGTCCAAAATCGGCTCCGTGTTGCCATTCTCATAGCCGCAGTCAAAGGTCAGGTAAATAACCTTTTCATCCCCCTCCGCCATGTAATACGCGTTGTACTGCTTCAGCTGTTCGACCGTCGCGTTGCCGGTCGGCTTTTCTCCGGACTGCCCAAAGCCAAGCCCCCAGTTTTCAGTCACGCCCCGAATCTCCACACCGGACGACTGACCCGGCGTGGCTGCGCTTTCCTCGCGGAAGCGCGCCACCTCTCTGCCCAGAAAAAACATGGAGCACAAAAAGACTGCCGTAATAATCGCCCTGGCATGCCGCCGCAGCTTACCTGCAATATCCTTCACATAAATTGTTTTCATATCCGTTTTCCCCCACTTCTTCCTTATAGGATATGTGGGGGGAATGGAAGATATTCAATTATCTGCAGGCTCTTATGGCTCTGACGGTTTTTGCCAGACCCTCTTTCATATGGATTTGCGCCGCCCAGCCAAGCTTTTCCATCGAAGCGCTGTCCAGCAGCGCCTTTGTTGCCTTAGAATATCCCGCGCTCTCAACCTTATCCGGCAGCTCAAAAATAATCCTTGTCCCCGCAAGCTCCGCCAGCATCTGCGCCAAATCTCTCAATGATATGTCTGAGGCCTTATCCGCCACATTATACGCATGGCTGCTTTCTCCCAAAAGCATCGCATAAAGCACACCCATCGCGGCATCTGTCACATATGTATAGGAATATAGCTGTTTTCCCTCACTCTTTAACACAATATCCTCTTGATTTACCGCCTTGTGGATAAACTGCGATATCGCCTTAGTGTCTGTATCAAGCAGCGTCGGTCCATATACCCGCGAAAGGCGCGGAATGACAAAGTCAATTCCGTATGCGCTCTTATAAGCATTGCACAGGGTTTCTCCCAGCCGCTTGCTCTCGGGATATCCGGCACGCATCGTATTGCAGTCCAAAAATCCCAAATAGCCCTCATCAAACTTATCCACGTCCCCACGGTTTTCCCCGTAAATCTCCACTGAGGAGATAAACACAAACCGTTCACAGCCGCACCGCCGCGCCAAATCCAAAAGATTTTTCGTCCCCTCGACATTGGTCGTAATCGTCCCTATCGGATCCGTTGCATATGCCTTGGGGTGAGTATTGCTGGCTGCATGAATGATGTAATCCGCATGCTCTATCTCATCACCAAACGCTTCGCAGACGTCATGGACAATATATTCAAAATGCTTTTCATCTTCAAAACAGTCACAAAACCTTGCCTTTGCTACGGCTGCATTTCTGCCGACCGCTATAACCCTGATATCATCTCCATAATTGACATTGCGATACATGAGTATGTCGATAATCACGGAAGCAATCATTCCTGCCGCGCCGCTGATAACAATTGTTTTTCCCTTGAGCTTATCCCACGCAGGCAGCATATCCGATGCACAGGTCTGAATATCCGCAATGTATTCCTGATGCCTTAAAATATTTCCCATAGCAATCCCCCGTCCGGCTATTTAGACTTTAACCATTTATCTCTTTTCGTAGAGTATAACGCCTTAAAAATATCAATATCCTCAACCGTTGTTATCTTAATATTTTTATTGGAGCCCAGCGAAAAATGAAGCTCCTCTCCCAAATCCAGCATAAGCGTATTTGTATATACCGCGTTCGTAATCCCTCTGCGCAGCGCCTCTTTATGCGCCCAAAGAGCCTTCCCGAAGCGGTACGCCTGCGGCGTCTGTACCCTCATAATATCATTCCTGTCGATGCCGTCATTGCCCCGCTCGCCGTCCTCAGTGCGCATAATTGTTTCCTGACACCTGACCGCCGACAGCCCTGAGCCGTACTCTTTTGCCTTATCGATGCAGTCCGTTATGATTTCCGCCGATATCATCGGTCTGACTGCATCATGAATGAGAACTATGTCGTCATCGCTGCAATGCCTCTCTAACTCAAGCAATGCCTTTCGAGCTGAAGCTTGCCCGTTCTCGCCGCCTTCAATTATCCATTTAAGCTTGGTAATCCCGTATTCCCCGGCATATCCCCAAAGCACATCATGCCAGCCGTCAATGCACGAAACGATAATCGCCTCAATATCCGGGTGGCTCTGAAATGCCTCCAGCGTATAAATGATAATCGGCTTTTCGTAAACAGATATAAATTGCTTCGGTATTGACTGCTCTGTTCTGCTGCCGCTTCCTCCCGCCAAAATTAACGCTACATTCACCTTTTCCTCATTTCCGCGAACTTTGGTCCGCTGATGCTTCTTTGCGTATAAGGCAATGTTTGTGCAGACCAAGTGCAGTCACAAACTTGCCGAGTAAAAAACTTCTTATAAAACCGTCATATATTATCATCATTAATCATGTTATAAAGCGCCTTAAACATCTCCACATCTTCAACCGTGTTAATTTTAATATTCAAATCGGAGCCCTTTGACAATGAGATTGGCTTTCCTAATTTTGAGACCATATTGTTGGTATCAACCTCGCCAAATACCGCCTGCTCCAATGCTTCCTCATGATACCTGCGCAGATTTCCCAGCAGATATGTCTGCGGCGTCTGAATCCTCTTGAACGCGTATCTTGAAATAGAACGCAGTCCCGTCACACCGTCATCCGTCAGCATCACATTTTCCATGGAGGTTACAGCGGCGATGCCCATTCCCTTTTTCCGGCAGATATGAATACTGTCAGAAATGACCTCATTCGTAACAAGAGGACGTATGGCGTCATGGATTACCACAATATCATCATCATTGCAGCATTTATCCAGCTCATTCACTGCCAGCCTTGATGTTTCCTGACCGTTTGACCCGCCGGTAATAATCCACCTTAGCTTGTCTATATTAAACTGCTTTGCATATGCCTCCACCATTTTCTCCCAGCCGCTAAGGCACGCCACCATGATCGCGTCAATCTCTGAGTGCCTTTGAAATGCTTCCATAGTGTATACAATAATCGGTCTGTTATATACATTCACAAACTGTTTCGGAATATTCATTTTGAAATTCGGGTCCGTACCTCCCGCTAATAATACTGCAATGTTCATATATGTGTTTCCATCTCCTTTGGCATCAGTCAATATATTTTCTTTTCAATCATGCAATCCGGAGCATGCTTTCTACTGCAAAAAAGTTTTATCCGCATATACAATGTGAAGCCTTTCTCTGTTTTTATAATAAAACAGCGTCAAAAGCCTTTCCGATATAAATCCGGGATATCTGTTCAGATATGTGTCCGTTTTCACCCCTCCATGCTCCACAACGGCATCCAATATCGGAAACAGCCAGTCACACAGCTCGTCCGATATTTCCTTCTTTGCAATAAACATATTGCATGGAGAGTACAGATTGCCGGAAAAAACTGTCTTTGCAAGCTCGAAGTCCTCTGGAAGATGCCTTTCCAAATACCGCATTAAATACTCCCAATCGGAAGCATCATGCCGCTCCTTATAATTGTCGGCAATATTAGGGGCAACATATGTCGGCACCGGCAATATGACATCCACGTCATAATCGTTCATAAGCTCTGCCCAGTCCTCCGGCAAAATAAAATGCCTCCGGTAATGCGACAGACCTACCACCTTCTCCGGTGCGTGCTTCCATATCCAATAAAGCGCCGTCAGCTCGCAATACTGCCTGTTTTTATCGGAAATGTTATCGCCCTCGCAGTCTCTTAAAGCACACCCCTCCGGGCTTTGAGAGGTCAGTCCCGCCCCTACATGTATCGGCTTTTCATAATCGGGCAGACTGTAAGGCGACTGCAGCGGTTTATCGTAAACCGACTTTGCCATGTAAATGCAGACCGTCGGTTTCTCTGCCCCCTGCTTATGTAAAGCTGTTGTCGGCAGCCTGTCTATTTTCTGAAATGTGCGGTTCTCCTTTGCAAAAGCTGCCTCGACATAAGCGTTTCTGAACTGATTGTCCACCTCCGGCGTCACAGGTATGATGTTCTTAAACCCCAGCCTTCTCAGCTTCAGCTCAATAGCTTTATGGTAAATTCCCTTTGTGGCAATGAAAACCGGAATTTCCGTCCGCAATGGCAGGGAAGCATCCAAACCGTAAACAGGAAGCTTATCGACAGCAGACTCATTCTCCGCCAAATCATCCACAAGATATGCTTCTATGGATATATCCGGATAAAGCAGGCGCAGATACCCTGTCAGGGTTTTTGCGCGCGACTGCGCGCCAAAAATATAGACTTGTCCGTGTTCTTTCAGGAATGTATACATTATAAAATCTCCCTCAAAATGCTCCCAACGGTTCATTCAAAAACTGCTCCGAAAACCAACGTATTTTTTCATCTTCAACAGACAACGACTTCAAGTATCTGCGTATGCTTTTCGCCGTAGTATATGTTATATTTGCAATAATCACCGCATCATATCCTTGTATACCTGTAATATCTTGCGGTGGGCTCACCGGAAAGCCTTCCTTCCTGTAGGTTTCATAATTCTGATCCAGCCAACCGACAACCTCAACATCGGGATTATCCGAAAAATAATTGTACAGCCTCTTCCCCAGCACGCCGGCACAGTATATCACAATCCTGCTGCCGCTTGGTATTTCCCCAAACGGATTAATTTCCTTTTTAAATAAAAATTCCGGTTGGCGCAGCAATAAAAGATATTTCTTATATTGCTCAAGCTGCTGTGACATTATATGCAGCACATTCCTCTTGGCAAATACATTCTCCAAATAGGAAAGGAGTATTTCAATGCGCTCAATTTCATTTGCACATACAGTCTGCGTGATGGAAGCAGGGCGTTTCACATGATGATAACCGCAGGCATCACTGACGCATATTCTCCCACATTCCAAAAGAGCCGAGTACACAACCGCCGCATCCTCTCCAATAAGGATTCGCTCATCAATACACATCTGTATATTAAGAAGCATCTCTCTTTCAAACAGCTTGTTCCACATATGCGGCAAAATGCCATATTCAAAAAATTGCCCTGCATATAAAGCCTTTGGCAGAAGCTCTCCGTTATCATACACACCGCTTTGGAATACATTCATAACCCTTTGCGATTTTCCATCGATTTCGTAATAATACCCGGTCGCCACCATCTGCGCTCCGTTTCTTTCCTGCTCCGCTACAAGCTGCTCCAAATATTCAGGCTCTATCCGGTCATCAGCATCCACGCAGGCGACAAATTTACCCTTGGCAGCTATAATTCCTGCCTTCCTTGCACTTGTATGACCACCGTTTTGTTTATGTATAACAACAATGCGTGAATCTTTTTCTTTATACACCTCACAAATCCCATAACTCCCGTCTGTTGAACCATCATCAATCAAAATAATTTCAATATCCTTATAAGTCTGATTGCAGACGCTTTCTATACACTCCGCCAAATATTTTTCAACATTATATATGGGAATAATAACGCTAACCATACGCACCCGCACACTCCTTCAATGCTACCTTATAACCAATACGCTTCAATATCATGGTGTGACTGCCTTTTGCTCTCATCCGGAAGCTGCATCCAGTCTTTACCATAAAGATTATCCAAATATTCCTGATATCCCACCGGAACATTGACTTCTATATCTTCAAAGGACATTCTAATGGTGCTTTCATAAACCCTTCGGGTAGTGGCGTCGCGCTCATCATATACCGTTCCAAAAACTCCCACATACTCTGAGTTATCAAAATCATATTTTTCCAAAAATTCCTTCTGTTTTCCATACCATTTAGAAAATACCCCCGTGCTTCCATTTGATGCATAGAAATCTTCCCATATACGCCTTTTCACTTCCTTATATTTTTTAAAAAAGACAAGCCTTTCTTCCTCATCTCCCGGCAGCCCCACTAACGGAAACACATCAATCCAAACCGGATTTATCTTCCGCACGGTTCCGATATCTTCAATAAGAATTGTTTTCTTATCTACTACCTTAGCAAACATATCAGTATAATCATTAACTTCAGATGTCCCCATCCCCATCATGGTATATTGTTCGTTCTCCTCAAAAATCTCTATCAGCCTGCGGTAATCCTGCAATGGAAGGAATATATCAATATCATCATCCCATGGTATAAAACCCTTGTGGCGAATTGTACCAAGCAAAGTCCCACCGCACACCCAGTATCTTAAATTATGCTTTCTGCAGACATGGTCTACATAAGAAAGTATATTTTTCTCTGTCGTCTGCATTTCCTTCATGGTCATTCTGCGTTTATTCAAAACCAGCCTGTCCAACGCCTCATCGACAAAATCATATACCTTATAAAAATGAATATTTTCACAATATCCCAGACGCTCCAGCTTTTCTTTTTCCAAAATATACGATTTAGACGCTATAAGTATCGTTACGTTCTCATCAAAGGGAACCAGCCTTCCCTTAATTGTACTTACCTGTATCAATCCTGAATCATCATTCAGATACCTACAGGCAAAGTTTTTTATATCACAGTTATGCTCTACAACAGCAGCTTCATCATCTGATACATACCCTTCTATATTTCTGTAGCCTTTATTTGATAAAATAGTCCTCATTGCAAAAGAATACCTGTCCAAACCATATAACAGCACTTTTTTATCAGAGCATATGATTCCCTGTTCAATCAGCCTGTCAATCCCTTTCGCAATCTCCCCTATCACGCTTTTAATATAATATGTTTCCATTTCGCTCCTCCATCCATTTCCGAATAGCTATGGAATGCAAAATCCCCTGTTCTATCGTAAACAATGGGCTCCATCCCAATTTTTTCAAGTCATTATTATCTATAACCTGATTTTTAATCGGCGATGCCTCCGCCTGCTCTGCCGCATTTGCGGCGCGAAGCACTATCCGCGTATGTGCCGCATCCGCACACTGTTTAGCAAACTGCCTGACAGAGCACGTTTCATCAGATGCCACACCATATACGCATCCCTTCTGCCCGCAGGCAGCAATCGTCAGCAATCCGGAAACACAGTCCGGCACATAAGCAAAGGAACGCACCTGCTCCCCCGAACTGTTCAGCACAATATCTTCATTATGTACAGCCTTCCCGATAAACTGTGCTGTCGCCCTATTATCGCTTTGCGTCACATTTGCGCCAAATGTGTGGCACGGTCTGGCTATCACCACATCAACGTTATATTCCTGCATATAAGACAGGCAAAGCGTTTCTGCTGCTTTTTTGCTGACCGGATAACAGGCTCTCACGGATAAATGGTCAACCGCCTCCTGCACCTCCCCTGATGATACAAATAATACACGGCAGCCCGGATTTTCTTTTGCAATTTCCATCACCCTATATGTTCCCAAAAGATTTCCAAGCATAGTTTCAACGGGAGCTTCCCGAAACGCCTGCGGATGAGCCCAACTTGCCGCATGAACCACTAAGTCAATCCGGCTCCCGATCTCCAATGTCGTGACATCCCCTTCCACAAAATGCAGCCAGTCCGTTTCTTCCCCGAAGCGCG
Source organism: Lachnospiraceae bacterium (assembly GCA_021202335.1). GTDB lineage: Bacteria > Bacillota > Clostridia > Lachnospirales > Lachnospiraceae > COE1. The sequence continues at coordinate 53,624 of JAJQDE010000041.1, forward strand.
CTTTCAGATGCCCACGGCTTCTACTGACTGCATAAATATCCACGTTCATATTCAAGTGCGCATTTGCATATAAAAAGCAATCCGTCAAAAAGGAGCCTAGCAATCCCGCCGCACCCAAAACCAATATTTTTTTGTTGTCAAAAAAGCCAAATCCATTTACATTTGCAATCGCGGCTTCAATGTCCGCCGCGTATATTTCATTTTCAAGATAATTATTCATAGCCAGTCTCCATGCCACGTCCACAGTGAATTGTTAATTAATCCTTCAGCCATTCCGCGCGTTTTGCCAATAAAAGCGCCTTAAAAATATCAATGTCTTCTACCGTGGTAAGTTTAATATTCTTTTCGGAGCCTTTACAGAAATGAACCTGTTCACCCATTTCAATCATCAATGTACAGGAAGCCACCGAATTCCTTATACCCGCATCCAGCGCCCGCTCATTAATATCCAACAGCTTTCCCAAACGGAACCCCTGCGGTGTCTGCGTTCGCTTCAAATAATCACGGTTATATATCTGCTGTGAATCCATCTGATTTTCAGATACCAGCATCGCCTCCGCACATGGAATAACCGCAATGGCAGAGCCAAACTCCACTGCCTTATTGATACAGTCTGAAATAATCTCCTCTGATACCATCGGGCGAATTGCATCATGAATAAGCACAATATCATCCGCTGTATGTGATTTTTCCAGCTCTTTCAGGCCATTGTAAATAGACTCCTGACCGCTTGCCCCTCCCGAAGCAACCGTCACCATCTTTGTAATATTAAACTGCCTGACATACGCCCACAAAATCTGTTCCCAGCCTTCAATGCACACCACTATTATCTCGTCAATCGCCGGGTGTTTTTGAAATGCCTCTAATGTATACACTATTACCGGCTTTTCATTCACGGTTAAAAACTGCTTCGGTATGTCCTGATGCATCCGGTTGCCGGTCCCTCCGGCAATAATCATTGCTATATTCATATGCTCTCCCATCTCGCCTATATCGGTAACTGTATTGCTTTACATTGCGATATGAAAAACAGCCGTTCTTCACTGCATTTTTCCCCAATTTCTGATGCTATTTCCTCCGCCGCCTGTGGATTAAGGACAGAAATAATAATTCCCGCTGTTGATTCGATGTTTACCTGATCAATGCTCATAGCGTCCGAGTCCGATGGCTTTGTCACAAGGAAATGCTCAAACCTCCACCCTTTATATTCAAAATAAACCGCCAGGTTCTTACCACATACCCCGTTTCCATAAATATATATTTTTGAATACCTATGATAAAATTCATTCAGGCTATTGCTTTCCCGCTCACCGAATTTAGGAAGGTAAAATTGGTTTTCTATAATTTCCTCCATCCATTCCGTCGGGTATAGCTTTTTTTCTTTTAAATACCGCACTGCTTTCAATGCGCTTGGAAAACCCGGGTTCCGTATAAGAAGCGCTTTCTTTTTTAAAATCGGAAAATTATGCTCCGCTATCAGCTCATATGGATATTGATAATACGGATTTACATTCCATTCCAAAGCTATATTCCATAAATCCATTAAGGAAGCTCCTTTAAAGCCACAGCTTCGCAAGCATACATTTATCTGTATCTCAAATTTAACGACAGCCTCACGAAAGCTCACCGGATATTTAAACCGCTCCCAAAACTTCTTAAATGCTTCACTATGCAGCACCTCTTTCCTGAATACAAGAAAATAGCTGTGAACATGCGCCTCAAACTGATACAGGGGATTAGTAAATTCCCCTGCCGCCTGCCCCGTCATACCCCAAAAGTCACACTCTACTGAAGCCATCTGCGCAAAATAGTCCTCCACGGGAAAAAAGAAGCCCCAATAAGAGTCATTTGTTAAAATCAATTCATCATATTCATATACTTTATCCCATCCAATAAAGTCAAACAGAACGTCTTTATATGCGCCCGAATCATAGCCTATGTTTTCATGGTAATAAATCCGCTCCACATATGGCTGAACATACTCCAAACCGTCCGGCGTCTGCATGTAGTTGCACACAAAATAAATATCCGTACAACACTGCTTCAATGCTCTAAGGGCATAAGCAATGTATTCTTGAATTTTATGATTTTTGTTGTAGGTCATGTATATGCATAGTCGGTTCATTGTTGGTTCCTTCCCCACAAAATGCTAAAAAATTAAATGATTTTTGTATTATCCTGAATTTAATTATTGCAGCATTATCACGCCTTTGCCTCCATTCGTTTCAACAGTCGATCCATATATTTACATATATTTATATCTACGCTCACTCCATCTCTGTCGTGATACAAAAAAGCATCTTCCGTATGCGAATTTTTCTTAAAAAACACATCTGTACGCTCCATTTTTAATTTATATTCAGCCCATGACTTTACCACATAATGATTGATTTGTATTGGAAAATTCTTCTCCCCCTTACGTTGTATTCCCGGAGGACACATCTCATGCCAAATATCTACGGGCGGTATATCCCTATTCTCATAAACTGTCCATATAGTGTGTGGCAATCCCTTTTCTTTATTTCTCTCTGAGAACCCAAATGCCGTATTATAAAAACATTTTCCTATATTCATATGCTTACACCAGCTACGGAAAAATGTCGCTGTCACCAATCTGCTTATATCACGTTCAACAATTCCCGCACTTCCAAAGAACTTCCAATTTATCAAAACACTTCCCACGTCTTTAAATCCGGATAAAAATTCATAAATGCTGTCATGCTGAATCGGAACAACGAACTCATCTATATCAATAAAGCCTATCCAATCACTTTCATCACAATAATTTTCCACACAGTGAAAATATGCTGATACCTGTCCCTGTGCATAAGGCCACTCCACCAAAGTCACTTCTCCCGCACTAATATACGGCTGCAAAACCTCACTATAATTGTCATTTGAGTTGTTGTTATACAAATAAAAATGCTCCACACCTACAATCTTATGAAACTCCAACCATTCTTTCAGATATAAAGCCTCATTTTGGAATATAGCGCATATTGACACACTATATTGCTTTTTGTTATACCCCCCAACGATATTTGGTTTAGAGTACATTTCTTTTATTTCATTGAATTTTCTTGTTCCGCTACGGCATACCATACTACCATACCGGAATATCTCGTCTTCGCTAATGTACAAATCAGGCAATTCTTTCTTTAAATCATTAATCACGCGAGTGTTTTCAACTTTAAAGATTGACTCCTCAAATACCCCAACAGACTCAAGCTGTTCTGCTATTTCATCCCTATGTTCAATTACAGAAACAATATACTTTGCGGCAGGACTTTTAATCCTAACCTCACTCAATGACAATACCTCAATGTCTCTATATTGCGTCCCCTGTTTTTTTTCGTCGTTATCACAAAAAGCGACAGCTTTAATTTCCCTTTTTTTCAAATAATCAAGGATAATATCCCCATTCTCACCATTACCAAATATCACAAATTCTGTTCCGTTTTCAAAGTCATCCAACCATTGAAAAAAATCCATCTTATTCTCAATTCCTTTCCCATCTGCTTCTCAGCTATAGCATACACATATTTCATATCACCATTCATTAAATCAATCAGCCAATACGACAATTCATTATATCCATTCGATACGCTGCCGTTTACCACCTGAAACCCTTCTTACAGCTTGTAATATTCCCTCATAAAATTCTCCAGTTTCCCCATTCCTTCCCCCAAAGCAATCGGATTTAATTTTCCATACTCACTCTCATAACGCCCTATGTCCAAATAATTTTCCTTCACGTCAACAGTCCTGCCAGGCGTATATTCTATTTTCAGAGCATGGTTTAACTGTCTTTCCAGTGTTTCAAGCACATAATTTATACTTGTACCTCTGCCGCTTCCCAAATTAAAAATCTTTTCCTTTGAGTTACCTTTAGTAATGGCAATAATCCCTCTTATCGCATCATCAATATATATGTAGTCCCTCACCACTGTTCCATCACCATAAACGACAATGCTTTCATTCTTCAAAGCCTTGTAAATAAAATTCGTGATTGCTCCCAACTTTCCACTTGGACGTTGATATGGGCCATAAGGATTTGACAACCGCACAACCCTGTAATCCAATCCGTACATATAGAAATATAAATAGAGCAGCTTTTCAATTGTCAGCTTTTGAATCCCATAAGTTGTTATCGGGTTATTTGGTGTATCTTCCTTAATAGGGCATTTAATACCATTACCATATACCGTTCCCCCCGATGATATAAACACAACCTTTCCCACGTGTTTTTTTACACAAGCTTCCAGCAATCTAATAGACAGTGATATATTATCCGATATTTCATTTACCACATCACGGTTTGAAGTGGACGGATTATTGGTGCTTATCAAATGATATACAATATCTTGATTATCCACCAATGTTTCAAACGGGCAGTCATTGTCAAATTTCACAACAATCCTTTTTGACTTTTCCGAAACTACAATTGGAAATCTGTCAAAATATTCATTTCTCTCATCTGCCAATGTAAGCGTATTCTCTTCATCTTCAATCAAACCAAGCGCAAGATTTGTTCCTATAAATCCTGCAGCGCCTAAAATTAAAATATTCATCAGCACCGACTCCCTAATTCAACACTTTGTCGATAATCTCACGCACTTTTCGTTCCATTGCATCCTGTGAAAAATTATCACAATATATTTTGTATGCCTCATCCTGCCTTTTTTCAATTTCTTTCGAACAATCAATACAAAACTCCATTAACCGCGATAATGCCTCTACATCTTCACTTTCAAATACAAAACCGCCTACATCTCCTATCATAAACTCCGATTGTCCTACTTGATTTGACACTATACATGGGACATAATGCTGCATTGCCTCCGTCACTACAATCGGCATGGGGTCATCTCTTGACGGACACACAAACACATCAATATTCGAAAGTATCTGCTCCAACTCTTCCTGTGTCTGTTCACCCAAAATTTCAATTTGCGGTATTCTGCAAGCCATTTCTACCCACTTTGAGTCGTTTCCGGCTCCAGGACAGATAAAAACAAACCTCGCCTGACTCTTTTTTGTGTCGGGTATCATCTGTATCGCCTGAAGCAGTATGTCCTGCGCTTTTCTTTCGCAAAACCATCCTACCTACGCAAACGTCACAGGGTATGAGATTCTTTTTTTTACAGCCGATACACTTGGAATGCTATACATCCATTCTCCTATTACCTCATCAGGGTAATATTCATGAAACCGTTTTATTACCCTATGCCCTCCGCCGTAATAATAGATATTATTTTTCAGCGGAAGTGGATTATCTTCATAAAATTTTTGCAATGACTCATGCAGCCACCAAATCACCGGAACATCAAGCTTTGAAAAAATACTTCCTTCATCACTGACCGCTATGCTTCCAAATATGAAACAGTCAAAGGAAGCTAGAAATTCCTGTAAAGCTTTATCATTTGCAAATACTGCAACATTTTTTATGTAATCTATCCCGTTCAAGCTCAATTCTTCCTCAAGATTGCCTTCATCAAGCGCACCATACACCATGCTGTACCCCATTCGCTGCAATATGAAGCATAAATTCATCATTGCAATGGGCACTCCCGATCTGGCCATTTCGTTAGAAAGAATGAAAAATTTCTTTCTTTCTAAGTTCCGCTGTCTCCAATCATCGAAAGCCACCTTATCATCACCGGAAATAACACTGCTTTCTATACCAAATAGCATCGCAATATCAGCATGATCTTTTATACATTCCCGCGAAACTCCTTTACTCACCAGCTGTTTCACTATCGCTTCCGTATCTTTTACAAGGATTAAAACATACGTGACACTGCCATAATTAATGTCATCAGGACTGCTTATTTTCATACCGTCAATCAGCATCCCCCATTTACTTGGGTTATTATCTACTATCGCAGTGACCTTTGACATATCTATAAATCTTCTAAACCTACGATAATAATTCCCTGTACCAAAAATCACGATATCCAACAGTCTGTCCTCCATATTGTTTTCTTTCTATTCTTGCATGTCATTTTTATCCAATTCATCTACTGCATTCTGTGAAAGTTTCTCCTTGATTTCTTCCAAAGAAATCCACTCAAGCTTTTCGTTCCCTATTTCTTCCAACTGCCTGCATATATCATCCGCATAATTCCTAGCCGCTATCAAAACATTTTTTTCACCACCCTCTAATATCTTAGGGCTTTCTATTGGTATTCCCTCCAGGTTTTCTCCCCATTTTCTGTTATCATTATCAACCACACCTTTTACATAAATTTGAGAATTTTTCAACGCAATGCAACACTTTTCTCCCCAAAATCCGGCTCCGAAAATATAAATTCCCTCACTAACATCCTAAAAAGCCTGCGTAAGATGATTTTCCAAAATCTGCGGATAATATAAAAACATCTCCCTAAGCCTTACCTCCAAATCCTTCTGCTCCCACAATTTCAACAACGTCTCCCTGTCACAATCAAAGCATTTATCCATATATGTTTTGGCAACTTGAAGAGTTTCTCTCGCAGCAGCTACTGTATCTGTCGTACTTATCCCACCATACCTAAAATTCGCAATCACCTTATCAATGTATTTAAATTTAACTCCTGACGAATAACACCCAAGCATAAATTCATAATCACCTGCTATTCTATACTTTGTATCAAACAGCCCTTTGCGTTGATATACCTCTCTTTTTACAAAGCAGCTGGGGTGCGACACCGACATATGCATCCACAACTCACTCAATGGCATATTTTCGGAATATGACACCGAACCATCTAAATAAATATGCCTGCTCTTCCCATATACAATTTCGGCATCACCTGATTCAAAGCAAGGAACTATATTCGCAACAGCATCCAACTCATACCAGTCGTCACTGTTAATAATACCGATTACGTCCCCTGATGCCTGCTTTATGCCTTTATTCATCGCATCAAAAATCCCACCGTCCGGCTCGCTCACATAATACGCAAGCTTGTCCTTATATTTTTCAATCACCTCTTGCGTACCATCGGTTGACTGCCCGTCAATGATGATATACTCCACATTTCTATACGACTGATTCAATACACTTAAAATGGTCTGCTCAATAGTATCAACCGCATTATATGAAACAGTTATTATGCTAACCTTGATGGTATTCATATCCCAGTAATCCTCCATTTTTGACTTAAACATTGACCACTCCGTAAAACAAAAAGACCTAATATAAAATATGAAATTTCATACTTTACATTAGGTCTTTGATTTTTAACTCTATTCAATTAATTATGGCGACTACTGCTCATTCACTAGGGCTTGCCTTATAATCCAATATCCTATCCGAAATACCATTTTCCGCAGCTATCTTACTCGCTGCTTTCATAGCCTTTAATGCCCTGCTATTATCACTATCCTCCAGCTTCATGCTAAATGGAATGCCATTTTGTCATCATTTGCAGCCATATGATGACAAATATAAGAGATTTTATTTCTCGTAAGACAGTAATTAGCACTCGACTAAAACCTAATGTAAAATATGAAATTGTCAAGGTGCATTGTTTAAAATTCACACTAAATTAATTTACAAGCAATCCGTTACACCTCATACAAAACATCCTCTATCGAGATAATAGGACACTGCATCTTATCCATAAGCTTAGCCTCTATCTCATCGAAGAAAAACACAGGTGTCACTATGATTGCATCCACATCTTCCAAGTCTTCATCCATCGCCACTATTTTTACCGCTGAATATATGGAATCCGCACTTTTATCAATGGCGTATTTTATATTGATATCACTGTCCCTAAGCTCTTCAACCAAGCGTTCCCCAACATAGCTCATTCCGTAAATTGCAATTGTTTTGTATCCGTTCTCTTCAAAATAATCCTTTAAATTCTTTCCTTCCTGCTTGACTGCCACCCACTGATTCATCAACAAATACAAAGCCAAATGCTTGTCTGACATAATCTGCGCTTTATTGGTCGCTTTACTTGCCATCCGCCCTGCCGTCACCGCTCCTGCCACTGCACCAGCTACTGCCGATAATCTTGATACTGCTCCTTTTTTCATAATGATTACCTCCTGTTTTATTTAATCAAGTAACTTCCATTTAAAACATTTTCAAAACCAAGCTCAATCACATTTCTCATCATCTCATCACTGTGTTTCTGCGATGCAACAATAACCAAAGCTTCATTATATGTTTCGTATAAATCTTCTATGCAATATACATCCTTTTCACAAAATCTACTGTTCATATGAACACTTTTACTTTCCGCAAATGAAAATATATTATCCTTACCAATTTCAACAGAAATATACCAAAACAGCTTTTCAGCCAAAGTACCAACACCGTAAATAATTATCCCTTTATCATTTAACTTTGATAAAAGCCTGTCATGCAATATATTACTATAGGCAAGTCCATTTTCAAGGTATAGGCAATGACATAGTTGAATAACAGTTTCAATATCCAAATGAATCGAATCTGTGTATTTTAATACAATCCCTTCCTTGTTAGCCACCTCATTCAAATCAAAAAATTCACAATACATTTCTTCTGCAATCTGCTTTGATATTTTGTTTCTCCGTTCAATTTCCTTATTACGCTGCTTTCTTTCTAAAGAATCTGTCGTCTCATACGTTCCCCCCCATAGTACCAGTTTGCCTGTTTTCGTTGATATGTCCATTATTATATTTTCAAGCATTTCTTTATATATTAGCTCACTAAATTTCAATCCGTGGTGATAACCATAATTTAAAATAACTGTGTCATATGTATATTCTGTATCAAAAAAGCCACTCAGATGCTTTTTTAATAACGGATCAGTAATATATAATGATGTAGCAAACAAATCCACCGCATAAACACCTTGCGCAAACTGCTCCATCACACCTCTGAATTGGCGTGTTACAGAATCACCGATTAATGCTATTCTTTTAGTATCTGAGTTTGCCTTTGCCCACCAGCAATTTGTCCACTCTGTTTCTTCTCTATTTTCTAAACGACTTTCCACGTTTTGCTCCCACTAATGTCTACTCGTTTTATTATCATTTTTCATTACTGCACCATACAATTTCTCAAGCTTTGCGACAGTATGCTCCGGTTTTAGCAATTCTATGCGCTTTTTTGCATTCATCGCCATCATCCTTCGTTTGTCACCATCCGCCATAAGAGCTTTTTCGATTGCATTGTACAGACTTTCACCGTCATTCGGTCTTGACAAATACCCTGACTTATCATCTTCAATCAATTGATCAAGGCTGGAACCATATGTACCGATAACCACTTTCCCCCTATACATAGCCTCCTGACACGCGTTGGGCAGATTATCCATCAGTGATGGCAAAACCACCGCGTATGCATTATCCAGCACAGGCATTAATACATCATGTGTTAAATTACCCAGATAAATAATACGGTTACTGTATTCACCTGCCGACTTGAGCAGCATTTTCCACGTATTTGTGTCTTGATACACATACTGCGGTCCTGCAAACGCAAAATACAATTCTCTATTATCTTCAAGCAGTTTATGTATTATCCGATTTATGGTAAGTATCCCTTTGTCAGGTGACATCCTTCCAAAAAACAGAAGATATTTTTTTCCTGCGAGCTTTTCATTTAATACCGATAAATTCAATTTTGTATCTATTTGTCCTTCTATAAAAGGAGTTTCTATCACGTAAACCTTCTTATTAATATCCTCTTCCAAAGGGATTGCAATTGCATTACTCGGCGCATAAACCACATTCATTCTTCGCGCTGCCATTCTTTCAAGCAATGATATAACTTCTATTTCCTTCTCATCGTAAGTCAATTTCAACTGTACTTTCGCATACGACGACATACGCATTACGGCAGGTATTTTTCCCGAATGGAAAAGCCCAACTCCAAACCATCCGCTATATTGAATCAAATCAATACTTTTCTCTATACAAACTTTTTTTATTTCTTTCTGCATAGCAATTTCTCTGCGCACAGCATTTAACCCATACTTAACCCATGCATTATCCCCATCTGTCTTTGAAACGCTAACAGAACATATTTCAATCCCATCATATATCCATCTATATGTTTTTTTATCAGCAGTTAATATCACAACCTGATGTCCTCTTGCCTGCAAACATTTTGATACTTTGTGAAGGTAAGCAGGCATTCCGCTCAAGGGTTTATTCTTCTCTGCAAAACCACCGGTAACTAATAAAATATTCACCCTATGCACCTCAATTTCTCTATTTTGCTGTTAATATCATCCAAAAATATATTTATACCTCTCACAATATCCTACCCTATATTCACATAAAGTTTTATAATCCGCATACTAACATCTAAACTATGATTTTTCTCCAATCAACCGCAGATATTCTGTAGCTTTTCCGGCAGCCCTTTTTAATATCCTCAAGATGTTTCTTATCAAGGTAAATATCCGAAACACTACCGATATATTCCAATATTTTCGAACAGTCCATATCATTAATATACATCTGCCGTATATGTGATGCCGCATAATCATATAAAGAAAGCCTGTACCTCCCGATGCGGTTCCTGCCACTCCCCTCCAGACTCTCTTGTTATCCTATGTCCAGCATATCCCCGAGCTTCTCATCCCATATCGGCGGCTCAAACGGCATCCAGCCACAACACGGAGTAAAAGTAAACTCTGAAAAATAAACGCAACCGTTAATTTCATATAAATCCACTCTTAAAAAATGATGTCCCTTTGAAAGAATTTTTGCCACATCAATCATTTCCTCATAGTGAACAGGCTTATGCGGAAACTTCATAAACGACTTAAAATCACTCCTGCCAAAAGGTGCAAATTCCCAGTCAAGTGTCAAAAAACTAATGGAAGCTGTTTCATGATCTTCAAGCCCTTGCGAAACATATAAATATTTCGGGACACCATTGAAACAAAAAAATTTATAATCCACATCTGCATCAGCCATATATTGTTCGGCGATAATACGAGGTTTGACATCTTTATAAGGCCACTCCCTGCCCATCCAGTAAAAATTCCTTTTCAGAGAATCCTCAAGCTTCTTTTTTGCGCTTTCCCTGTCAAACGTTTCTTTGTCCCTGCAAATAATAACGCTTCCGCTGTCATGCGTGCATTTAAGCACAAACCGCTTAGGCAATCCGTCAAAATCAATCTCATCAAAGCAGTCGTAAACACCATATGTCGGGATAATATATTCCTCGCCAATCAGATGTGCAACATATCTTTTCGCCTCGTATTTATCAACCATGGTTGTATAAATCGGTTTCCTGTCATGCAGCTTTAACCATTGCAGCTTCTCGTTAAATGTCCGAGGATTCTCCAAATCGGGCTCGTACCCTATTCTTTCTTTAAAACGTCTTTTTATCATCGGCTCATCTCCCAACAGAGGGATAAATCTTTCCGTAATGCCATCATGCTCACTCTCGCAGACCTCCTGCGCAAGCCTGTCCACCCACACATCTGAAATTATGGTGATATGCTCCGAAGGAATCCCATGGCTGACCAGCTCCGATACTATCCCCTTTGGGGCGGCTACAAATACATGAACGTTTACCCCCTCCCCGTAAAGCTTCTCCGGTGATATTACATAACAGCCTTCATGGATTGCTGTCCCTTCTTTCACATAATTGTCACAGTAAAAATCTACAGAAAGACCCGCCAATGTAAGAATTTCATATACAATGCCTTTCCCTAATCGCCCGGCGCCAAAAATACAGATTTTCCCCTGCCATTCTTCCGATAATCGAACCAATTCATGTATTGACTCCATACATTTACCCCCTCGTATAATGTCCTGCCTTATATTCACATAAAGTTTCATAATCCGCATACTAACATCTAAACTATGATTTTTCTTCAATCAACCGCAGATATTCTGCAGCTTTTTTATGTTTCCCATCCCATGCCTTATCACAAATACTCAAATGAATTTCAGCCTCCTGCAGCCTGTTCAGGTGGAATAACGCCGCTCCCTTATAATAATGCGCCATAACAATGACTCCTTCATTATCAGCATGGGATATCTCATACATATTATTATCCACCTCATCAAAATAATCCTTGAGGCAATTTAATGTCCCTTCATAATCACCTCTGTCAAATTTGATTTTCGCCTTGCAGTATGCGTAATATGCCCCGCATTTTAATTCATCCGGTTTAAACTCATCAAACCGATTCTCTTTAAAATATGCCAAGCACAATAAGCTTGGGGAATAAGCGGTTTTCATCATTTTGGCACTGTTTTGGATATAGCAATGATACAGTTTTTCCTGCAACCTTTTTATAAGCTCCTCCAAATGAGCCTTATCAAAATTATTATCCGGAACGCCGTTAATATATTCCAATATTTCCGAGCAGTCCATGCCACTGATATACAGCCGCACTATTTGGGATGCCGCATAATCATATAAAGAAAGGCGATACCTTCTATGGATAATATCCTCCCATGTCAGGCTATAGTCAGGCTGCATCTCGTCTAAATAGCTGTCGGATTTATAGTATTTCTCCTTCGGAAATATATCTTTACTTATAAAATTCACATAGATATATTCCATTGCGTCAACGATGTCTTCCGCCACGTTCTGCGTTTTATACAATATATTCTGCAGCTTCCCCGCATCCACCTTGAACCCCTGCGGCAGATATTCAAAAATATCCTGATATCTGACCCGGCAGGACAGATTACCTGTTATTCCGCAAAACAGCTTTGCCCTGTCTGCGTTCCACAGGATGCTTTCCTGATTCGGGAAACCCGTAAATATTATGATGTTCTTATCGGCAAGGATTGTTTCTACATAGCTGGTGGTTGCCTCCGGGCATATCACTAAATCGACGTTCGCTAATTCCTCCCATAAATCCGTATGCTTCCTTATCAAAGCCAGATTAGGCGGAAGGCTCTCTCTGTTATCAAGGTATTCATATAAGTTCTCTTTATTTTTATGCGTCGTATCCTCATCACCGGGTAAATAACGCGGTTTAACGCTCACCTCATAGTCAGGGCAGGCCTCTGCAATATGAATAACGTATTCCGCTAATTCCCGCTTTGTCCCAAATGGGAAATGCCCTGCGTCAATGAATAAAATTTTCTTCGTCTTTTCCCTGTTTTCTATCTCTGATTTTTCAAGATGCGCCCCACCGGTCGCCATCCCCGGAGTACACCTAATCAGATTAAAAACCTCAACCGGCCATTGTTCACCTTCTACTAACGGCCTTGAAATATCCCGCACCGTAAATACAAAATCACCCGAAAAATAGGGGTCATCTAAATAACTACTGGACGGATTTAAAAAAATATATTTATGTGCGTCCCTGAACAATGTCTGTCCATAAATAGGAACCGCGGAAAATATATAATCATATAAGCTAATCTGTTCTTCTGTCAGGGTATTTATATGCCGGATTGCGCTCTTAGCTTCCCAAAAAATATTGATATGCCCGTCTTCTAAGGTAGTCGCATACAAATCAACCTCATATCCGCGTTTCAAACATTCCCGGTATATTTTATAGGCAGGTTTATTATGTACGTCTTTACCTAAAACAAATAAGATTTTCCTCACTGCTATACCTTTGCCTCCGCAATTTTATACTTCTGAAAATTAATAAATTCAGTTATCGAAATAGTATCCATTCAATAAAATCCCTGACCGCTCCATTACCGCCGTCATGGTCTGATATAAAATCCGCAATATTTCTTATCTCTTTCACGGCATTTTTCGGACATCCAATTAATCCTCCACCTTTTTTGACAGGTATCATGCACTTTAAGTCAGGTATATCGTCTCCTATATATGCAATATGGGAAAAATCAATTTCCTCAGAATAACGGCTGATAATATTGATAAGCTTCTCAAGCTTATCCGAAACGCCCTGATGCACTTCTGTAATGTTTAATTCTTTACACCGATTGGTCACAATGGATGATTCCCGTGCAGTAATGACAATCGGTATGATTCCCTTCGGTATCAAAATATCCTTAATGCCGCACCCATCCTTAACATCAAAGGCTTTAAAAATCTCTCCATCCTTGCCCATATAAATCTTCCCGTCTGTCAATGTTCCATCTGCATCCATTACCAAATATTTCATCACTATATCGCTATCCCCTTATTGCAATCTTTATATGCAGGTTTTTATCTCATCCAAAGATATTCTCAAACCTGGACGGTGTGATAAAATCAATATTGCAGCATTTATTTTCCCTTGTATCCCTGAAATCTTCCAGCATGTCTGATATCTCCTGATTAAGCTTTACCGGATTATCATCCATTACGGAAGATATCTCTAAATCACGTGAATAATAATTATTTAAACTGCCATCAATATATTCATAACCATCGAATCCGGCAATCGCTATTTTACAGGCATCTGCCCTGTCAAGTAATCTTAATAACATAATGACGGAGTTATCCATATGTCCAAATCCGCATTTTACCAATCTGACAAATGAGATTACTATATCTCCATCCTTCGCATTTTCAGACAAATTTGATGTTAATATTTTCCTTGTTTTCTGAAATTCCTCGTTCAGGCTCCAATATTCATACCTTCCAATGTTGCTTAAATAAACAAAATCTGACGAAATCCGGTCATGCAGGAAATTAACGGAGATTACAATGGGGGTATTATCTGAAATATATTGTTTAATATTTTCAGAATAAGTTTTTGCCGTTCTTCCGGGGACTAATATCAGTACACATTTTTCATTTACAATCGTTTTTAACTTTTCAAGCTGCTCTGAATCATCAATATTGGCGCTCATATAATCAATGTACGTGCGTTCCAAAAGGTCATAATCATATCTTTTCCGTGCCTGCGGTCCGATTGCATCTAATATGTACCGCATATCCTTGTTTTTAATACTGTTTTTCTTTGTCAGAAAAGCGATGTTATTTACATGGGCGCTATAACACCCCGCAACAAAATATGACGTACTATACCCCCATTGGCAAAGTGACCTGATATGATTCATGTAGTTATCAATCACGTCTAATATTGCATCTATATTGTATTTGCTATGCCATTTTACAGATAAGTATTGAGCTATAAGTTCAGTAGGGGTGTTGCCTGCGCCACGCCCCATTCCTGAAAGAGTCCCATCAACAACAGCTTCCCGCCTGCCTGCCGTCAGCCTGACAAATTCCTGTGACAATGCATTTGACATTTGCATATTATTATGCGAATGGAACCCGATTTTACATGTCCTAATCAAATTATGGTCTATCAGCTCTAAAATACGACGTAAATCCTCAAAATACATAGAGCCAAAAGTATCTACAATGGATAAACAGTATGGCTCAATCCTGTTAAGTTCATCAATAAAAGATAAAAGCTCAGCATCTGAGTATCCAAGAATATCCACTGGCTGTACGAATAATTTATATCCTTTATTTTTAATAATACGGCAATAATCCAAGGCTCCAAAGCGTTCCTGTTTAAAAAAACATTCTCTGACAGCATCTACCGAATCGTCGCTATGCTCATCAAGATTGGAAACATCGTATCTGCTGTAATCGGCCAGGACAGTAAACAAACAGCCTTTTTTATCATCCGGAATAAACCTCCCGGCATCAGCAGAATTTAAATATACTGTTTTTCCTTCACCAAACCCTTCATTCTGAAAAAAACCGATTTCAATAAAATCTATTCCTGCCTCCACCAGTCCATCAGTGATTCCCCTGATATTTGATACTCCAAAGCGCTTATCCAACAAATATGCACCATCTCTTAATGTACAATCCAATAATTTAACATGATTCCTTACTAATTTCTTCCTTTTATCAAGCTCATATATATTGCGTCCGCAATTTCAAAATCTTCCGGATAGTCTATATCACGGCTTTCCACTTCCGGTACCTCATGAATATAAGGCTTAATTCCAACCCGCCTGTCATACTTTTCAAAGGTATCTCTAGTGAATACATATGCTCCCGGTGTTTCCGTATAGATCGGAACTAAATCCTGTGTCCTTGGAAAATGCTGAATATCAAAATTCATTGCTTTACCATTCTGCCATAAAAACTCCTGAATTTTCCTTGCCAAAAACGCAGAATCGTAATCACCGCTTGCCACCTGTTCAATACAGGCATCAATACTCTCACTCTTCGTAAAGGGACCTGTTGCATGTGACACAACATAAATATCAGATTTAACCGCCTTTATAAATTCTCTGATAATGTCATTGCAGTTAGCATATTTTGTATCAAGAACAGTAGGTCTTTTCAAGAAGCGGACTCCCGGTCGGAGATAATCGCAGACCTCCTCATTACTGCAATACACATAAACCTCATCCACTAATCGTGCATTCAGGCAAGCGTCTTGTATAAGATATATAAGTGGAGTCCCATCCGAAAAACACTTCAAATTCTTTCCCGGAATTCTTTCATTATTAAGCTTAATTGGTATCATAGCTACCGTCTTCATTATCTTTTTCCCCGTTTAGTTTTATAATTTTTATTACTATGTCGTTTTCAATGATTCGAGCAATCCCGCTGTCAAAATCAAATCGAATAATTTCACTCCTGAATTTACTATAGAAGCACGAGCGTTCTTTTAATTCACTGATGCAATCAGACGGATGTGCCAGATCCAATCCGTGTAAAATATCCGGACCATACTCCCACCACTTGATATTCAATAACTCATCGATGATTTTATCTGAAAACCTTAGCTTTATAATCTTAGCCGGTACCCCTCCCACTACTGAATAGGGAGGACCATCTTTAGTTACAACAGCTCCCGCCGCAACAATCGCACCATCACCAATTTTTACGCCATTCATAATTTTTACATCATACCCTATCCAACAATCATTTCCTATTTCGGTCAAATCCTTTTTCGTAGAAGCATAGTTTTCCTTTGATACGCTTTCTTCCCACTCATCATATTCCCGATTATACCAAGCGCTGCACCAGTCCGAACCGGCATTATAGCGAAACACATGATGTGCAGAAAGAAAAGAAGCCGCATGTTGAGGGAACCCAATATGTACGTTATGAGAAATCATGCAAAATCGCCCAATGCTTTTCGCATCAATGTTACACGAGTTTGATGGTTCTCTGTGTTTATTAATATTAATAAAAGTGAATGCGCCCAAATGTCCAATATCATAATATCCATTTCCAAGCTGTGCCGGTGCTTCAACAATCATACTCTTATTTATTCCCCAGCTATCAACAATTGGTATTTCATGAATGATAAACCCATTCCCGTGTTTAGTCATGAATTTATAATTTTCATTTAATGCAAGCATTACCTGTTTTCCCTTTCATTACCTTGATCAAGTTTCTTTCCTTAATAAAAATTTATTTTACTTTCTGCATTTATTTACAGCCGAGCCAAACAAGGAAAAGATATCTCGTATTTGCAGCAAGACCCATAAGATAAAGCTCTTTATTCTCAGTACCCGCTTATAATCATGTGATGTCCAAATTAACGATGTATATTGCACGATGTATTCTCTAACATCCATTTTTTTACAAACCACCTTTTTACCGGTATTTCTTATAACAGAGTTTTTATAGAGTAATTTACCTTGCTCCTTTACAGCTTCCATAACAGGCATTTCATATGTATCTAAAGCTCGGACATTTATATCATCAATTGTTTCTTCACCTTCTCCACACTCCCTGTTACACAAGATAGATGTAAGCTCACTTGCCACATATTTCAAAAAGAACTCTGTAGGATGGTTCGGATCATAGAACAGCTGATGATTCCTATAATTTTGAATAATAAAATCAGACACTGGTATATCCCAGTCTTTTTCACGCATACGGACTTCATCTATAAAATGCAGAAATTCCTCATGAAAATTAAATCCCGTTTCTGACAGTGCATCCTGAAAGTGATATATTTGGTCTATTTTTTTGAAAGAAACGCCTTGCCTAAGACCATTATCAATAATCGAATCACGAAAAAAATAAGTTTCCGCTTTCCATCTTAGTTGCTTTTCCTCTTTATATTGAGGAAAGAAACACATGGGGAGATGATATATGTTGGGAATGGCAATTACCCGGCATCCCTTTTTTAGTTTCGCAATCAATTGCGATGAAGCGTATTCTTTGCCATACCTGTTATTGTCTCTGATTGCTTGATGGACAAATATATCACAGTTCCGAAAGACTGACTTATTCAAATAGTCAATTTTCCTAATATTCTGTATTGGCACAATTGGATATATGGCGTATTGTTCCGTAAAAGGACGATACCGGCTTAATATTCCCCGTATTGATTCAGCATGGCAATTTCCATATATAACTACTATTTCTTTTTTTTAATACTCCTCTGTCATATAATCTTCGAATTCCACAAAGCCGTTCCCTTTGAACCAAGATACCATTATTTCATCCTGTGGAATAACAAGCAGCAAATTTCTTTCTCTATTTTTTAATTTTAAATATTCATCGAAGTCCTGCATATATCCACCAAAAGTACCACCGCGTTTCACTGAATAGTATGTCAGCCTATCATTTTGCTCTCCTGAACACACTCCATTTAGCAGATAAATATTCATAGTGCATAAACCTCCTTATTCTGAACTCGGCGTCTGATAATCCTTAAAGCAGTAATCCTATTTTTCTATTGCCAACAATCCTATCAATTCCGGCAACGATGCGCCGCTTTCGCGTACAATTTCGTTTTCCTGACCCGCAAGCGTTTGAACAATCTTATCTTTATCCTTTATCCATTTTTGTTTCTCCGCCTTACATATTTGAATATCTAAAACCCTATTGCATTGATCCTCAAAATCGATAAAAGCACATCCGCCGTTATATTTAAAAAGATGAAACACCCGGAAACCTTTTTCCTGTCCTTCCTCTTTCCACATAAGCGTCGACTGCTTAAAATCATTACAATCAATAATAACAATTGGGGCTGCGATAGAGGACATCACGTATATTTTTCCAGCCTTAAAAAAGCTAAATCGATACAAACTGTCCCGTGGTATTTTATCTTTCCCAGGATGTACCAATACCTCACCCTTTTGACTTTCCTCATTCCATTTAAGATATTCAATTCCATCCTGCGTAAACCAAAAGTCATTCCCGTCAAACGCAATAGTTCGATAATTTATCCTCCCGTTGTATTCCAAGTGATATATGGTACTCTGATGGTCTTTCATCCCATATTTCACCAGTTCGCTGGTATCCTGTACCAACATATATATGCAGTCATTTTTTTCTACAGATTCCAAAGCCAGCCTTTGCTGCCCCATGTCCTGCTCATGTATTGTATACAAATCCAGCGCCTGTTCGCACTCATATGTTTCCATGTTAAGGCGGATAACCCCCGGATATTGATATCCAACTAAATACAGATTTTCCCCGCATTGGTAAGCCTTAGAGAAATTACCCCAAGAGCAATCCCAATGCTCCGAAGGGGGAATCGGGATACATTCATAAGCTTCCGACTTCAAATCATAAACCACGATTTTGGTATCGTGGAGGGGAATCAAAAATAATTTGTCCCGATATTTCTTAATATCATTATAGGATACAAACCGTTCCTGACCCACATCGGCAATTGACCGCACCCATTCGCTTCTTTTTGCAGCTTCCGAATATTTCACTAAAACATTTAAATTATATGGTACGAAGTAAACGCTGCCCTCATCCTCGCACAAGCTATTCACTAAATAATACTTATCACTCGGGATTTGGCGCACATCCACATTCTGCATCATAATCGGTTTCCCTGTCTGCTTATACAGCTGCACCACGCTGCTTCCATCTCCGTAATACGCATCGCTTAACACAACCGCCCTGTCCATATCGGAAGTATCATCATATATTCCCCAGCCTTCCGCCTTGTACTGCTCCACAATTTTCTTATACTCGCCCCAAAGCTGTGGGCGCATGGACTTCACCGTATTTTCAATCAGGGGATGCGGTCGCCAAAGCAGGGCAATCTCGTCCCTGTGCTCTTTAAATATGCGAAACACATCCTTCATCTTCTCAAGCATCTTCCCGTTGTTTGCCAGCAATGCTCCGATACTTGTATTATAAAACACGATTTTCTTTCGGCTGCCGTCGGGCCTGTTTATGATTTTTTGCCACTCCTGCGGTATCTCCAAATCCTCTTTTTTGGTGTTCTTAACCTTTTCGATTTTGGGTGAACCTAAGCCTAAGATTTTCTTTTCGAGCGCAGCCTTGCTTATAAATTGCTCGGGCAAGCCGTTTGCTATTGCGGCTTTTCTAAATTCGTTTCTGTATATCTGTGCCATCTTTTCAGACTGCACGATTACCTTATCCGCGTTGACCACTCCCGGCAGCCAAATGAAATGCTTCATTCCATCTATCGCATTTTGGTTATCCGGCTCAATTTCCGCGAGTACAAAATAAGGTATATATACCAATTCATCAACATATTTTTTTATATTCGACGAAAAAAACCTCGAGTGCACTCTTGTCACGAGATTATATTCATCATAAGGATTATGGATATAAGCCACATCGGGCTTTCGGTTCTCCAGATCATATTTCTCCCAGTCTATGACCTCAATATTCTTCGGATATTCCCTGCCCTCATAGTGCATCTGCCCCAAGCTGCCGTCCGCATTCACATCGTAATACGGTATCGGCACACAGTACGCATCGCAGCCGGGGTCTTTTTTCGCCGCAAGGTAAATGCTCTCAAGCGAATCCCACATGGAAGCCTTGTACGGAAAAAAAGCAATCTCTTTGCGGACAGGTATGTCATTCCTGACGCTGTTCTCTATCCGAAGCAGCTGCTTTCTTATGTTTTTGTATATTTTATTGGCGTTCGCATCGCCCCCGCCGTTTAATTCCCCATGGATTTGGTATACGATATCGCAGTATTCTTCTATATAAGATATTGTGGCAGCGCCTTCTCCCTCCGCGCTTTCTATGACGTTTCCTATGCTGATGGCACATTCCTGGCACTGGGCGAGCATGTCCTGCGCATATGCATAGCTGCCTGCCTTAATATTATTTTTGACTTCCTCATTAGCCTCATTCAGTGTTTTTATTATTTCCAATATGTCCTGTTTTTGCGTCTTTCTCATAAAATCCCCCATACCAAAGCGCACGGCACGAACTTCCCTATACGATAAAAACCTCTGCATTCACAGAGGTTTAAATCTTCCTTGCATCCATGCAGTCCCAAGCTGAATCCTACAGCCTTTTATTTTATTATGCCAATCGCGGGTTGCGTAAGCAACCGGTTCTTGCGCGATTGTGTGTGTCATCTTTATAGTAAACGGCAAATTCTTTTCGTCGTTTACTATAATTATATCGGCACAATATCTGAAAAACTTATAGATGCGGGCAAATTTATGCCATACTTACTGCGCTGTCCTTTGCGCATACCGCAAGTTTCGCAGAAACTTGCTGATGAATGCAGGTACTGCGTTCATTATATCACAATTACGCCAACATTTCCACCGAAAATCCGGTATGCGCAAAAGGAAGGTCGCGAGCAGATAGCCGAATTTTATCCGTCTTATATTTTCATGCTACAGATTCCTAAATATAGTACATCGGATCCAGCGAAATAATTCTCGATAAAAACTGCCGTGTTCTCTCCTGCTTAGGCTTGGTGAATATTTGCTGCGGCGAACCTTCTTCTACAACCACGCCTCCATCCATAAAAACAACCTTGTCCGCCACGTCCTGCGCAAACGCCATCTCATGGGTGACAACCAGCATGGTAATTCCTTTCTCCGCTACCTTGCGTATAACCGCAAGCGTTTCCCCCACTAATTCCGGATCAAGCGCTGATGTCTGCTCATCAATCAAAATCACCTCCGGATTCAATGCCACTGCCCTGGCGATGCCTACCCTCTGCTGCTGCCCGCCCGAAAGCTGTGACGGATAAAAAAGCGCTTTTTCGGACAATCCAACCCATTCCAAGGCTTCCATCGCTTTTGTGCAGGCTTCCTTTTTTGCCATTTTTTTGCCGATAACCAAACCCTCCATCACATTTTCCAGCGCATTCTTATTGGCGAATAAATTATAATTTTGAAACACGAAAGCCATTTTACGGCGCATCTGCAAAATCTGTTTTTTGCTTGCTTTTTTTAAATCGACAGTTTCATTTCCTATAGTAAACTGACCTGCGTCCGCACGCTCCAAAAAGCTGACGCACCGGAGCAGCGTCGTTTTTCCGGAACCGCTGGGTCCTAATATTACAACGACCTGTCCATCCTCAATTTGTATAGACACATCCTTTAAGACCTCTGATTTTCCAAAGCCTTTCCTTACATTTCTGATATCAACCATAATAATCCTCATTTCTGAGCAACTTTGTTGCGACGGAATGTCAGCAGGGCTATTTGTTTTCGCTCAGAAACAAATAGCGAGAACAAACAAAGTTTGTTCTACCTTTGATATTTCTTTACCTTGCTTTCCAGTTTTTTCAGCAAATACTCCACTATACCTACAAATATTATGTAAACCAAAAATATATCTAAATATGCCTCAAAATAATTTAAGCTCTGTCCGCCTAATATTTTTGCCCTTCCCGTAACCTCTGTCACAGACATTGCAAAGGCAAGCGACGTGGCTTTTATAGTATCAGCCACGGTATTGGATATAATCGGGAGCGCCACGCCAAGAGCCTGCGGCAGCACAATCCGCTTATAAGCGCTTACTCCGTTCATGCCGACCATATAAGCCGCCTCCAGCTGCCCCTTGTCAATTCCGGCAATAGCCGCGCGGAAGGCTTCCGTCAAAAAGGCGGTAGCGGACAACGACAGCGCAAGATAGGCATAATATTTATTGTCAATGCCAAAAATATTTACATCCGCTCCTGTTGCCGTAAAATATACATTTAACACGGACGGCATCAGATTATAGATAATAAAAATCTGTAAAATAATCGGCGTGCCGCGGATGATGGAGAAATATACCTTTACGATTCCGGTCACCACGGGTACTTTTTTTATCAATACAAGCGCAAAAATAAACGCGAAAGGAAAGGCAATGGCAAGCGCTCCGACGGTCAGCTGTACCGTAACCGGCAAATAGCTTAAAATATCCGGAAAAGCCTGAAGCATAAATTGGAAATTCAACCGCATCCTACGTCACCTGTCCTTTTTTCTACCAACGCAAATATTTTCTCTAAAATCAATGTGCATGGCCAATATATCAGCGCTAAAGCAATATAGGTTTCCATGGAGTACGCATTGGCTTTCAATCCGTTTAAATAATATCCTCTGCCTAATATATCCTGCAGCCCTATCGTATACGCCAGCGCGCCCTCCTTCATCATATAAATCACGATATTTCCCACATTTGGAATTGCCGCATGAAAAGCCTGCGGAAAAACAATCCTGCGAAAAGCGTCCCATTCCGACAGCCCTGACATCACGGCAGCCTCGCGCTGTCCCTTATCCACTGACAAATATGCCGACCGCATAATTTCGGAGGATGACGCCCCCAAAAACAATGAGAAGGTGATAATTACATACACTATCGCTGTCACGTTCTGCATCCTCCGTCCAAAAAGCGCCTGCATCAGCATTGGCAGCCCATAATAGACCAGAAAAAGCATGACAATCGATGGCACGCAGCGCATCACCGTAACATAAGCGCCCGCGATTTTTTTGAACGCCTTTCGCTTTCCAAGCCGCATCATGGCAAGTACAGCTCCAAACAAAAAGCCAAAAAGGACTGAAAAGAAAACATAACAAACCGTGACGCGTATATAAGGCAGAATTTTTATATAAAATTCAACAAAAATATCCCAATGAAATGTTCTCACATTAATTCTCCATACCAATCTCACTCGTTGTCATAGGCAAACGCGTCATATCCGTAAAACTGTTCCGAAAGACGCTTAAGCGTGCCGTCGTCGTATAAATTTCCTAACGCTTCGCTTACTGCCGCGGCAAACTCATCCTCACCGGCAGCAATTACCGAATATGTGTAAACGGATTTACATTCTATAAACTGCACCTGATCGTAATATTGGTGCAAAGAGCCGTCCTGCGCCGCTACGACCTGTTCCCAATAATTTTTAGGCCATACCGCGAAATCATATCTGCCCTCCGCAACCCAGCTTATTGAATTCATAAAAGCGTCACCGTTGTCGGTCGCCTCCAACGCGATTGTCTGCTCCGGATGCCCTTCATTATACTGATCCACTACATAATATAAGCCGTCCCCTGCCAGAATCGGAGCTAATGAAAGCCCTGCCTTCGCCGCGTCCTCGAAGCCTTGAATATCCGTCCTGTCAATATCCGTCACAATGCCAACAAGAGATGCTCCCAGCGGATTCTCCGGAAGGATATATTTTTCCGCGCGCTCCTTCGTATAAAAGGAATTTGTGACAATTAAATCATACATACCTGTGCTAAGTCCGGTATATAACGCGTCTTGGGCTGCGGACGAATATTTAAATACATAATCGTCCAGCTGTTCGTCCACCAGCTTCAAGGTCTCCAGCTCATATCCTGTCAAGTTTCCGTCTTCATCTTCATACGACAGAGGGTACGAGCCTGTCACATATCCTACGTTTATGACTGCCGCGCCATTTTCCGCTTCACCTGTCTGTACCTCCTGATTATTTCCGCATCCTGACAACATTCCCATCAATAACCCCAAAACGATACCCATAGATAAAAATTTTTTCATTTTCATTAATTTTTCTCCTCCTCGCTGCTTAATTCATGCTTTTTTTGATACTGTATAATTTTCCTGACAGCATCATCAATTTTCATATCTGTTTCCAATACCTCTAATCCATTTCTTTGTAAAATTTTCTGCGGTCTGGCGCCTATTTTCTCTACCAAAACATACCGGCAGTCCTTAAGCTGCTCCGCTACACCTGCAATCGTGCCCTCATCATGCCCAAAACAGCCCCCGTCCCCGCTTAACTCATCATTTAGGGAAATATTCCTTGTTTCCTGCGTTTCCCATGTTCCCTGCTCATCATCCACTCCAATAATCCGATAAGTACGCGCATATCCAAAATGGGTATCTACGGATATTCCGTTTCCGGATGCGGCGGCCACAAAATATTTCATATTCCACCAGCCCTCCCTTAATGATCGGCGTGCGTCGTATTGGTAATCATCCCGTCGTCAAAAAGCCCTGAATACAAATCCTCTATCAAGGTAAGCCCGCCGCGATAGCCCGCGTAGCTTTTGCTCATAATGACCTTATCCGTGACAGGAATACTCAGCCTTACCAAAATACTGTCAAAATTCTCCCGCGCCAGCTCTTTATCCCAGCTGCTTCCAAGAATCACCGCCCTTGTTTTTTCCTCCTGAAGCTCCTTTCTGATTTCATCCTGAATAATACGGTTATCATACTCAAACGACACATTTCCGGTGTAGCGCTCATCAATATTCTGCAAAATTTCCTTTATATCTTCCTCTGTTTTCTGAGCAGGAGCGTCAATGTCATAAAATTTCTTCGGAGTAAATCCAAGCTCCTCAATCAAAAACCTGCTTGCCCCTATTCCATAAATACTGTCCGCAGCCGTATACAAATGATAAGGCAGATAACATCCAAAATCAGAGACCAAATCTCCAAAGGAAACAAAGTAGCTTTTATACCGTTTTTCTTCTTCCTGAATGAACCCTTCCACCTGTGCTTTGGGCAAGCCGGCAAATCTCCCTACCTCTCTTAAAAATCTGCTTGTTTCCTTTAATCCGACCGGAAATACCGGATAGTGCAGATAAGGCGTTTTATATTTCCTCTCCAAAAGCTTTGCGGTAGAAAGCCCTACCCACGGGGAAAGCACCAGGTTAAACTGCGCGTTAGGAATGTCCCTCCATTCCTCCACACCCTTACTTCCGTTTCCAAAAAGTATGTTTACCTCTAAGCCAATCCCCGTCAAAAGGCGCTTAATCTCTTCCAAATCCCCGCGCCAATACGCATCCTGAAAGGGCACGACGGAAAAGACATTGACCAGCCCTTGTCTTACATCTGCCTGTTTTGTTTGGGCTGCCACATACTGCTCTATAATCGCGTTTACCACCAGCTCATGGCCTTTATAGTTATTCCCCCTAAAACCCGCCGTGTCAACTCCAACCACCGGATAGCCCTGCTCCGAAAAGTCAGCCGCCACCTGTCCAATGTCGTCCCCTATAATCCCTGCCGTACATCCTGACTGTATTACATATAAATCTCCGTCAATGACCTTAAGCGTTCCCTCCACCGTAGCGCGCAGCTTTTTCTCTCCGCCAAATATCACCTCGGACTGACTGGAGTTGGTGCAGGATATTTGACCGCCTCCTGCATAGCCCTCTCCCTGATAACCGGCTCCTGACGACAAAAAAGCAAACTGCCTTGACGCGCAGCCCGGCCCCGCGTGTATAATCGGGATTCCTCTCGGAATTGCCAGTACCGTCTGCATTGCGCCCAACGCGCACGTAAATTTTGCCTGTTCCACTAAACTGCTCATTTCTGCTTATCTCCCTTTTCAAAATACAACGGATTTTCTTCCTTCCTCCACCAGTCTGTGTACGGAAACTCGTTGTACTCCGCCAAGGTTTTTAAGATTCCCCTTGTTTCCATCAGATTCTTTATTCGCTTTCCGGTCGTAATAACCCCGTCATATCCGGCGCTTATGTTTGTTTCTCCCTCAAGCAGGCTTGGAATACCTAGCTTTCCGCCAAGAATCGTCATATTCATATGCCGCACGATAATAACATCAGGCTTCGTTTTTTCCAGCAGCTTCAACACCTGATAGGGCTGTTTGTTGCAAACTGAAAAATTGTCAATTTCACCGTGAATTTCCAATAGCTCCGTCAGAGTATCCTTCCCCGGCTCTCCTCCGTCACTATACATATCATGGTGCAGAGTAGTCATGCCCACAAGCTCCATGCCTAAATCCGCCACCACGCTCCCTATATTGTGAGCATAGGAATCACCCGCGAAAACATAAATTTTTTTGCCGCTTAAGCTTTTGCGAAGCTCCTCTAAATCCTTTTGGATTCGCTGATGCTCCGAGGCAATCACATCCTCTACTATATCCTCCTTTCCTGTATAGGAAGCCACCTCCCGCAGCCAGTTGTCTGTCCATTTTATTCCGAAGGGCGCCGGTGTTTTCACCTTAGGCACGTCAAATTCCTTCTCCAAAACATCCGTTATATAGCTCCCCAGGGTTTCACAGATATGCGCGCTGCAGGCTGCCTCCGACATTTTTTCGATTGTCCTTACATCCGCGAGCGGTACAAGATAATTCGCCTTTAATCCAAGCTTTCCAAGAAGCGGCGTAAAGGTATCGCTTCCAAGGAAGTTAAAAATATTTACAAGGTCTTTTTGCTTTTTTTCTGCCGGTTTTACTATATTTTTCAAAATTCCGTGATAAGCCGCATCAAATCCCGACGACCATATTTTAGATTTAAACCCCTCACAGTAAACAGGGATAATCGGGATGTTCAGCTTTTCCTTCATATCAGATGCCGTCCCCTCCAAATCATCTCCGACAACACCCGCCGCGCAGGATGAATGAACAAAAATTACCGAGGGATGGAATCTTTCATATGCTTCCGAGATTGCCGCCTCCAGCTTCTTTATCCCGCCGTATACTGTATCTTTTTCGCTGATATTGCTGCATATCACTCTTACCCTATCCGGCTTTTGACCGCGCTCAAGAGCGGAATTTCTAAACTGTGTATCATTTAACGGCGTATTGGCAAAGCACCCCATCGGCGAGTGAACCACCACTGCCGCATCTCTTACAAAATATGTAATCGTCGAGGCGCACATCTGCGCGCAGTCGCTGCATTGGCTGTAGCTTCTTTCCTTGCAGGCAAATTTATCCGCGTTTTGAGGGTCGGCAAGCGCGCTTGCTTTCCCTTGGTAATAAATAATTGACTTTAAGCGTTTTTCCCGTACCGTAACCTCTGTCTGTGCCAAATCAAAGCTCATCTTCGTTTCCTTTCCATTCCTATATCTTGTAATCATCCGCCGTATCCATCATGCCGTAATCCATCAGGATCTCTTCAAGCCTCTCCTGTGTCATGGGCGTAGGGATGGCAAAGTCCTGATTATCAATGACAGCCTGCGCGAGATTTCGATACTCCTGCGCCTGATTTGAGTCCGGCTTATATTGAATGACTGTCTGCTTATGGATTTCCGCGTGCTGTACCACATTATCCCTCGGCACAAAATAGAGCAGCTTTGTTCCAAGCTCCTTTGAAAACGCGCGCAGCAGGTCAAGCTCTCTGTCCACATTCCTTGAATTACAGATAATGCCTCCCAGCCGCACGCCGCCTGTCCGCGCATATCTCTGTATGCCCTTTGAGATATTATTCGCGGCGTACAGCGCCATCATCTCACCGCTTGCCACTATGTAAATTTCCTTTGCCTTACCCTCGCGGATAGGCATGGCAAAGCCGCCGCACACCACATCGCCCAAAACATCGTAAAATACATAATCCAAATCGTCCGTATACGCGCCGAGGTTTTCAAGCATATTGATTGACGTGATAATTCCGCGCCCCGCGCAGCCTACGCCCGGCTCGGGACCTCCGGATTCCACGCACCTTGTCCCGCCAAAGCCCTCCTTCATAATCCTGTCGAGGGAAATATCCTCGCCCTCCTCACGGATTGTGTCGAGCACCGTCTTTTGCGCAAGCCCGCCAAGCAGCAGGCGCGTTGAATCCGCCTTAGGGTCGCACCCTACCACCATTACTTTTTTGCCGTGCTCACACAGCCCCGCCGTCAAATTCTGCGTGGTAGTAGATTTACCGATTCCTCCCTTGCCATAAATCGCAATCTGTCTTAATTCTCCCATTATTTTCTCCTCGTTTCTGCGCTGCTCTTTGCGCATAAAGCAAGTTTGTGCAAGCAAGATACATTCTTGCTTTGCAGCGCACAGTCACAAACTTGCCGAGTGAAAAATTTATTTTTCACTCTGTCTAACCATGTGAAAATGTTTCCTTAACACGGGCTCTGCGCTGATATATTTGGTCGCCTACATCCTTTTCACCCGGTATGCCTGCCGCGTCCGCGCGACAGTGCTGACAATGCCTGAACACGTCTATGTATTTGCCCGCCTTAGTCCTTGCCTCGTCAATTTCCCAACAGACAGGCTTCCTGCAGTCCTTTAATTCATACTGCGGAATAAGCGGAATAATATTGTAAATGCTCACGCCCAAGCTGCCCATCTTTTTGGCAATGTCCTCAATATGATCGTCGTTAATCTCCGGCACAAGCACCGTATTGACCTTGACCGTGACGCCTGCCTCAGTCATTTTTTCTATACCCTTTATCTGATTTTCAATCAGGATTTTTGCGCCCTCTATGCCGTCAATCCGCTCGCCGTGCCAAATGATGTATTTGTTCAGCTTTGCTTCAATTTCAGGGTCAATCGCGTTCACTGTCACAGTAAGCGAATCTATTCCAACGTCTATAATCTCATCCGCCCTTTCATACAGCAAAAGCCCGTTTGTGCTCATGCACCTGATAAGCTGCGGAAACTGTTCTTTGATGAGTCTGAAGGTGTCAAGCGCGTAATCCGTTGCAAGTGTATCTCCGGGACCTGCGATGCCCGCGACCGTAATCCCGGGACAAAGCTCCAGCGCCTTCCTCACAATGTCCGGCGTTTCCTCCGGCTTTAGGATTTTGCTCGCGACACCCGGTCTTTGCTCCACATCATTGAGCGTTCTATCGCAGAAGCGGCAGGCAATGTTGCAGCCCGGACTTACCGGGAGATGAATCCTTCCGGCATGGTTTTTTTGTCCGCCAAAGCACGGGTGTGAGCTTTGCAGATTTTTATAATTATTGCTCATATCTTCCCTTTCATGCGCCGAGTGCGCATCCATGCGTAGCTTTTTATCGTATAGGACGAACTTTCCTATACGATAAAACCGGACAACCGGAGGTTTTGCTTATTAAACAAGCTAACCTCCGGTTGTCCGGTCAGTTACTCAATCTCACTTTTTTGTTCTGTTCAACCTGAACCACTTTGCCATCCTGTACTACGATGGAAATTGTCCCGTATTTAATCTCTTCTGCCATCTGTTTTACGATACCAAGCCAATCGTTCTGCGTTTTATCAGGCAGCCTGTCTGACATACGTATCACCACCCTTTTTTTGATACGCGCAGGTAAACCTGCGGCTGTCAGTTATTAAACAACGGTGTCGAAAGGTATCTGTCGCCCGAATCCGGCAGCAGTACCACGATATTCTTTCCTGCGTTCTCCGGTCTTTGCGCAAGTATGACAGCCGCTTTAAGCGCCGCGCCCGACGAAATTCCGACTAAAATTCCCTCTGCCAGCGCGAATGCCTTTCCCTCCGCAAACGCGTCCTCGTTCTCGATTGCGATGACCTCATCGTAAACCTTTGTATTCAGCACGTCAGGCACAAAGCCCGCGCCGATACCCTGAATTTTGTGCGCGCCGGGCGTACCCTTCGAAAGCACGGGGCTTGTCGCCGGCTCCACAGCCACGACCTTTACATTCGGGTTCTGCTCCTTTAAATATTCGCCGACGCCCGTGACCGTACCGCCCGTGCCGACGCCCGCAACGAAAATATCCACCTTTCCGTCAGTCTGCTTCCAAATCTCCGGGCCTGTCGTCGCCTTATGTACGGCAGGGTTTGCGGGATTTACAAACTGTCCGAGGATTATAGAGCCTTCGATTTCCTTATTTAACTCCTCCGCCTTTGCGATTGCGCCCTTCATTCCCTTTGCGCCCTCCGTAAGCACAAGCTCCGCGCCATACGCCTTAAGGAGATTTCTTCGCTCAACGCTCATGGTGTCAGGCAGCGTGAGTATTGCCTTGTAGCCCTTCGCCGTCGCGACAGCCGCCAGACCGATGCCTGTATTGCCGCTGGTCGGCTCGATGATTGTCGCGCCCGGCTTCAGCTTTCCGGATTTCTCCGCGTCCTCAATCATCGCCAGCGCGATTCTGTCCTTTACCGAGCCTGCCGGATTTAAATACTCAAGCTTCGCAAGAAGCGTCGCGTTCCCTGCGCCTGCCCTTTTGCTGTAACGGTTCAGCTTCAAAATGGGTGTTCCTCCGATAAGTTCCAATGCACTCTCTTTAATTTCTGACATAACAGCTTACCTCCGATTTTTAATTTATTGCCTACTTTTTTGATAGGCGATGTATGTTTTAATGTTAGACTCATTATAGTCGCGCTTTAACGCGTTGTCAATCACTTTTTGAGAAAAATTTTCAAAATATATTTTGAGAAAAATTTTCAGAAAAATTTTCTCAAAATTTTTCTATCGCAGCATCAAGCTGCTCAAGCGCCTGAGCAAGCGTCCGGCGCGGACATGCCACGTTGAAGCGCTCAAAGCCTGCGCCCGCCTTGCCGAATATCGCGCCTGAATCCAGCCAAAGCCGCGCCTTTTCCACGATAAGCTCCTCAATCTCCTTTTCCGAAAGTCCGAGCCTTCTGAAATCCCCCCATACCAAATAGGTGCCCTCCGGCTCTGTCATGGTAAGCTGCGGCAGTTTTTTTCTCAGATAATCGCGCATGAATGTGATGTTACCCTCAATATATTGAAGCATTTGCTCATACCACTCCCCGCCATAGCGGTACGCCGCCTCGCAGGCTGTCAGCCCGATTGTGTTTAACTGGCTGTAGCCTGCCGCGGCTATCTGCCTGTTGAATTTTGCGCGCAGCCCTCTGTTCGGGATAAATATGTTTGATACCTGAAGCCCCGCAAGGTTAAAGGTCTTTGCGGGAGATGTCGCCGTAATCGTTATCTCCTCAAGCTCCTTTTTGAGCGTCGCAAAAACAGTATGCTTCCTGTCGCCAAACACGAAATCCTCGTGTATCTCGTCGCTCACCACAATGACCCCGTGCCTTAAGCATATATCCGCAACCCGCAGCAGCTCTTCCCGCGTCCACACTCGGCTTACGGGATTGTGCGGGCTGCACAGGAAAAACAGCGCGATTTTTTCCTCCACGATTTTTTTCTCAAGGTCCTCGAAATCCATATGGTACTTCCCGTCCCCGTCAGGCACGAGGTCGCTGCTTACCACGCGTCTGCCGTTGTCCTCTATGACCTCCGTAAACGGATAGTAAACGGGCTGCTGGATAAGAACGCCATCCCCCGCCTCAGTGTATGCCCTGACCGCCATGGCAAGCGCAAACACCACGCCCGGAGTCTGCACAAGCCAGCTTTTTTTAATCTCCCAGCCGTGCTTTTGCTCCATCCAGTCCGCTAACGCCTCAAAGTAGCTTTCCCCGCTCTCCGTGTAGCCGAATATCCCGTGGTCTGTCCGCCTGTGGATTGCCTCCAATATCTCATCGGAAGTCTTAAAATCCATGTCCGCCACCCAAAGCGGAAGCAACCCCTTAGGTTTTCCGCGCCTTTCGGCAAAATCAAATTTAATGCAATCCGTATTCCTGCGCTCAACAGGAGTATCAAAATCATATCTTTTCCCTGACATTTTCCACCTCTTCAACATAAACTAAAAAACTAAAGCATTTTTCAAATCCTCAATCAAATCCGCCTTATCCTCAATGCCCGCCGACAGGCGCAGCACCCTGTCCGTAATCCCGTTCCTTATCCGCGTTTCCTCCGGCACGTCCGCGTGCGTCTGCGTGGCAGGATAGGTGAGAAGCGTTTCCGTGCCGCCTAAGCTTTCCGCAAACGGAATAAGCCTTGTGGATTTTAAGATGTGAAGGGCAAGCTCCCTGCTTTCCACCTCAAAGGTCAGCATGCTTCCAAAGCCGCTCGCCTGACCTTTGCATATCTCATAGCCCCTGCTCCCCGGAATGCCCGGATAGTACACCCTTTTAACCTTCGGCTCGTTTAAAAGGAACTCAACCAAAGCCTTAGCGTTCTCCTGCGCCTTCTCCATGCGAAGCGGCAGGGTTTTCACGCCGCGTATGATAAGCCAGCTGTCAAACGGCGAAAGCCCGGAGCCTACCGTCTTTATCAAAAAGCGCAGCCTGTCGGATATTTCCTGCGAGCCTGTCACCAAAAAGCCCGCAAGCGTGTCGTTATGCCCGCCCAAAAATTTCGTGCCGCTGTGGATAACGATATCCGCGCCCAGCTCAAGCGGCTTTTGAAAATACGGGGACATAAACGTATTGTCCACAATCAGGAGCAGACCGTGCCTTTTTGCTATTCCCGCCATCTTCCTTATATCCACCACGTTCATCATGGGGTTTGTCGGCGTTTCGATGAAAATTGCCCTTGTGTTCTCACGTACATAGCTCTCCACATCCGCCGAGGAGCAGTCAACATGGTCAAATTCGATGCCGTTTTTCCTGCTCACATTGTCGAACAGACGTATGCTGCCCCCGTATAAATCCGCGTCGGTAATCAGGTGGTCGCCCGGCGAAAAAAGCTCCATCATTGCCGTAATCGCCGCCATTCCCGTTGAAAAAGCGAGCGCGTCAATGCCTCCCTCCAGCGCGGCGACGACCTTTTCCGCCTGCTGCCGGGTGGGATTTTGCAGTCTGCTGTAATCAAAGCCCGTGCTCCTTCCCACCTCAGGGTGCGCGTAGGTCGCCGTCTGATAAATCGGAAAGCTTATCGCCCCCGTCAGATCCTTATCATAATCCCTTCCGTTCCCATAAATACATTTTGTCGCAAAAGCATAGCTCATATCGCTCATCCTTTCATAATTTATTTTTTTCGCTTGATTACCTACCTTTTCAGTGGTATTATAGGTTTACTTAATAATACATCAAAATCAGGAGGTAATTACTTTGAAGATATCTACCCGGGGGCGCTATTCGCTGCGCATGATGATAGACCTGGCACAGCACTACAACGAAGGCTTTATCGCCTTAAAGGACATATCCGCAAGGCAGAACATTTCAAAAAAATATCTGGAGCAGATAATCCCGTTTTTAAACCGCAGCAATCTTCTTTTGGCAAATAAGGGACATATGGGCGGCTATCAGCTTGCCAGGCACCCAAGCGAAATCACGGTGCGCGAGATTTTTGAAAGCGCCGAGGGAAGCCTTACTCCCGTAAGCTGCATGGACAATTCCCCGAATATCTGCGAAAATGCCGACGGCTGCCTTACCCTGCCCGTCTATCAGGGGCTTTACGAGGTAATCATCAATTACCTGAACGGCATTTCATTGCAGGATGTCATCAGCAATAAGCCTGACAGCTGCGAATATTATATCTGATAATTGCCATTTTGCCTATATGTCCTATTCATTTTGTAGGAATTTGTTTCCAAAAAAAGTATAGCACAGATTTTTTTATTTGAACAGCCCCAAAATGCATCAAAGCAGCCATAATCGATGTTATGGCTGCTTCGCGTCACGTGTTTTTCCTTGCGTTCATTATATGCGCAGCTCGTCCTTGCGCTGCAGGCGGTCATTGATCACATCGCCCATTTTAACAAATTCATCCACCAAATCCGGGTCAAACTGAGTCCCCCTGCCTTCCGCGATAATGGACATCGCTTTTTCATGGCTGAACGGCTTTTTATACGGGCGCTCCGAGGTCAGCGCGTCATATACGTCCACAATGCTCATTATTCTTGCCTCTAACGGGATAGCCTCCCCTTTAAGCCCCTCGGGATAGCCCGTGCCGTCCCAGCGCTCATGATGATACAGCGCCATATGCTCGGCAAACTTCAAAAACTCATTCTCGGGGAAAACCTTACGGATTTTGCGGAACGTATCGCCGCCAAGCTCCACATGCCGCTTCATATAATCCATCTCGCTTTTTTCCAAGGACGACTGCTTGCGCAGCACAACATCGTCAATGCCGATTTTTCCGATATCATGCAGCGGCGCGGAACGTACAGACAATTTCACGAACTCGTCCGTCACATCGTCCTGATATTTGGGAACATGCTTCAGGTTTTCCACAAACGCCTCAAAATAAATCCTTGTATTCTTGACATGCCCGCCCGTCACGCCGTCCCTTGCCTCTACCAGCTCGGCAAAGCCGATTGACAGCATTTGCTGGAGCTTTTCATTCTCCTCTACCTTCTGCTCCACCAAATCCTCAAGGGAATGTTCATATGCGGACAGCTCAATCTGCGTCTTTATCCTGCGCTTCATCACCGGCGCCACGAACGGTTTAGTGATAAAATCGGAAGCGCCCAATTCAAAGCCCTTAACCTCGCTTTCCGAATTTGTGTACGCCGTCAGAAAAATAACCGGGACGCGCCGCAGCCTGCGGCTCCGCTTAAGCCCCTGAATCATCTCATAGCCATCCGTTTCCGGCATGACGATATCCAAAAGTATTAAATCGGGCAGCACCCGGCTGAGAACCTCAAAGCCCTCCTGCGCGGACATTGCCTCATACACCGTGTACTCCTCCTGCAGGACATCACGCGCAATTTCAAGATTAAATTTTATATCGTCTATTATCAGTATCTTTTTCTTCTCGGCCTCCATCATTTATTACCTCCATACGCCGCCGTCATTGCTGCCGGCGCTTTAATTTATTTATGCGCTTCAGGGCGCAGCCGATTTCTATATGCTCCGTAAACGCAAACATATCCACCGGCTGTGCCTCCACCGCTCTGTAGCCTGCCGCCCTAAACCACTCCAGGTCGCGCCCCAAGGTTTCCGGATTGCAGGAAATGTACACAACCCTGTCAGGCGCTATTCCCGCCACCGCGTTCACAAATTCCTCAGTGCAGCCGCTTCGCGGCGGGTCTAAAAGCACCACGTCGGCGCTCTGACCGTTTTCTGACATCTGTGTCATATATTCCGCAGCGTCCGCCGCCACAAAATTAATATTATTTATGCCGTTCCTTTTCGCATTTGCCTTCGCGTCCCTGACGGCGTCGTCATTCAGCTCTATCCCGATGACGCGCTTTACCTTTGACGCCATAGTCATGCCGATGGTGCCAACACCGCAGTAAGCGTCTATGACTGTTTCACCGCCCGTGAGCGCCGCAGCCTGCACCGCCTTTTTGTACAGCGCCTGTGCCTGAGCGGCATTAACCTGATAAAACGATGATGGCGATATCCTGAATCTCAGCCCGCACAGCACATCCTCAATATAGCCCGGCCCGTAAAGAGGCTTGCTTCTCTCCCCGAGCACCATTGTCGTCTGCCGGTCGTTGATATTCTGTACTATTGTGGTAATCTCCGGGTGGCGCTCCAGCAGACTCGCAATAAAATTGTTCTTGTGCGGGAACTCCGCCCCTGCCGTCACAAGCACGACCATTATCTGCTTTGTTGACATTCCCTTCCTTATCAATATATGCCGCATAATTCCACGGCCGGTGTCCTCATCGTACACCCATATCTTAAACGAGTTTATCAGCTCCGTCACAGTCCTTATGATTGCCGATGCCTGCGCATCCTCTATAAGGCAGTCCTTTATCGGCACGATATTATGCGTGCCCTCCTCATAAGCGCCTGCCACCGCCACGTTCTTTATCCTGCCGAATACGGCATGCACCTTATTCCTGTAATGATACGGATAGTACATTCCCGCCACATCCCTTACAGGACAGAATTTCTTTACATATTGCTCCACCTGACGCTTCTTATCCGCAAGCTCCTCCTCATAAGACATGCTGCCTATATGGCACGCGCCGCATTTCTTTACATAGGGACATTCCCTGACTTTTTCCTCAGCGCTCATGACGCTTCTCTCCTTTCCCATACGCCTCTTATCCCGGCTCCTATTTCTCCCTGCACACCTGAAAAATGTAGAATTTCAGATAATAGCTTTCATCCGCCGCCCAAAGAATCGGGTGGTCGGGCGCCTGCGTCCTAAACTCCGCCTGACGCAGACGCTTATGCACGCTTGCTGCCGCCTCCCTGATGGTTTTGGCAAACAGCTCCTGCGTCATAAAGTGCGAGCAGGAGCAGGTCGCAAGATATCCGCCGTCCTTTACAAGCATCAGACCCTTCCTGTTTATCTCACGATAACCCCGTATGGCGTTTTTTGTCGCCTCGCGCGATTTTGTGAACGCCGGAGGGTCAAGAATGACCACATCATACTGCTCGCCCTGCCCCGCCAAACGCGGAAGCTCATCCAAAACATCAGCGCAGCGGAAGGTCACGATATCCTGCAATCGGTTCAGCGCGGCGTTATCCCGCGCCTGCTGCAGGGCAAACTCGGATATGTCAAGCCCCGTAACCTCTCTTGCCCCCGCAATGCCCGCATTCAGCGCAAAGGTTCCCATGTGCGTGAAGCAGTCCAGCACGCGCTTGCCCCTGCAAAGCTTCTGTATGGCAAGCCTGTTGTATTTCTGGTCAAGGAAAAAGCCCGTCTTTTGCCCGTTCTCCACATCTACCATATAATGAACGCCGTTTTCAACAATCTCAACATTTGTGTCAAACGCTTCCCCGATAAAGCCCTTTACCCTTGCAAGCCCTTCCTTTTCCCGCTCTCTTGCGTCGCTGCGTTCATACACTCCCCGGATTTTTATGCCGTCCTCAAGCAGCACGTCCTTTAAAATCGACACAAGCTTTTCCTTAAACCGCTCCATGCCCAGCGCAAGCGACTGCACGACAAGCACATCCCCGTACTTATCCGCCACAAACCCGGGCAGAAAATCAGCCTCCCCGAAAATCACCCGGCACGAGGAGGTGTCAACCGTGTCCTTTCTGTAATCCCACGCCGCCTTCACCCGTCTTTTCAAAAAGGCCTCATCAATTTCCTGATCCGGTCTGCGCGTCATCATGCGCACACGGATTTTTGAGTTCTGATTGATAAAGCCGCGCCCCATCACATATCCGTCAAAATCATGAAGCGTCACAATATCACCGTTTTTAAATGTTCCCTTTATGGTGTCTATCTCATTGTCATACACCCATAAGCCGCCCGCCTTAAGGCTTCTTCCCTCACCCTTTTTTAATGTAACTGCCGTTTCGCTCATTGCCCTTCCCTTCCGAAAAGCCTGTCTATATATTCCTCAAGCTTTTTCATGACGCCCGTGCCGGAAACTTCCTCAAGACATTCCGCAACAGACCTGAAATACCACTCCTGTTTTTTCTTGTCCCTCATGTTAAATTGGTTCCAAACCTCGTCGCCCATCTGCTGCCATTCCTTAAAGAGCGCCTCGGCATTTGCCGTTTTATCAGCCAATACCACGATTTTCGCGTCATATTGGATATTTCCCAAACGCGAAATTGTTTCCTGCTTCCTTATCTCCCACGTTTCATCCGCCGGTCTGTCGCGGCGCTTATCCTCCGTTTCCGCTTCCACAATCCGCGCGACCCGTCCGCCAAATTCACGCCGCAGATCCTGCAGCGTGACGCACGTGTCCTCAACAGTGTCGTGGAGGATTGCCGCCTGGATAATCTCAACCTCATCCGTAAGCTCCATGCAGTAATTTACCGTAGTTATAATATGCGTGAAATAGGGAATTGACGTGCCCTTTCTGTATTGCCTCCGGTGCGCATCCGCAGCATACCGGTACGCCTTATCCAGCCTTTTATCCAAACCCGCCACAGAAGGAAAGAGGGACAATGCCTTGCCGGTCTCCTCCCTCTCATATTTACACACAAAGCAGCCGTCAGCGGCGCTGACATAGCATGGACAGCCAATTCCGCAGACCTGCTGATTTTCACGGCAGTTCAACACGGCGTTCACTGCCCTGCAATAAAAATTCCCCTCATTATCCGCCTTTACTATGTGCTCCTGATTGTACATTAATAGCTTTGCTCCTGTCAGTTCCTGTTAAATTCAATTATCCAGCCTTTTCCCGTACTGCCGTCGCTCGTCGTGTAATCGCCATATTCCATGCGGCAGGTAAATTCCACGCCCTGCTCCGCCTCAATTTTGTCGATAACCTCTTCAAGAAGCTCTGTCATTTTGCTTTCGCTGCTGCCGATGCTTGAGCTTTTATATACCGCGCCGAAGGTAGTGATGTCGTACCTGATTGCACGGTTGAGCGCAAGCTTTAAGTCCTTCTGCGATTTAAACGGCCCCGTAAGGCTGTCGCTCAGATAATTGTTTCTGTAATTAATCAGATATGCCTGCATTGTCATTGCCGCCACGCCCGTATCAAGCGCAGCCTCATTCTCATACACCGTCTTAAGCGTTTCGCCGCTGTCCTGCAGGATGCAGTTCTCAATCAGCGCATACCCCATCAAATAGGAATCAAGATACTTGATATATGTGTTCTCATCCATATCCTCAACGTCGGATTTTGTGAAATTGCCAAGCTGCGGATTTTTGAAGAAAGAAAATGTCCCCTGTGTCAATATCGACACATCCGTAATGTTCACCACCGAATTTGTGGCTCCCGCATTTCTCGACTCAAGCCCGTACCCCGGCACATAATAGGTTCCGTTCAGCGAAATTCTGAACCAGCCGTTGGACGTGATGCCTGTCACGCTCACCGGAAGCCCGGACGCTATCGTCGTGATCACGCTTGAGTTTAAATCGGGAAGGCGGTACACCTTCGTATTGTCATTGCTGTAGAGCACCGCGCTGCTGTCCGTCACGGTAAACTCCTCCGCCCGGACAGACGCCCGATTGCAAAGCAGCGCCAATACCGCCGCAAGCGCCAAAAATACGGCTGCCCTTTTCCATGTTCTCCTAAGCTTCACCATCATATGACTTCAACCCTTTTCCCTGTGTGTGCAGCAACGGTTATTTCCAAATGCCTACCCTGTCCTCCGGAGCCACATACATTCCGTCCGTTTCCGCTATGTCATAAACCTCATAAAACGCGTCGCATGAGCTTAGCACGGCATTGACACGTATCTTATTGGGAGAGTGTGTGTCCGTGTTCAGCAGATACGTCATAAAGCTTGTCGTGTCCACGCTCGCCCAGTTGTACGCCATCTGCCCGAATGCCTCATCCAGCGCCTGCGCGTCGTCGCCTATTATGGAAGTAACGCAGGTAATCGCGCCCAAATCCGCTATGTTTTCCATAAGCGTCAGCTCTCCGTTGACATGAATACCCATAACCTCATAATTGCTGTAATAGTCCACAATTGACTGCGACAGACGGTCGTATTCCTCAAGCTCCCCGTCCGTCCACCATACGTTGTAATTTCCGTATTCGTCATAAAGCGCGCCGCTTGAGTCAAACGCATGGCTGACCTCGTGCGCTATGACATAGCCTATCCCGCCCAAATTTGCCCCATACGAATTTGCGCTGTCATAAAACGGCGCCTGTAAAATTGCCGCGGGAAATATGATTTCATTGTTGGACGGGTCATACATGGCGTTTATGGTCTGCGGCGTCACGCTCCACTCCGAACGGTCTACCTCGGTGC
Source organism: Lachnospiraceae bacterium (assembly GCA_021202335.1). Classification (GTDB taxonomy): domain Bacteria; phylum Bacillota; class Clostridia; order Lachnospirales; family Lachnospiraceae; genus COE1. The sequence continues at coordinate 93,637 of JAJQDE010000041.1, forward strand.
CAAGCTTCTCAAGCTGCGCTTTCATCGCCACCTGCATACTGACAAGCCAGTTTGACATCAGGCTTCCGCCCTCCGAAACAGGCGTCACCTGCATCATATCCTTTGCGGCGGGCCATTCGTCCGGATAGCCGATTTTCACCTGCATCGTGTCAAGCTTTCTTATCGCTTTTTCCTTTGTTTCGTCGCTCATCCACTCCTGCCTGCCGATAATCTCCTTATATTCATCCAAAATAAGGTCTATCATCTGCTCGACCGCCTCTTTGTCCTCCTGTGAAAAATGCTTCTCCACATAGATTGCCCCAAACTCCCATGGAAGCAAATCCTGCGTCAGATCCATCCACACCTTCTCATCCTCCCAGCTCTCCGTAATTCCGTAAAGCGAGTTCTGCATTTTATCCTGAAGCTCCACATAGCCCGACGATGCATACTCCGCCACATCGTTGAGCATGACAAAGCTTGAATAATCCTTCAGAGCCTGCAGGTTTTCCTCGACCAGAAGCGAGTTAATCTTCTTTGCCTGCTCCACATCTATCACAATATATTGCTCCTGACCGTCGATACCGAGCGTTGTCAGCATCTTATCCACGTCAATGTTCGTGTAAAGCTCCTGCAGCTCTTCGGCAGTGTAAACATTATAGGTAAGAGCAGGGTCGTAAAGCTGCTCCGTCGTAAGGCTTGAGGCGCATATGTCCCTCAAAAGCGTTTCAATAGAATCCGTGCTTGCCGCCGCCTCATCGGCGCTCATGCCAAACTCCATCAGCATATCGTTTATGTATTCAAGGTACATATCAACATATTGAGCCGTGTCCTCGCTTTCAAGATACTCCTTGCCGATAAGCGTGTCGGCATACATCATGTACACCGCATACTCGCTCGAATCCGACTTATCCTGCGAAATATAATATCCTCCGACAATACTGCTGAACCCGAATTCGCCGCTGAGCTTTGCAAGGGCATCCACATACTCGTCAATGCTCTGCGCGCCGCGGATGCTGTCCATGTGCTCCTCAAGCGGCCCTAAGCCTGTCGCGTCCCTGTTTTCCATATTTGACACGCACTCGTACAAATCCTTTATCTTTTGCTCCGACGTACCCTTTTCATAGGTATTTCCGTCCTCGGAAAGCTCGCGTATAATGTCCTCCATCTCGCTGCTCACGACAGCGCTAAGCTCCGAGAACCAGTCCCAATGCGCATCCGTCGCCGACAGTTCAATTTTTGAGAGAAGGTTTTGGTTTACATATTCATAATAATCATCCTGATATCGCACCTCGCCGGAGGCATCCTCATCTGCCGCCTCATCGTTTGGTACGCCGTCGTTAAATTTCTCCGCAATGCTGTCTGTCGCGCTCCCGCTTTCGGAGCCTGCCGCGCTCCCGCAGCCTGCCGCTTCGATTGCAAGCAATGCCGTCAGCGCCAGCGCCAAAATTTTTTTCTTCATAAAAATTCCTTTCCTGCCCAAACCTGTGAAGTTATTGGTTTTCCTTTCTGCCGATCCTTATATTTTATTCCCGATATTACAGGAACCGCTTCGCGAACCCTGTAATCAAATTTGCACCCTCTTACGAGGGCTTTTATGAGAATCTGCTTTGCAGCTTCTCATAAGATATAT
>JAJQDE010000017.1:0-15363 GCA_021202335.1 Lachnospiraceae bacterium
CTAAAAATGTTTTTAACAGGATATTCATAAAATTTTTGAAAATTTTGGCGGAAGTAAAAAGCCTGCGGGCGGATTAGCTTGACAATAAAAGCAGAGGCGGACTATACTAATAGATATAAAAAAGCCGCTTGGCGCGGCGGAAATGAGGAAGCATGAACGTAGAGGATATCCCTGTTCCGGCAATGGCGACAATCAAGGTAAGCAAGGAGGATAAGTCCGCAGTGTTTGAAACGACGGTAATTCAGACGACGGATAACAAATATATCTATTGTATGCCTGTCAGAGTAGACAAAAAGCTTGTTAATTTTGAGGCAAAGGGAATGCTCAAGGAGCTCAAAATCGAGTTTGCACCCTTTGAATTTTACGCATGGAAAAATATTTCCATAATAAAATTTGTGGAAGATGGGAAAAGCTATTTAAGAATTAAGACGACGACGCCGGGAGTAAAAGCGATGGCATGGCCGGATAAGCCCGTTACCACGCAAAAGAAAAGGAGAAAGGAAGCTCCGGATAAGAAGCCTGCCGATGAGGCAGAAGCCGGAAGCGCCGAATAGGGCAAAACGGGCTCAGGACAGGAGGGGCAGACATTTGTGCAGGAGAAAAGCAGTAATGGCGGCGCTTGCGCTGCTGACAATGACGCTTGCGGGCTGTGAGCAGGACGAGCTTATCACCGGCGCGCAGGATAAAATAAGCGAGTCAGTGAGCGGCGCCGTTGCAAAGACTAAGCAGCAGGTGAGCGATGAGCTTAAAAAAATGTTTGTAAGCGAAGTGCGTGAATTTATGGCAAGCGGAGATTGGGCGGCGGCGCTTGGGATTTCCTCCGAGGAGCAGGAAAGCATCAGCGCGTCCGTGGAGAATTACCTTGCCGACTATGAGCTTGATGAGGACTGGTTTGAAGCCGTAAAGGAGTCGGTTGAGGAGCTTTTGGAGAACGCCAAGGGTCTTTCAGCCGAGGAAATACAACAGAGCATCGCCGGGATATTTGAATCGTCAAACTAAAGCGCCGCCGGCAGGCGGCGCTTTAGTTATAAGAATGTGCCTTTGGCACATTCTTTTTACAGCATCCGCACAATTTCCGCGTCAGGCATTGTGCGAAGGTCATATTCGACACTGCGCGTAAAAACTGTCGGGCGTGAAAGCGCGTCGTCATGGACTTTAACTATGCGCCCTTCGATATCTCCCGTCACACATACGCGTCTGCCGACATACATGTTTGCAATGCGCTTAAGAATAGGCTGAATATTTTTCCCGTATTTAACTTCAAAGCCCTGCTCCTCAAACGCGCGAATTGCCTGAAACGGAGTCAGCGCAACGCGCTGCGCCCTCGGGTGGGTCATTGCCTCATAGGTGTCGGCAATCGCGGCGATTAGGGCAAACGGGTCAATGCGGTCCTCCTTTAGCCGTGCGGGATAGCCGCTGCCGTCGCATCTCTCGTGGTGCATGATCATAACGCTTACTACGTGAGGCGGGAAAGACCTGTTTTTCAGCAGTTCATAGCCAAGATGGATATGGTGCTGCATCTGTATAAACTCCTCGGGGGTAAGCCGGTCCGGCTTCCACAAAAGCTCCTCAGAAACCTTTGTCTTTCCGACGTCAAACAAAAATCCCGCTAAGGTGAGATTGTCCAAATCTTCATCGTCAAGACCCGTCCAGCTTCCGAAAATATAGCACAGCAGACCGCAGTTAAAGCAATGATTGTATGTAATTTCATTCTCGTTGGGCATCATGTTGTAGAGATAGTCAATAAGCTGCTCGCCGTCCATAACGGCGTCCATCATCTCATCGCGCAGGGATAGGAGCTTATTGGTATTCAGGTTAATGCCCGTGTCGAGAGTGCGGATAATCTTATGGAAGGTGTCGAGCGTCAGAGTATATATGTCGTTAAAACGCTGAAAATGCGGATGCTGATGAAGGTGCTTGTAGCGCGGCATGTCTACCTCAGAAGGCTCCGAGAGCGCTACCCGGTCAAAATTATGTTCGCACAGCAGTTGAATACCCTCTTGGGTGAGCAGTGTGTTTGCTTTCATAATCAGCTTTCCTGAAAGGCTGTAAATGTCCTCATAAACCACCATTCCCGGCTTTAAGGACTGTGTTGATAAATAATACATAATCAATCCCCCATTCTTTCCAATCCGCTTCGTGTCGCTTGTTTTTCTTTTGCGTTCATTATATCTTATATTCCGCCGTGCGTCATTCTATTCGCGGGCTTCGCCCTATCAAATCCGCTAAAAAGCCAGCCGCTACCGTGCAAGCACGAGCGTCTGTCTTTTCATCGTCTTTGGCACGGCTCATTGTTTTCGCGTACATTATATCATACTTACTGCGCTGTCCTTTGCGCATACCGCAAGTTTCGCAGAAACTTGCTGATGAACGCAGGCACTGCGTTCATTATAGCATATAAAATGCGTAATTGTACATAAATTTAAAACATGATTATACAGTATCGCCAAAGGCGGTTGACATAAAAGGTTAAAAGAAAAATTATTTTTTCGGCGATTAAATATTGCAATATAAAATCCCGTATGATACTATTTACATAAAGTGGCTGAATTTGTCGTATGAAAGAGTATCATATGGATAGGGGAGGACAAATGAAGGCTGTCGGTGACGGAGATGATTTCGTTCCATGCGTATTGACACGGAAGGAGAAAGTGACTATACAGTGGAGCCGGTCATATAAAGCGCAGCCGGGTGAGCGTTTTGCCGCTGCGCAAAGCTTTAATTCATAAAATCGCCAATAAGGAGAAAACAGAAGAAGGGTTGAAAGGGGAACAATAATGTTAGGAGCAAAGAAAGCAGTATGTGAAAAAATCGACGTGTTAAACAAAAAGGCAATTATAAGGAAAAACAGGATTACAGGAGAGATGGTGGCAGGATTTCTGAATCCGGAAACTGGAGTATTTGAGGCAGCTATGGAAATTGATAACGAGAGGGATATTGATGAATTTCTTGACGAATACGATCTTTCAATTGTAATGATTTCCAATATGTAATTTAAACAGCAGTACAAGCGGGTGTATGAATTAAAGCTTTGAAAAAGGGAGTAGGTGGACTGCTCCCTTTTATTTGCAGAGATGAATAACCCTGCCCGATTAAAGGGGGAATAAGGTTGAAAAAAATAGTATTAATCGGTCCGGTCTATCCTTACCGGGGCGGGATATCGCATTATACAGGGCTTATGTACAGAGAGCTTTCCAAAAAGCATGAGGTGGAGCTGATTTCCTACAAAATGCAATATCCAAAGCTTCTGTTCAAAAAGGAGCAGCGCGACTACGAAAACGACAGCTTTAAAATAGACGCGGCTAAATTTATGATAAACACCGCAAATCCGTTTAATATCATTAAAACGGCAAAATATATAAAGCGGAAAAAGCCGGACATGGTAATCATACAGTGGTGGCACCCTTATTTTGCGCCGTGTTATTGGCTGCTGTCCAAATTCATGGGACGGCAGAATTTGACATTTGTGTGCCACAATGTATTTCCACACGAGAGATTTCCGTTGGACAAACGGCTTACGCGGATGGCGCTCAAAAACGGCAGACACTTTATTGTTCATGCGCATGAGGAGGCACGGGAGCTTGAGCAGATTATGCCGCACCCCGACTGTAAGGTGACGCCGCACCCCTCATACAACGCTTTCTGCTTTCAAAATCTGACAAAGGCGCAGGCAAGAAAAAAGCTCGGGCTTTCCTCCGAGGAAAAGGTGCTGCTTTTTTTCGGATTTGTGCGGCCGTATAAGGGCTTAAAGCACCTTATTCATGCCATGCCGGAGATAAAGGCACGGCTGGACAACGTAAAGCTTCTGATAGCCGGCGAATTTCCGAGCGCTGAGGACAAGTCCGCGTATATGGCGCAGATAAATGAGCTGGCGGCTTCGGCTCCCGGGATTGAGGATGCAATACTCATAAATGACGGCTACACGCCCGACCGTGAAGTGGAGAAATATTTTGCCGCATGCGATATGGTCGCGCTTCCCTATGAGAGCGCCACGCAGAGCGGCATCGTCCAGATTGCGTACGGCTTTGGAAAGCCGGTCGTCGTTACAAGTGTGGGCGGTCTGCCCGATGCAGTGACCGATGGCAGGACAGGCTGCGTCGTTGCGCCGCGGGACGACAAAGCGCTTGCCGACGCAATCGTGAGGTATTTTGAGGAAAACAAAGAGCCTGAATTTGCAAAAAACATTGCCGCAGAGGCATATCGATTCTCATGGGAGCGGATGGGGGAGGTCGTGGAGGGATGGATTTAATCAGCATAATCGTGCCTGTTTATAATGTGCAGGAATATCTGTGCGCGTGCGTGGATTCCATCTGCTCACAGACTTATCGCGAGCTTGAGATTATCCTGATAGACGACGGCTCGACGGACAGCTCCGGCAGGATATGCGACCGCTATGCGCGGCACGACAACCGCATAAGGGTTATACATCAGGAACACGAAGGACCGTCAGGCGCAAGAAACGCAGGCCTGCAAACCGCTAATGGAGAATATATTTCCTTTATAGATTCTGACGACATGGTAAGCTGCAATTTTATAAAAAGACTCTACTCCATTATGAAAAAGCGCCGGGCGCAGATATCGGTCTGTGCTTATGAAAAGTCCGAAACGGGAGAATGGAGCCCCATAAACCGTGGAGAGGACTATTGCATATCATCCGAAAAAATGTTAAGGGAATGGCATGGCAAACGCAAAAGGCTTGAAACGGTCGTTTGGAACAAGCTGTACCATAAAAGTATATTTGGAAGCGGGGCGGAGCAGATATATTTTCCCGAAGGAGTAATTCATGAGGACACATACGTAAGCCACCTTTGGGTAAAGAAGGCAGATACGGTTGCGATAACCAATGATATTCTCTACATGTACAGAGTAAGAGGCGGGAGCATCACGAAAAGCAGAATCACAAAACAAAATGCCCGGCAGGACATAGACGCGCAGCTTGCAAGGCTGTCCTTTTTCAGGCAGGAGGGACTTTTGCGCAGCCAATGCCGTTTGCTGCCGGGGTTAGCGCTGCATGCGCTGGCGTATAAGGTAAAAGGAAATTTGTAAAAAACTGTCAAAAACCGTAAAACCGTAAAATTATTATAGCAATTAATATAAATTTGTGCTAGAATGACTATCGTATATTATCTTTGAATAAGAGCATACGCAATGAAAAGGATAACAATGAATACAACTTATACTGTAGTCATAGTGACATATAACAGAAAAGAATTACTGGAAGAATGTGTATCTAAAGTAAACAGCCAAAGCTTGCCCGCAAGCCATGTTGTGATTGTAAACAATGCGTCGACAGATGGAACGGATGCGTTTTTGGACAGGCTTGCAAAGAAAAATGAGAAATATTTTATAGTACAGTGCCCTAAGAATATAGGCGGCGCGGGCGGATTCGCCAAGGGCATGGAATACGCGCTTGGCTTAAATGATGAATATGTATTGATTATAGACGATGATGCAATGCTTGAAACGGATTATATGGAAAAAATTTTAAAGGCAAAGAGCATAAATCCTCGTTATGAGGCATTCGCAGGAAGCGTTTTGACAGACAATAAAATTGATGTGTTTCACAGAAAAATGCTTTCAAAAGCAGGCTTCTTAATGAAAAACTGTCCGGAACGTTTATATGCTCAAGATACTTTTGAATGTGATATTGCTTCATTTTGCGGTATGGTAGTATCTGCTCAAGTTATAAGGCAGATTGGGCTGCCGCATGAAGAGTATTTTATTTATCATGACGATACGGAGTATTCTCTCAGGGTAAGGGAAATATCCCGTTTTTTGGTTGTGCCGGGCGCAAAGCTCAACCATAAGACAAAACAGACTGCTGCCGCATATCCGAGAAGATACGGATGGAAAGATTATTATGACATTCGCAACAGGCTTTTATTTGTGAAAGAACACGGTTCTGTTTTGGACAAGGCAGTAAATTATGTACATTTGTTTGCTAACATCGTATTCAGAAATTGGCTGTTTGGTATAATAAAGAGGAATCATTATGATTGGAAATATGAACGGGATATAACGAAAAGAGCAATCGCGGACGCACATGGCGGGAAGGTAAATTAAGAATGGAACTGCAGCGGATTTTATTTCCACAAGCCGGAAAATGTGTGGAAAATGAATTGTATTTTCGTACGGAAAGAAATCTTAAATTGACGACAGAAGAAATTCAGGCAATACAATTAGAAAAGGGTGAGAGAATTTCGTTTGACACCTATTTTAATTCATTTTCAATGGAAAAATGGAATAAATACACTATTGTCGATAATATCTGCCTGAAATTAAAACTGTCCGGAAAAATGCAAGTGCGTTTAATCGGCAAGGAAATACAGGCAGGAAAACTAAAAGAAACTGTGATTAATGAAAAAATCTTTGAAACAGATACGCCGGATATTTTTGAAATTGGCTATGACGGCGGAAACGGAAAAGGTATTTATACATTTGAAATCAAAGGATTATCAGACAGATGCGTTTTTTACGGAGGGGTATACTGTTTAAGACATTCTGTGGAGAGAATACGTAACATTAAAATAGGAATCTGTATCTGCACATATAAAAGAGAAGAATTCATCGAGAAAAATCTCAGAATTTTAAATCGGGAAATATTGAATAACGAGGCTTCACCGCTTTATGGACATTTGGAGGTGTTTGTAGCCGACAATGGCAGGACGCTGGATATAAATAAATTACAATCGGATAAAATACATATTTTCCAAAATAGAAATCTTGGGGGCGCGGGAGGCTTTACCCGAGATCTTGTAGAAATATATGAAAATAACAGCAAATTTGAAATATCACACGCATTGCTTATGGATGATGATGTGGTGATTGAGCCGGATGCCATAGTCCGAACATACAGGATATTGTCTTTGCTGAAGGAAGAGTATACGGACGCTTTTATAGGAGGCGCGATGATTCGGCTTGATAAGCCGTATATGCAGGCGGAATCGGGGGCACAATGGAACATGGGGAAAATAAATGTCCTGAAAGGCGGATTGGATATGCGCCTATGCGAGAATTGTGTTATGAATGAGCAGGAGGAGAGTGCGGAATATAATGGCTGGTGGTTCTGCTGCTATCCGATGAGCGTTGTGCGGGATGATAACCTGCCGCTGCCTTTGTTTATAAGGTTCGACGATATAGAATATGATTTGCGGAATATGTCAGAGCGGATATCAATGAATGGAATATGTGTGTGGCACGAGCCGTTTGACAACAAAAACGCCCCTTATCTTGAGTATTATATAGCGAGGAACCTGCTTATAGTCAATGCAATCCATTATCGGCGGGAGTACGGGGTGAGGAAATTATTTCGGTTCATGCTCGGCAGATGCGCACATGAAATCAGGTATAACCGATATACGCAGGAGAAAATGTTCCTTATGGGAATAAGGGATTTCATGCGGGGGTATAAATGGCTTGAATCTCTTGACGGAGAAAAATATCACCGTAAGGTAATGGATGCCGCCAAAGCGCAGCCGGTTCATGGGACGGCTGCAAAGCTGGCGGCTTCGGTTAAATATATTTTTACTACAAGTGTTATTATGCTCTTGGCGCTTTGCAAATATAAAGGGGTGCAAAGGGGGTACAGTACGGAAGGAATTTGCCTTATGACGCTTGAAAGTTGGAAGGAAAGGCTCTGAATCGCAGTGAGGAGATGAAGATAAAAATGGAGCTGTTGTTAAATTGCGCAATGCTGCTTGTTCCGCCTATATTTGCGTTGTTTCTTCATAATTATTTCTGCCATGGGAAAATGTCGTCTGCAAAGAAATTTGTTTATTTCATTGTGGACGGAGGCGTGACGGATATATTAATGTATGTGCTTTTGTGGGTGAGGAACATCAGGGGAAATGGAATTTTGCGCATAACTGTTTCACACAAGCTGGAGCTTATGCTTATAGGATGCGTGTTCGCGTTTTTTGTCGCGCTTTGCAGCGCGCTTATTGTAGAGGAAGATGTGACTGTTGATAAGCTTTCTATGTATTTGAAGCGTTTTGCAAACGATTTAAAAAAATACTTTAAATATGCAATAAGGTCAGCTAAATCAGATTTGCGCTCGGAGGTCGCAAACGCGTATTTGGATTGGCTTTGGTGGCTGATAGAGCCGTTTTGCATGATGCTGATTTATACGCTGATTTTTGGCGTGGTGTTTAATGCCTCGGAAGAATATTTCCCGATATTCATATTCTCGGGGCTGGCAATGTGGTCTTTCTTTTCAAGGGGATTGAATGTAAGCGTCAATATCGTGAGGAACAACAAAAGCATAATCTCAAGGGTGTATTTACCGAAGTTTATATTGTACTTTGCGAGGATGCTTGTCAATGGCTTTAAAATGCTTGTGTCCTTTGGGATTGTGGTTGTTATGATGCTTATATACAGAGTTCCGCTTTCCTTTAAAGTATTGTATATTATTCCTATTATGATTGTTTTCTTCTTGTTTACATTTGGATTGGGAAGTATATTAATGCACTTTGGCGTGTATGTCAACGATTTGTCATACATCATAGGAATTGTCTTAAGTATGCTTATGTATTTTACGGGAACCTTTTATTCTGTTGGAAAACGCATTCCGGAGCCGTTTGGGGAGCTCCTTGAACAGTTTAATCCGGTAGCTTATTTTATAGCTTCGATGCGAAATGCGCTACTGTACTGCAAGGGACCGCAATTAGATTTGCTGCTTACATGGGGGATGGCGTCAGTGGTGCTGGCTGCGATAGGTGTATATACTGTTTATCGTAATGAAAACGCGTATGTGAAGGTGATTTAAGGGCAATGGGAAATAATGAAATAGCGATAGAGGCAAAAAACGTATGTATTAATTACAGAATTATGAAGAATGTCACTGTGCAGCATAATCTTTTTAAAAAGCATACGCAGGAAGATGTGTTTGAAGCAGTCAGGGATGTATCGTTTACCGTGGAGAAGGGCGGAATACTTGGAATAATAGGGAAAAATGGCAGTGGAAAATCCACGCTGCTTCGCGCAATTGCGGGTGTTTTTTCTCCAAATAGCGGGAGTATTGACTTAAAAGGGCATACAGTTTCACTTATGGCATTGGGAGTCGGCTTCAAGGATAACCTTACGGGAAGGGATAATATTTCACTTTCCGGAATGCTTCTTGGCTTCAGCGAAAAACAGATTCAGGAAAAAATGCAGGAAATCATAGATTTTGCGGAAATCGGCGAATTTATAGACAGACCTGTAAGAACTTATTCCAGCGGTATGCACTCTAAACTTGCTTTTGCCATCACAGCCATGCTTGAAACGGATATTATGCTGGTGGACGAGGTGTTGAGTGTTGGAGATGAACGCTTCAAAAAGAAGAGCCTGAATAAAATGAAAGAGCTGATTAATGATAAAAGCCGTACAGTAATCATTGTGTCGCACAGCATCGATACATTGAAAGAGCTTTGCGACAGAGTGATGTGGCTGCACGATGGTGAGATGAAGGAAATCGGGGAGCCCAAGGAAGTGCTGGAGCATTATGTGGACTTTATGAATCAGTGATAAGGAAAATTCTGAGATAAGGACAATTCTGCTTGTTTTCGGTTGCAATTGCTTTTGAGGTTTGATAAAATAAAATGAAAGTTTTATAAAAACTTAGAAAATAATTAGGACAGGGGGTGGCTTTAGATGATAAGACTAAGGGTAATGCTTAAACTGACAAGCAGTAGTTTAGTTGCGTTTTTTAATGCACCCATAAATTCAAATAAATATAACAGGCAGGGAAACCAGGCATATGTAAAGTGTCGGTGTTTTCCTGCTTTTTTTGCGCGTTGCGACGGGAGAGATATATGGGAGAAAGCATAAAGGTATCTGTGATAATTGCGGCATACAACGCCGAAGAGTATCTTTCACGATGCCTTGACAGTGTGCGCGCTCAAACGCTGCGGGACATAGAGATTATATGCGTGGACGACGGATCGACAGATGGCACTGGTGAGATACTTGAAATCTATGCCGCTCGGGATAAACGGATAAAAATTGTAAGTCAGGAAAACAAGGGAGCCGGTGCGGCAAGGAACAGAGGTTTTAAGGAAGCTTCCGGGAGATATGTAATATTTTTGGACGCGGACGATTTTTTTCACAAAGGCATGCTTAAGGCGGCATATGGAAGCGCGGAAAAAAATGAAGCGGAGATAGTTATTTTCCGCTCGGAGGAATACGACTCTAATACAAAAAAGTACATTCCCTCGCGCCACACGATACGAAAGGAGGAGCTGCCGCCCAACAATCCGTTTTGCTATAAGGATATGCCTGACTGCATATTTACATTTGCGGTCGGCTGGGCATGGGATAAGCTTTACAGGCGGAGCTTTGTTGTTAGAAACAGGCTGTGCTTTCAGGAAATACGCACGTCGAATGATTTGTGTTTTGTATATTCAAGCCTTGTGAAAGCAAAGCGGATTTATGCGCTGGACAGGGTATTGGCATATCACAGAGTCACCTGTAAAGACTCGCTTTCCGCTACGAGGGAAAAGTCGTGGGATTGCTTTTATGTGGCAATGAAAGCGCTCAAGCAGGAGTTGGAGGACATGGGGATTTATAGTGAAGTGGAAAGGGGGTTCCTGAATTGGGCGGCTTTTTTCTCACTTTGGAATTTAGATACTCTGACAGGTGGTTCGTATAAAAAAGTTTTTTTATTACTGAAGGAAAAATGTTATCCGGAGTTTGGAATGGATGGCAGGGATCAGGGCTATTACAGGAATAATGAGTACCATGACAGAATACGCGAGATTATGGGGAGCGATTATGAGGAGTATGTATGCCGGAACATGGTTAAATTCCGCAACAGAGCTTTGGAACTTGGAAATGTAGATAAATCACTGTCGCTGCGGATAGGTTCGGCAATACTTTGGGTGCCAAAACGAGTTATGGAAATTATAAGAAGAGAAAGGGTAAATTGGAGATTATGGAAACAAATGTAAAAACGTACAAGGTATCGGTTATTATCCCTACCTACAACGTGGAGCCGTATCTGCGGGAGTGCATGGAGAGCGTTGTGCGCCAGACACTTGAGGATATAGAGATTATATGTATAAACGACGGCTCGACGGACAATTCATTGGAAATTCTGAATGAATACGCGGGGAAAGATGAACGCATTACAGTAATTGACAGGGAAAACGGCGGATACGGCTCAGGAATGAATTTGGGATTGGACAGGGCAACAGGAGAGTATGTTGGCATTGTTGAGCCGGATGATTATATTGCGCTTAATATGTTTGAGGACTTGTATGAAAAGGCAAAGCAGTATGACCTTGATTTTGTTAAGGCGGATTTTTACAGGTTTACGCGCAACAAAAATGAAGATATGGAATTAATGTATATACATTTATCAAAAAATCCGGAGGATTACAACACGGTATTTGATCCGAGCGTAACGCCGCAGGCGATAAGCTTTGCGATGAACACATGGTGTGGCATTTACCGGCGCAGTTTTTTGGAGGAGAATCACATAAGGCATAACGAAACCCCCGGGGCATCCTTTCAGGATAACGGCTTTTGGTTCCAGACGTTTGCTTACGGCAAGAGGGCGATGATTTTGGATACGCCATATTACAGGAACAGGCGGGATAACCCTAATTCGTCCGTCAGCAGTCCTCAAAAGGTCTACTGCATGAATGTGGAGTACGACCATATCAGGCGGCTCCTTGTGCGCGACAGGGAGGTTTGGGAGCGTTTCCGTTCCGTATATTGGCTGAAGAAATATCACAATTACATAAATACACTGCGCAGGATTGCCCCGAAGTGCAGGAAGGAGTATTCGCGCAGGATTGCCGCGGAATTTAAGCGGGGGATTGAAACAAACGAGATAGACGAAAAAGAGTTTACCGTGTTGGAATGGGATAAGATTCAGTCATTAATTAAAAATCCGGACGGGTTTTACGAGAAAAAGATTGCGACGCACCCGTCAGGCACGGCGGTGGCGAAGGCGGATCGTTTGAACGAGGAGCTGGAGCATATAAAGAAATCATATTCATACAGGCTTGGTATGTTTATGACATATATCCCGAGGAAGATAAGACGCTTGATAATAAGGATAAGGAGTAAATTGAGATGACGCCTAAAATATCTGTGATTGTACCGGTATATAATTCCGCAGAGCATTTGCGGGAATGTTTGGACAGCATTGTAGGGCAGACGCTTAAGGAGATAGAAATCATATGCGTGGACGACGGATCCGGCGATGCCTCTCTTGAAATACTGAAGGAATACGAAGCGGCGGACAGTAGGGTACGCGTGCTGTCGCAGGCAAACGCAGGCGCCGGCGCGGCAAGGAACAGAGGGCTTGCGCAGGCAACGGGCGAGTATCTGTCGTTTTTGGATTCGGATGATTTTTTTGAGTATGATATGATTGAAAAAGCATACAATAAAGCGGAGGAAACTAAGGCGCAGATTATAGTGTTCCGCGCAGACAGGTATTATGAAGAGGAGAACAGGTTTGAAACTATCAGATGGACCCTGCGCGATAAGGAGCTTCCTCCGTACCGTCCGATGGATTTTCATACCTTTACGGGGAATGTATTTAAGATTTTTGTCGGCTGGGCGTGGGACAAGCTTTTTTTGCGCAGCTTTGTGGAGGAAAACAATCTGCGCTTTCAGGAGATACGCACATCTAACGATATGCTTTTTGTGTTCAGCGCGATAGTGTCTGCACAGAGGATAGAAATATTGGATGAAACACTTGCGCATCAGCGCAGGGGCAATTTGGCTTCGCTCTCCAACACGCGTGAAAAGTCATGGAATTGCTTTTACAAAGCGCTTATCGCGTTAAAGGAGTTTTTGGAGAGCAGGGATATGTATTGGCTGCTAGAGCAGGATTATGTAAACTATGCCCTGCATTTTTCCCTGTGGAATTACAATACAATCGAAGGAGAAAAAAAGCAGGAGCTGCATGACGCTCTTTGCGGAGAATGGTTTGCTGAGCTTGGGATAAAAGGGAAGCCGGCGGAATATTTCTACGATAAGAATGAATATGGGCAGTATGAGAATATGGCAGGGTAATGGAGGATTGATTTATGGTTAAGGTATCCGTAATCATACCTGTATGCAACGTGGAGAAATATCTGCCGCAATGCTTGGAAAGCGTGACAGGACAGACGCTGGAGGATATTGAAATTATCTGCGCGGAGGACTGCTCTACGGATGGCTCGGCGGATATTTTAAGGGAGTATGCAAAAAGTGATCCAAGGATTGTCCCGCTTTTCCATGATAAAAACCTGAGCGCGTCGCAGATGAGGAAAAACGCGGTGCTTGCCTCACATGGCGAATATATCATGTTTGTCGACGGGGATGATTCTTTGATGCCATATGCCTGTGAAACGGCTTATCGGGCAATCAGGGAAAGCGGCACGGATATTTTGCAGTTTGGGACGAATATCATTAACAGGACTAATGCTCCGGAAAATAAAATCCAAGGGAAACAAAAGTTCGTTGCGCCATATGAGGAGTATATACAAGAGGACAATCTTATCCGTAAAGTATGGGGTAAAGGAAGGAAATTCTGCTTTATTTTATGGAATAAAATTTACGAGGGTGAGCTTTGCAGAAGGGCTTTTTCTTGTGTTGAAGATGGTTGTTTCTCGATGGCGGAAGATTTGTATGCTTTTTTTATAATAGCATACTTTTCAAAAACCTATTTTGGAATTGCAGAACCTCTGTACAATTATAATTTCGGAATAGGCGTCACGGGCGGCAGGTACTTTTCGGATGAAAAATTTAAAGCCTACCTCACGGAGAAAGGCGTGTATGAGGCGCTGGAGCGCTTTGTGAGGGCGCAGGGGAAATACGGGGAATATTCGGATATTTTGGAGATAATTAAACAGCATTTGCTCAAGGAATGTGTTGATAAGTGGAAAGATAACGTCCGCCCTGAGCAAATGTCATATAGCTTTGATTTGCTTGCGCGGGCGTGGGGATATGAGGACACACTGCGTAAGCTGGATGAGATATATGATGAGAGGCTGGAGATAAACGCGAAGCTTCAGCAGAAATACAGGGAAAAATCGGAGATAAACGCGAAGCTTCAGCGGACATACAGGGAAAAGTCAGAGATAAACGCGAAGCTTCAGCAGACATACAGGGAAAAATCGGAAATGCGGGCAAGCCTTGAAACTGAGCTGATTAAGGCACGTCAGGAAATAGAAAGGGTTGCGGAGGCAGCTAAGAAGGAAGTAAGGAGTACGTTAAGCTATAGGCTTGGAGCCGCGGTTTTGTTTATCCCAAGAGGAATACGGGGGAGGGGGTATTATATATCAGGGAGCATGGCGTAAAACAGTCCGTGCGGTATTTTATTGAGAAGCGCCGGGGCTTAGTTTGACCGGGAGGAGGAGTGTAAGTTGATAAAGGTATCCGTGATTATACCGGTATATAATACCGCCCCGTATCTGAGGGCGTGTTTGGACAGTATCGTTGGGCAGACATTGCAGGATATTGAGATTATCTGCATTAATGACGGCTCGAAGGATGAATCGCCGGAAATTTTAAATGAATACGCCAAGAGAGACAGCCGAGTGAGCGTATACTCGCAGGACAACAGCGGTCTGTCTTCAGTAAGAAATCGAGGTGTGCGGTTTGCACATGGTAAATACCTTTATTTTATTGATAGTGACGATCTGATTGAAAAGGATGCCCTGCGCCAGCTTTGGGATATGTCTGAAAAAAAGGCGTTGGATGTTCTGTATTTTGACGCGGACTGCTTTGCCGATTCAGAGGACTGCAGGGAAATCTGTGAAGAAAAAAGGGAATATTATGAAAGAAAAGGAGATTACGGCGGTGTTTACGAGGGGCAGCTTCTGTTCAAGAGCTTTTTGGACAATGAGGAGTACCGCGTAAATGTGGGAATCCAATTTATAAACAGGGAATTTTTCATAAGCGCAGACCTTTGGTTTATTGAAGGTATTTTGCATGAGGACGAGTTCTTTACGTTTAAAACGATGCTGTCGGCAAAGCGCGCAAGCCATCTTAAAAGAAAGCTTTTTCACAGGAGATACAGAAGCGGTTCGGTTATGACCTCTAAGCAATCCTTTGGCGATGCGTATGGGCATTTCAGAAGTTATTTGGAGATGTGCGGCTTTATAGAGAAAATAAGGCTTTTGGAGAAATGCAAAACTTCTGCTTTAGAAATTATAAGACGCAGAATTACGAATGCGAGGGATATATACGAAAATCTTCAGGACGATGAAAGAGAGAAATATTTAGTGCTTTCGCAGTATGAGAGAATGATTTTTAAACTTTACGTGGTGGATTATGAAAGGCTGCGCAAGGATAGTAAAGACAAATTTGAGATAAGTGAGAAACTGAAGCAGGCATATGAAGAGAAATCAGAGATAAACGCGAAGCTGAAAACAGCATATGAAGAGA
>JAJQDE010000017.1:15463-17906 GCA_021202335.1 Lachnospiraceae bacterium
ACGCGAAGCTTAAAACAGCATATGAAGAGAAATCAGAGATAAACGCGAAGCTGAAGCAGGCATATGAAGAGAAATCGGAGATAAACGCGAAGCTTAAATTGACCGTTGAGGAGAAAGCAAAATTAAGCGAGAGCTTAGAGCAGGAGCGTAAAGAAAAGAAGAAGCTTGAGGAAGAGTTTGCGGCGCGGTCAGCAGAGGCGCTTCTTGCGGCAAAGAGGGAGAGAGAGGCGCTTGCGGCACAGATAAGGGGCACATACAGCTACAGACTGGGCGCGATTATCCTATATATTCCGCAAAGGATAGTGAAAATTATTAATAGGATTAAGGTTAGGAGAAGCAGATGATAGCACGGGTGAAAGGGAAATTAAAAAAAGCAGGGTGGATGCGTTATATAGCGGCGTTTATGCTGCCGGCGGCTGTGATAGCAGGAGTGATGATATATTTAGGGATTACGCCGTTTGGCGATAAGACAGTGCTGATCTGGGATGCGAGAATCCAGGATAAGGATTATTTCGGATATATTTGGGATATCCTTCATGGAAATGCAAGCCTGCAGTATTCGTCCGGAAAATCGCTGGGCGGGCGGATGCCGGGCATAATTGCTTTTTATTCGTCAAGCCCTTTGAACCTGCTGCTGTTATTTTTTAAGAAAACACAGATTCCGGCCTTTATGTCAATAATGATTGCAGTCAAGGTCGGGCTTTGCGGGTTTACAAGCTATTATTATCTTGAAAAGCGTTTCGGCACAGCTTTTTTCCCCGCTGTTTTATTTTCAACATCGTATGCGCTGATGGAATACAATGTTCTGTATTGCAGGAATATCATGTGGCTTGACGGTGTGATTATGCTTCCTATAGCGGCGTTAGGTGTATGGAAGCTTGTTTGTGAGAAAAAGCAGGCGCTGCTGTGGTTTTCTGTTGCCTTGGCAATCATCAGCAACTGGTACACGGGATATATGGTATGCCTGTTTTCGGTTTTCCTTTTTGCGTATGAATATTGCATTTATTGCGATTTTGAAATCTTTAAGCAATTTAAGAATACCTTAAGTGCCTGTTTTCGGTATATTGCCGCGATGGCAGGAGGCGTGATGACCAGTATGGTCTTGCTCCTCCCGGCACTGCTGTCTTTGGTGAACGGTAAGGCTACGCATAATTTTTCCGGATTTACAGGGGCGGTGAACTTAAGCTTCCTGCATTTTTTCAGCGGGCTGGATATATCGGCGGCAGGGAACAGCCAGGATGCCCCGGTAATTTATTGCGGCGCCCTTCTTGTGTTCTGCGTGGTTTATTATTTCTTTGACTCAAGGAATGAAACCGCGAAGCGGATGCTGGCGGGACTATTTCTCCTGCTGATGGTCGCAAGCTTTTGCCTGCGGGATGTGGAGCTTGCATGGACCGCATATGTGCGCAGTACATCATATTATTTCCGTTTTTCGTTTTTGTTTGTTTTTCTATGTATGATGCTGGCGGCAGATGCCTTTGCCAAGATGCGGGTAAATGGGATATCGCAAAAGGCGGTAATCGGATCGCTGTTATTTGTCGGCTTTGCCGGATTGTATTTAGCGTTCAGGGAAGAGCTTCCTGCCGCAAATATTGTACTTGTGATTTTATATGGTATGCTTATTAGCCTCTTTTTCAGCTTAGAGCCGCATGAAGGCATACTGCATACGCGGCTGAAAAATAAAATCCTGAAGGGAAGCGTGGGACTTATTGCGCTTGTGCTGCTGATATGCGAGCTGTCATATAACACAAGGCTTGCTTTTGGGGAGTACAGTGATTCAAACAAATTTTATGCCTCATATACCGGCGCGATGGAAAATGTCCTGGATGAGCTTGGTGAGGGAGAAGATGATTTTTACCGCTTGGAGAAAACATATTCGTATCTGAGTGCCGTCGGTCGCAGTATAGCGTCGTGCGAGTCCTTGCTTTTTGGATATAACAGTATTGAGCATTACAGTTCAGCTTATGATGAGGAAGTGGATGTGTTTTTGTCGAAGATGGGATATTCGGATTGGGTTTCAGAAACGGTATTTCGCACTGAAACATATTGGAACTCGCCCATGACGGTAATGGATTCACTGTTATCTGTGCGTTATGCAATCATGGATTCCGAAAGCTACGGATATGAAGAATATCCTACGCAGGCAAAGCTTGCCGATGATACATATAAAGTTTATGCAAACCGGTACGCGCTGCCTCTTGGCTTTGGTATTAAAACCGGCGCGGAAGAAGAAATTGATTATACGGATAATCCGTATAGGAATCAGGAGCTTTTTATCAAAACGCTTACGGGCACGGATACGCATATTTACAGCTTCTTGGACGGAATCCTTGCTGAAGATACGGGGGGGGGGTATAGAATGTCTATTATACCCATCTCCGAGCCAACGAGCCTAAGGCCAAGGGCCTATGGCGAGTTAGTGTTGAAAAAAAATAGAGGGGGG
>JAJQDE010000017.1:17916-20602 GCA_021202335.1 Lachnospiraceae bacterium
CCCCCCCCCCCCCCCCCCCCCCCCCCCCCCCCCGCCCCCCCCCCCCCCCCCCCCACTAGAAGCATGGGAGTTTAAGGCATCTAGCGATGGACCAGTGTATCTGTACGCGGATGGAACGGATGTCCATGGAAATTACTATGCGGATAATTGTGAGCTGTACGTCAATGGTGAATATGTCCAAAGCATTTGTAAAAGGTTTTTGATAAACAGCATTTACTTGGGGGAATATGCCGCAGGCGAACAGATTACCGTAGAAATAAAGCATTTGAATGACGACAAGGCAAGCCATACACTTTATGTGGCGCAGCTGGATACGGATGCGTTTGAAGAGTGTATCGCATCTTTGAGGAACGGACAGGAAAGCCGACTGAATGTAAATGGAAATGTAATAGAAGGCACATATTCCGCTTCTGAGGATTCAGAGATGTTTTTGACCATTCCCTATGAAGAAGGCTGGACGGCTTATGTGGACGGTGAAAAAACGGAAATTAAGAAAACTGCAGGGATATTTATGGGAATAGAACTGACTGCGGGAGAGCATGAAATATATATGAAATATTCAGCACCGGGATATTTGCCGGGATGTGTGTTTACGGCAATAGGAATTGCGATGCTGGCGGTATTGGTTTGGAAAGAGAGAAAACGCTGTAAAGGAGCAAATGATGGTGAACGTGAACTTTAAAAATATAGGGGGGGGGTATAAGCCGCTAGGATTTGTTGCGTTGCGCAATTTTGCTAAAGCAGCTCTTGCCATAGCTGCTTTGATTGCGCTGGCTGTTGACCCTGCTTTGGCAGATTCGGCCGGAAGCGGGCAGGGAATTATGGCGTTTATAAGGCTTTTCTGCGGAGAGCTTGAAAATGTGGAGCCTGCCCATGTGCTTGCAGGTGTGTTTGCAGTGTGGCTGTTTAAAAAAGAATTTTTCAGCGAAGAACATCCATTTATGCTTTCGGCGGCTGTCGTTTCTGCAATATTTTCATTTTTCCTGTTGGTTGGCATGAGCCTTGCTGCGACGGGGGATTTGGCATTTATAGTCGGGAGTGGAGAGCAAGCCTTTATTGCTTTGATTGTATTTGTCGGATTTTGGGGTATATTTTATGGTTTGGTAAAAATTTTCTATGAAAAGCTTGATGTATTGAAATTAAAAACGAATAGGAACGGAGAGGTGCCAGAGTTTATTTCAAAGCACTTCCTTATTGTGAGTATAGTGTCGCTGCTTATATGCTGGACTGTTTTAGCACTACCGTATTTTCCCGGAAGCGTGCCGCATGATGGCAGATATGAGTTAAATCAATTTTTTGGTCTGTCATCGTATAGTACACAGCATCCGATAATGTCGACACTGATTATGGGAGGCATATATAAGGCTGGGTATGTGATTGGCGGCTCAACTTTAGGCTGCGTGTTTTATGTCGCTTTTCAAAGCGTGTTAGGAGCTGTTGTTTTCGGAAATATATGCAATTATATATTCAAGAAGACAGAATCTGACGCGTTGGGCTTAGTAACTCTTTTATTTTATGCAATATCGCCCGTATGGTGGGCGGGTATGCAGGCTGTCATAAAAGATACGCTGTACTTTATAGTGTATGCGTGGTTTGTACTGGAGTGAGTCAGATTCAGCATGAAAGATGCACAGCGTTATACGGTTCTTTGGATGGCAGTGTCAGGATTGCTGATTGGGCTTTTGCGCAAGGAAGGCATTTATATAGCATTGCCGGTATTGATATGTGCCGCAGTTATAAGAACAGATAAGAAACGGATTTTATGTATAGTTTTTGCAGTGGTTCTGTGCTGTACCATGTGTATAAATTCGTTTTTGGAGAAAGCGATGGATTCGGCATGGAGCGGTCCGCCTGATAGTTGGGCATTTCCGCTGCAGATGGTGGCGGCATATGTAACCAAATACCCGGATGAGCTTTCGGATGATGAAAAGGAGTGGATAGATGGATTGATGACTTTTGATACCATAGCGGAACGTTACAATCCTGAACAATCGGATGCGAGAGCTCACAGATTGAGACGTGATATAACAGCGGATGATGCCAAAATGATGGCTGGATTTATTGTAAATAAATTTTTTAAGCACCCCAGAGTGATTGTTGAAGCGGCATTAAATGAAATGTATGGATATTTCGATCCGTTTTACTTTTATGAAGGGATGTCCAGATACTCGCTCTATAATAAAGGATCATTGTCGGAGTCAGATAAGGATGTGGTTTATTCCGAGTATGTATTTTCCGATGAGGTCAGGGAGACTGCATCTGATGCTATATATGCGTGGAATACGATACCTATATTTTCTTTTGTGTCTAATCCTGCTTCATATATGTGGCTTGGCGTTTTATTTGCAGGCGCTCTTCTCAGGAAAAGAGAGTGGAAACATATGTTGCTTTATGCAGCGCCTGCGCTGACAATATGTATATGCTTTATAAGTCCCGTAAATGGTCTGATGCGATATGTACAGCCGGTGATGGCTGTATCGCCGCTTATTGTGGTGGTAGGAATGCTTCCATATGTGGAGAAAGTAAAGAATATGCAGTAATACAGATGGCTATAGGCATATGAAAATTTATATGGAATTTAAATGACAAAATAAATAATACGAGGACCATATGAACTATGGAGAAGCGAAAATCAGAAAAGAAAATAAACTTGCGCGACCGGATTTTTGTAATAATTAGTTTCCTG
>JAJQDE010000002.1 GCA_021202335.1 Lachnospiraceae bacterium
AGCTGTGTATTAGAGCCAGGAAAATATAGTGCTTTCCGTCGACGACATGGAGGATTTGGAGGTATTTGTGCCGGGTCTTTCCGACACGACCATTTCCTACACGACCACCTGCGACACGGAAGGAGGGGAGCTTGATGAGGCGACCTCCTACACGATTGCCGGAGTTAAAAGCAATTATGCCACGATCAGCAATATGACAATGCTCATAGGCGACTTCCTGACGGACGATAATGACGAAAACAAAGAGAAATACTGCGTGCTCGGCTATACTGCCGCAAAGGAGATTTTTGACAGCGCCTACTCCGCATACGGAGATGTTGTATATATCGACTCAAGACCCTATGTGGTGAGCGGCGTGCTTGACGAGATGGGAAGCGTTGCGTCAGGCATCAGCCCGGACACGACCATCTTCATTCCCTACGAAACGGGCATAAAATACATCACCGGCAGCAGCATAAGCCCGACAATCACGGTTATTGCGGAGGATGTGAATAATGTTGACACTGTGATTGAAAACGTTGAAACGGTGCTTGCGGACAGCTATCCGAATGCGGAGTTTACGATTTCTGACGCGGGTACGAAGATGGAAGCGGCGTCAAGCTCAAACCAGACCCTGCAGCTTTTGCTCTATTCCATGGCTGCAATCGTATTTGTCGTAGGCGGTATCGGAATTATGAACGTGCTGTTTGTGTCCGTGAAGGAGCGCACAAACGAGATTGGTATTTTAAAGGCGCTTGGATGCTCCAAAAAGGATATTCTGCTGGAATTTCTGTTTGAGGCGTGCTTTATGAGCCTTATCGGCTCCGTGCTGGGCGTTATGGCTGCCCTTGCGATTACGCCGGTTATTGAGAACTTCTCCGTAACGGTGGTGCTTTCCACGTCGGGAGCGGCGTTGTCGCTTGCGTTCGGTGTGCTTACGGGAACTATCTTCGGCTTTTATCCTGCGTATAAGGCGTCCTCACTCATACCGATAGAGGCGTTGAATCAGGATTAAGAGGGGCAGGAAAGGAACAAGGGTATGAAAATGAATAAGCGTAAAATAATAACAATAATTATCGTTGTTTTGCTGATAGCGGCAGTCGCGGGAGGCGCGGCATACTATCTTCTGGCGGTAAAGGCATCGTCAGACAGCAGCGCCACGGACACGGTCGACACAGTGGTTTTAGAGTCCGGGCAGTCCATCGTGTATGCACAGCTTACGTCCGTCCTTGGGAACAATATTACATATCTCGTTGCCGAGAAGAATGAGGAAAATTCCACATACACGGCAACGGAAGAAACAGGGGAGCTTCAAATACCCGTTGGAACGGACGTTATCACAAAGCTTGGCACGACTACCACATTTGTGCGGCTTTCCACCGGAAATACCATCGCAATGCTGATGCAGGGCGACGATGGAGTGATGAAAATATGGATTGTCCAATAGGGCGGAATGGAGGCATTTGGTCGTGAATATTATAGAAATTAAAAATGTCAACAAAGGTTATAAGCTTGGCGATGATATGGTACCGGTTTTAAAAAATGTCAACTTTACCGTGGAAAAGGGCGAATATGTGGCAATCCTCGGACCGTCGGGTTCAGGTAAAACAACGCTGATGAACATTATCGGCTGTATGGATCTGCTGGATTCAGGCGAGTATTACCTTAACGGGCGGCCCATTCATGAAACACCCGAGAAAGAGATGACTGAGGTGCGCAACAAGGAGATAGGCTTTATTTTCCAAAATTATCAGCTTATCCCCACCTATAACGTAATGCAGAATATTATCATGCCTCTGCTTATCAGGGGTATGGGGCATGTCGAGGCAAAAAAGCAATGCAAGGATATCGTGCGGCTTTTGGGCATTGACCACAGGCTTGACCACAAGCCAAACGAGCTTTCCGGAGGTCAGAAGCAGCGTGTGTCCATCGCGCGCGCGCTGTCCTCGCAGCCCGCAATCCTGCTTGCCGACGAGCCGACCGGAGCGTTGGACAGCGCAAGCGGCAAGGATGTTTTGAAGCTGTTCGGTCAGTTGAATGAGCTGGGAAATACGATTGTGATGATTACACATGACCTTAAGGTGGCAAAGACCGCAAAGAGGATTGTAAAAATTCAGGACGGCTGCCTTTCTGAATACCATGATGATTTATAATAATAAAAAAGTACAGACTTAAATTTGATTTTAAGTCTGTACTTTTTTTATTCCGGTTATTTTTTAAATGAAGCCCTTTTCCTCAAGGTCGGGTCTAATATTTTTTTCCTTATGCGCAGATTTTTCGGAGTTACCTCCAAAAGCTCGTCCGTGTCTATAAAGTCAAGCGCCTGCTCAAGGCTTAAAATCTTTGGAGGCGTCAGGCGCAGCGCTTCATCGGCGCTTGAGGAGCGCGTGTTGGTAAGCTGCTTCTTCTTGCAGACATTCAGCTCAATGTCCTCGCCTCTGCCGTTTTGACCGACCACCATTCCCGAGTAAACCTTTTCGCCCGGCTCAATAAAGAGGATGCCGCGCTCCTGAGCGTTGAACAGACCGTAGGTAATCGCTTCGCCTGCCTCAAAGGCAATCAGGGAGCCTTGCTTGCGATACTGGATATCACCTCTGTACGGGCCGTAGCCGTCAAATATGGTGTTGATGATGCCGTTGCCCTTTGTGTCGGTCATAAATTCGCCGCGGTAGCCGATAAGCCCGCGCGAGGGAATGGAAAACTCAAGCCTTGAATAGCCGCCGCCTGCCTTGCCCATGTTCTGAAGCTCGCCCTTCCTTTGGCTGAGCTTTTCAATCACGCTTCCGGAAAACTCCTCCGGGACATCAACATACGCAAGCTCCATAGGCTCAAGCCTTTTGCCGTTTTCATCGGTTTTGTAGAGCACCTCCGCCTTGCTTACGGCAAATTCGTAGCCCTCGCGGCGCATGTTCTCAATAAGCACCGAAAGATGCAGCTCGCCGCGCCCTGAAACCTTAAAGGCATCGGGGCTGTCCGTTTCCTCAACGCGCAGGGAAACATCAGTGTTAAGCTCTCTGAAAAGCCTGTCCCTTAAATGGCGGCTCGTGACATATTTTCCTTCCTGTCCCGCAAGCGGAGAGTCGTTTACCATAAACTGCATGGCAATCGTCGGCTCGCTGATTTTCTGGAACGGAATAGGCACCACGTTGTCAACAGCGCAGAGCGTGTCTCCGATATGGATATCGGCAATGCCCGAGATGGCTACGATGGAGCCGATGCCCGCTTCCTTTACCTCTACCTTTTCAAGACCGTCAAATTCGTAGAGCTTGCTGACCTTTACCTTTTTCTGCTTATCCGGTTCGTGGTGGTTGCAGATAACAACCTCCTGATTGACCTTGATTGTACCGTTGTCAACCTTACCCACGCCGATTCGCCCTACATATTCATTATAGTCAATGGTGCTTATCAACACCTGCGTTCCCGCCTCCGGGTCGCCCTCGGGCGCTGGGATGTAGTCGAGAATTGTTTCAAAAAGCGGCGTCATATCCGTGCCCTCGCTGTTTTCGTCGAGGGAGGCAATGCCCGATTTTGCGGAAGCAAACACGAAAGGACAGTCAAGCTGTGAGTCGTCCGCGTCAAGCTCCAAAAACAGCTCAAGCACCTCATCGACAACCTCGGAGGCGCGCGCCTCGGGGCGGTCTATCTTATTGATGCACACGATGACCGGGAGCTTAAGCTCCAAAGCCTTTTTCAGCACGAATTTGGTCTGCGGCATTGCGCCCTCAAAGGCGTCAACGACAAGGATAACGCCGTTTACCATTTTCAGGACGCGCTCCACCTCGCCGCCAAAATCGGCGTGCCCCGGTGTATCGATAATGTTGATTTTGGTGTTTTTATATACAACAGCCGTGTTTTTTGACAAAATTGTAATGCCGCGTTCACGCTCGATATCATTCGAGTCCATGACGCGCTCGGCGACCTCCTGATTTTCGCGGAAAACGCCGCTCTGCTTCAAAAGCTCGTCTACAAGGGTGGTCTTGCCGTGGTCTACATGGGCAATGATTGCGATGTTTCTGACATCTTCTCTTTTCTGTATCATAAAAATCCCCCATTCTTTCCAAATTTCCTCAAACTTTATCAGTATAACACCATTGCGCTTATTTTGCAATAGCTTTTGCGCCGCAGTATGTTTACCACAGTATGTTTACGCAATGAGTGATGAATGTGTGCGCGGAAAATCTTTTTGCGGTTTTTCCGCACGACAGGACACAATATCAGAAAAAAACAACTCTGAAATTGACAGGTTTTGGCGAAAAACGTAAAAGTGCCTTAAATGACGGCGTTTTTTGCGATAAATACGGCTTTATTTTTTGTATAAGGTGGCATATGATGTAAACATAAAGACGAAGGGAGATTAAATTGAATGCAGGAAACAATTAAGACAAAAAACAGTTATCATGAACAGGTGATTGAAAATAATCAGGTGACGGTAATGGGAGAAATTGTCAGCGATTTTACCTTCAGCCATGAGATTTTTTCAGAGGGCTTCTATATGGTAGACATTGAGGTGGCGCGCCTTTCAGAGTCAAAGGATATTATCCCGGTCATGGTTTCGGAGAGGCTTTTGGATGTAACAGGCGACTACAAGGGAATGATGGTTGTGATAAACGGTCAGTTCCGTTCGTACAACAGGCATGAGGAGCATAAAAACAAGCTGGTGCTTTCCGTTTTTGCAAGAGAGCTGGAGTTTATCGACGAGCTGAACGAAAATGTCAAAACCAATCAGATTTTCCTGGACGGCTATGTGTGTAAGGAGCCTGTATACAGAAAAACTCCGCTCGGGAGAGAGATAGCCGATCTGCTTTTGGCAGTGAACCGTCCTTATGGAAAGTCCGATTATATCCCATGTATCTGCTGGGGGAGAAACGCCAGATACGCGTCCAATTTCGCGGTCGGCGAGCGGTGCCTTGTGTGGGGACGTATTCAGTCAAGGGAATATATGAAAAAGCTTTCGGAGGATGAGCTTGAGAAAAGAATTGCTTACGAGGTTTCCGTCAGTAAGCTTGAAATCCCCGACGAGGAGGCTGAGGAAAGCGACTGAATGCTCAAGGCTTGCAAATTCCGGCTTGGTGTGCTATTATGCTTGAGGGTAGCTGTTGTATTGCAATAACAGTTACTTTGAAGGTTACATACAAGCTTTAACAGGAAAGGATAAAGGGTATTAACAGATGGGACGGGGATTGGTACAGGTATACAGCGGAGAGGGGCACGGCAAATCCGCTGCAGCGCTTGGAAGAGCCATACAGACAGCGAGTATGGGAGAATCTGTGGTAATTATTAATTTCCTTAAGGGTAATCAGACGGATGAATTTTTAAAACGGATGGAGCCTGAAATTAAGGTTTTCCGCTTTGAAAAAAGCGAGGAGGAATTTGCACAGCTTTCGGAGGAACGCAAACAGGAGGAAATCCACAATATCAGAAACGGACTCAATTTTGCCAAAAAAGTGCTTACGACGGGGGAATGCAGCCTGCTTATCCTTGATGAGGTCTTAGGTCTTATTGACAACGGCATTATCAGCATAGAGGATCTGCGCGTTATTCTTGACGCCAAGGCGGACGACGTCGGCATTATTCTTACGGGAATCAAGCTCAATGACGAGGTGTGTCAGTTTGCTGATGAGATTTTCCAAATAGAGGCGGTCAATTATAAAATATATAATATGTAAAGAGAGGCAATGGCGTTCGGAGCGGGCGGCATTGCCTTCTTTTGACTTTTTCTGATTTTTGGCAGTAATCCGTTGACAGCTTGTGAGATAGGCTATATAATAAACAAAAAGCGAATATGGGTGATAGAGGTCGCGTTTTTTAAAAGTACCTTTTCGGAGATGTCGGGAATCGGTGAAGAGAAGGGAAAGGAAAGGACGCCGAAGGGCAGGGCTGCCTGAAGGTCCTGTCTTGGGCATACGGTTAACAGCCGTATGACTGTCATCAGCGGATGGAGAGCTATCATTTTTACCGGAGCCGGTCAAGGCGGCTTGCGGTATATTCAAGCATGGGACGCCGGCCATCTATATCATCAGATGTTCGGCTTTTATTTTGGAAAACAGGGAAACAGGAGAAAAACAGGAGGGTTACGAAAATGGCAATTTTTACGGGAGCGGGCGTGGCAATCGTCACACCCATGAAGGCTGACGGCGAGGTAAACTATGAGGCATTTGCAAGGAACATTGAGTTCCAGATAGAGAACGGCACGGATGCTGTTATCGTGTGCGGCACGACAGGCGAGGCGTCAACGCTTTCGCATGAGGAGCACCTGAATGTAATCCGTTTCTGCGTGAAGCAGGTAAACGGCAGGATACCCGTTATCGCCGGAACCGGCTCAAACTGCACGGAAACGGCAATCTACCTTTCACGGGAGGCTCAGAAGGCGGGTGTGGACGGACTGCTTGTCGTCACGCCCTACTATAACAAGGCAACACAGAAGGGCTTAAAGGAGCATTTTACGCTGATTGCAAACGCCGTAAATATTCCTATTATATTGTACAATATTCCGGGAAGGACAGGCGGCGTCAATATTCTGCCGGAAACGATTGTTTCGCTGTGCGAGGAGGTGCCTAACATCGTAGGCGTGAAGGATGCAACGGATAATTTCGTGCAGTATGCGAAGCTTATGGCGCTCGCAAAGGGCAAGGTGGACGTTTATTCCGGGAACGATAATCAGATTGTGCCGTTTCTGTCATTGGGCGCAAAGGGGGTAATTTCAGTGCTGTCCAACATTGCGCCTCAGCAGACGCATGATATCTGCGCAAAGTATTTTGAGGGAGATGTAAGCGAGAGCGCACGGCTGCAGCTTGAGGCGATTGAGCTGATAGGCGCGCTGTTTTGTGAGGTCAATCCCATTCCCGTTAAAAAGGCAATGAATTTAATGGGGCTGGAGGCAGGCACGCTTCGCAGGCCTCTGACCGAGATGGAGCCGGAAAATGCGGCAAGGCTTGAAAAGGCGATGAGAAGCTATGGTATTTTAAAATAGAAGGAAAGGATAACTGACAGAATGACAAGGGTAATAATGCACGGCTGTAACGGAAAAATGGGTCAGATGATTTCAGGTCTTATTGCTGCCGATGATGATATTGAAATCGTGGCAGGAGTGGATATGTCCGACCATATCAGGAATACATATCCCGTGTTCAAAAGCATTGCGGAGTGTGACGCAAAGGCGGATGTGGTAATCGACTTCTGCGCGGCGGCGGCGGTCGACGCGCTTTTGGACTACTGTGTGGAAAAGCAGGTTCCATGCGTTTTATGTACGACAGGGCTTTCACAGGCTCAGCTTGAGCATGTCGGGGAGGCTGCAAAAAAGGTCGCAATCCTGAAGTCGGCAAATATGTCGCTTGGAATAAATATGCTGCTGAAAATATTAAAGGAGGCTGCGAAGGCGCTCGTGCCGGCAGGCTTTGACATTGAAATAGTGGAAAAACACCATAATCTTAAGCAGGACGCGCCGAGCGGTACGGCGCTTGCGCTTGCGGACAGCATCAATGAGGAGTTTGACAACAGCTATGAGTATGTGTACGACAGAAGCCAAAAAAGACAGAAACGCGCGGAGAAGGAAATCGGCATCAGTGCTGTCAGGGGCGGCACGATTGTCGGCGACCATGACGTGATTTTTGCAGGTGAGGACGAGGTGATTACGTTTTCGCACAGGGCGTACTCAAAGGCGCTTTTCGGCAAGGGCGCGGTGCAGGCGGCAAAGTTCCTCAAGGGGAAACCGGCGGGCAGATATGACATGAAGGACGTCATAGGCAGTATGGAGGATTAGCGTGGAGTTCAGACCATGTATTGATATTCACAACGGACAGGTAAAGCAGATTGTCGGCGGCTCTCTTGCAGACCGGGGCGACAGCGCGGATGAAAATTTTGTGTCGGCAAGGGACGCGGATTATTATGCGGAATTATATAAGCGGAAGGGTATAAGAGGGGGGCACATTATCCTTTTAAACCCGGCTTCGAGCGATTACCATGCGGCGACCAAAGCTCAGGCGCTCAAGGCGCTTCGGGCTTATCCGCAGGGCTTGCAGACCGGCGGCGGAATTAATGACGAAAACGCGTGCGAGTATCTTGATGCGGGCGCTTCGCACGTGATTGTGACGTCGTTTGTTTTTCGGGACGGACATATTGACATGAAGAACCTTGAACGCATGTGTGCGGCGGTAGGGAAGGAGCATCTGGTCCTTGACCTGAGCTGCCGTATGAGGGACGGAAAATATTATATCGTGACCGACAGGTGGCAGAAATTTACGGATGAGGTGGTGGAGGCGCGCACGCTGGATATGCTTACGGGCTACTGCGATGAATTTCTCATACACGCGGTTGACGTGGAGGGGAAAAGTCAGGGCATTGAGGAGCGCCTTGTGCGTCTGCTCGGAAATTGGGGAGGTCGTGCGGCAGTAACCTATGCGGGCGGTGTTCACAGCTATGAGGATATCTGTCTTTTAAAGAAGCTTGGAGGCGGAAAAATCAACGTTACCGTAGGAAGCGCGCTTGACATCTTCGGAGGTGCGCTTAAGCTTGACAAAATTATGGAGCTGGTGAAGGAATGAGGTAAGGGAAAATTCCTTAAACGGTTGTCCGGCTTTGCGAGTGTGTGGTATAATGTACACAAAAGCAATGAGCCGTGCAGGCTCTCGAATGATGCACGGCGGAGTATAAAGCGGAGGTGTGTCGGAGTGGAGGCGAATACTGACAAGGGAACGCAAAAGAATAAAAAGAAGGAAAAAAAGAACATAAGATGTCATATACTTTTTATGCCTGATGATGACGCTGCGGAAGCAAAAAAGCTTTCTGTTAAAGCGGAGATATTGGCGGCGTTTTTTGTGGCGGTTGTATTCCTTATCATAGCGGCGCTGACCTACTGCGTGATTTTATCCGCGGAGCTTCGCAGCGCAAGACAAAGCAACGTGGAGCTTACGGCGCAAATCAGTGAGCTGACGGAGGAAAACGACCTGTTGCTGGTGGAAAATGAAGAGCTTGAGGAAAAGGTGGCTATTTTAAGCGATACGGTGAACGATAAGGTTCAGCAGGAGGAGGAGCGCGCGGCAGAGGAAGCGCAAAGCTGTATTCCGTCGGGCTTTCCTCTGAAAGGAACGGCAGCATATGATGAAAACGAAACGGAGCTTGACGGTGAGCCGATTGCATATTTCCAGGTCGCGCAGGGAACAGGAGTCATCGCCACGGCGAACGGCACCGTGTCGTCGATTGCGGGAACGGGCAGCAGCGGTTACATTATCATGGTAGACCATGGAAACGGGTATTTTTCAGTTTACAGAAACGGTTCAAAGCCTAAGGTGAGCGAGGGCGATGAGGTCACAAAAGCGACTGAGCTGTTTGTCATAGAGGAAGGACAGGAGCGTTTGGGATATCAGATTATTCAGGACAATCAGTACATTGACCCGCTTGAGCTTATGGAGATTTACGGATAAAGGCGGCAGAATGAGGGGGAATATGGATACAAAGGATTTACTTGACAAAATAATGGAAAGCTTCGACGCCATGGAGCATATTAATGTGTCGGATATTCCAAACATAGACCTGTACATGGATCAGGTTACGACCTTTATGGACAAAAGATTGAAAAAAAGCACGCGTTATCCGGAGTCGGACAAGGTGATGACTAAAACCATGATTAACAACTATGCGAAAAATGACCTGCTGCCTTCGCCGGTAAAGAAGAAGTATTCGAGAGAGCATGTTTTGGTGCTGATTTTCATTTATTATTATAAAGGAATATTGTCAATCAATGACATTCATACGCTGCTTGCTCCCGTGACTGCTAATTTCTTTGGCAAAGAGGAAGGGCTTGACATGGGGGCTGTTTACGATGAGGTCTTTGGACTGAAGGCGGAGCAGATGGAGCGCTTGAAGGAGGACGTTGCAGCCAAGTATGACAGGGCGATGGAAACCTTTGAGGACGCGCCGGAGGAAAGCAGGGAATTTTTGAAGCTTTTTTCATTTATATGCGCGTTAAGCTTTGATGTTTATATGAAGAAAACGGTAATCGAACGGTTGATAGACGATATGCGGCAGACAAAAGAGAAAAATCCCGATAAAAACGGTGATGAAAAACAGTGATGAGAAACAGAAAGGAGGATTTATATGTCAATATCAGCAATTTCAGGAATTTCAGGTCTTTCAGGTCTTTCGGGGCTTGGCGGTTACAGGATATCGTCCGTAAACGGCAATCCGTACAGCCTTCAGGCGGTGAGCAGAATTGAGGAAGGTGCGGATAACAGGCGAGGACGTGCGCTTATCATAGGTCAGAAAAGCACGGAGGACGACCTGTATGTAAAGGACTATGGGGAGCTTGAGAGCACTCAGAGCACGGCGACGGGGGATTTTGCAGAGCTGCTCAGTATGCAGGAAAGCGCCGCGGCAGACGATGAAACCGCAGCGGAAGCTTGGGGCGCGTCAAAATACACGTCATACATCAATGACACAATCGGCATGATGGGCTTTCAGAACGGCTTGCGTGAACAACTGAGCGGAGCGGGCTTCATACCGTTTTAAAAGCGGCGTCCTCTTTTTCGGGGTATTGAGGCATGATTAAAGGGAGGATTGTAAAAATATTGAGAAGGCTTATAATATTCATTACGGCTCTTTGCGTGTGCGCCGGTCTTTGCGGAGCTGCGGCACAGGCGCAGGAGGGAAAAGATTACAAAATTATGGTGAACCGCGCAGCCAACTGCGTAACGGTGTATGAGAAGGACGCAGACGGCGGATACAGTATTCCCGTGATGGCGTTTGTATGCTCGTGCGGACGCGAGGGTGAGGAAACGCCGCTTGGCACATACAGGACGAGCGATTATTACGAGTGGCGGCTTATGGTAGACGGCTCCTACGGTCATTATGCAGTGCGGTTTAACGGGGGCATTATGTTCCATTCAATACCGTACTATACTGCGGATGCGGGCGATATGGAGTGGGAGCAGTATAATCTTTTGGGTGAAACGGCGTCGCTCGGCTGCGTGCGCCTTGCCTGTGCCGACGCAAAGTGGATTTATGATAATTGCAGGCGAGGCACGGAGGTGACGGTGTATGATGATGCGCAAAATCCGGGACCGCTTGGAAAGCCTGAGGAGATAAAGCTTACTGAGGATAACCCGTACAGGACATGGGATCCGACTGACACTGATGAAAACAATCCGTGGAATGAAATCCGACCTGTGCTGCACCTTACGGATGAGCGGGGGGACGGCGTGGTATATCTGCCCGTGGGGGCAGCCTTGGAGGATATTTATGATGCGCTTGCGGTGCGGACCTCGCAGGGAGTAGTGTATGCTAAGGGCTCATATACGATAAGCATGACGGGAAATTATGACCTGAACACGGTGGGAAGATATGTCGTACATGTCTGCGGCAAGGATCCGCTTGGCGTGCGGGCAGAGCAGGACATGCTAATCTGCGTGGAATGACGCGCCGCTAAATAAGCGGCGCCGCCGGTGCCGGTTAATCGGCTTTAGCCTGATTTGAAAAGGTGTTGTCTACGAGTGTTTCATAAGGAACATAGTCGTCAAGCTCGCCTGCCTCGATAAGAATGTTTTCCAAAAGGATAAAGCTGTCCTCTGAGAATACAAGGTTCGTATTCCATGTGTCCTGCGATTGATAGCGGTCTATGATTGTAGTGATGGTTGCAAGCTCCGTTTCCGGGAACTGCGGCTGAATGACGCCGGCTATTTCTTCTGCCGAATGGCTTGCCGTGTAATCCATACCCTTTTGAAGCGCTTTTGTAAAGGAAAGAATTATATCGGGATTTTCTTCAATATAGCTTTTTTTGGCGCTGAATGCGGTGTATGGCACATATCCGGAGTCTACGCCGAGAGATGCGACAATATAGCCCTCGCCCTGTGCTTCAAGTGAAGTGGCGTGCGGCTCAAATTCTACCGTGTAGTCCGCGTATCCGGCTTCGCCCTCTTTGGCTCCCGAAAAGGCTGCGGCGGTTGAACCGAAGTCTATGCTCGTGTCTATGGTGAGGTCTGTTTCAGGGTCAATTCCGTTCATTTTCAGAATATATTCAAATACCATCTGCGGCATGCCGCCCTTTCTGCCGCCAAGCACATAAGTTCCTTTTAACATATCCCAACTGAAATTGTCGATGGGTGTACGGCTCACGAGAAAATTGCCGGCTCGCTGAGTGAGCTGCGCAAAATTGACGGCATAGTCCTGAGCGCCCTGCAAATAGGTGTATATGGACGACTCGCTGCCCATAAAGCCGATATCCGCTTCCCCCGTAAGGAGGGCAGTCATTGTTTTGTCGGCGCCATAGCCTGTCACAAGCTCAAGCTCTATGCCTTCGTCGGCAAAATACCCTTCCTCAATCGCAACGTACATTGGCGCATAAAAGATGGAATGTGCGACCTCGTTTAATGTAACCTTCGTAAGCCCGCCCGCGTCAGACTCTTTGCCGGAGCAGCCGCATATCATAAGGGAAAAAAGCATAGAAACGGCAAGCATGACGGCAGCGGCTTTAGTGAAGTTTTTTTTAGAGTGTAGTAAAAGCTTCATAGATGTTTCTCCAAGGATTTTTAGGTATTATATGCCGGGAAACGGGAAAATGTGATAAAAGCCGCGGCTGTATAGAGTGAGATTATATTTTGTTTATAATGTTTATAAAAAGTTATTAGCACTCACTCTTGACGAGTGCTAACACAAGTGTTATATTACATATAGAACAAGAAAAGAGGAACGAAATAATAAAAGAAACGGTCCGGCAGCTTGCTCGAATAAAAACACCAACAATGAAACAATATATATTAAAAAGGAGGAATGACATATGTTGATGCCTAGTATTTTTGGAGAGGATTTATTTGATGACTTTTTTGAGGATTTTGCAAGACCGATGAGAAGAACGAGGAGTTACGCAGCGCCGGCCGGCGGTATTATGAATACCGACGTTAAGGAAACGGATGGCGGCTATGAGTTGGATATCAATCTTCCCGGCTATAAGAAGGAGGATGTGAAGGCGGAGCTCAACGAAGGCTATCTGACGATAAGCGCAAGCACGGAATCAAACAATGACGAAAAGGACACGGACGGCAAGTATATCCGCCGCGAGAGGTACTGCGGAACCTGCAGCAGAAGCTTTTACGTAGGAGAGGACGTGACGCAGGACGAAATCAGAGCGAAATTTGAGGACGGCATTTTGAAGCTGACGATTCCCAAGAAAGAGGAAACAAAGGAAATTCCCGAGAAGAAATATATTGCAATCGAGGGATAAAGAGCAATGTGACGGAACCGCTGCCCGGGCAGACCTGTATCTGCCTGAGCAGCGTTTTTTTTGCGGCAAAAATATTGCGGCAAAATATTGCGGCAATATTTTGCTGTTATCGTACTTCACACTTCGCGTCTTTTTTGGTATACTGTTATTATTGCGGTCGCTCCGGAATGGAAACCGAAACGAAAGGAATACGGCAATGAGCATATATGATACATTGAATGACCAACAAAAAAAGGGTGTTTTAACGACGGAAGGGCCGGTGCTTATTCTTGCGGGCGCGGGCAGCGGAAAGACAAGCGTGCTCACAAGGCGTATAGCGTACCTTATAGAAAGCGTGGGCGTTAAGCCGTGGAACATCATGGCAATCACATTTACAAATAAGGCGGCAGGTGAAATGCGCGAAAGAGTTGACAATATCGTGGGCAACGGTTCGGAGGGCGTATGGGTGTCGACCTTTCATTCGACATGCGTGCGGATTTTAAGGCGCTATATCGACAGGCTGGGATTTGACAACAGCTTTACCATATATGATACTGACGACTCGAAAAGCGTTATGAAGGACGTGTGCAAAAAACTGTCAATAGACACAAAAATGCTTAAGGAGCGCACAATCCTAAGCGCTGTTTCACACGCAAAGGACAATATGATATCCGCCGCGGAGTATGAGCAGACGGCAATCGGAGATTACACAAAAAGGCGTATTTCTGCGGCATACGCGGAGTATCAGCTTACCTTAAAGAAAAATAACGCGCTTGATTTTGACGATTTAATCGTAAAGACAGTGGAGCTTTTTCAAAGCTGTCCGGATGTGCTTGAAAACTATCAGGATAAATTCAGATATATTATGGTGGATGAGTATCAGGACACCAATACGGCGCAGTTCGAGCTGATTCGACTGCTCGCAGCCAAAACCAAAAATCTGTGCGTGGTGGGTGACGACGACCAGTCCATATACAAATTCAGGGGAGCGAATATCAGGAATATTCTCGACTTTGAGGAAACCTATCCGGAGGCGGTGGTGATAAAGCTTGAGCAGAATTATCGTTCCACTCAAAACATTCTTGATGCCGCAAACGCCGTAATTAAGAACAATGCGGAACGAAAGGCTAAGGCACTCTGGACGGACAAGGGAAAAGGAAACAGCCTGCATTTCAGGGAATTTGACAATGCCTATGAGGAAGCGGAATACATAGCAGGTGATATCAAAAGGAGAAAACGTGAGCTTTTGAGCGATTACCGTGATTGTGCGGTGCTTTACAGAACAAACGCGCAGTCGCGTCTTTTGGAGGAAAGCTGTGTAGCGCTGAATATACCTTACACAATCGTGGGCGGCGTGAACTTTTACGCAAGAAGAGAGATTAAGGATATTTTGGCGTATTTAAAAACCATAGATAACGCCAAGGACGATTTGGCGGTAAAGCGCATTATCAATGTGCCAAGACGGGGCATTGGCGCCGCGAGCATTGCAAAGGTTCAGGCATACGCCGACAGTACGGGCATCAGTTTTTTTGAAGCTCTGCAAAGGGTGGAGGAAATACCTTCCATGGAAAAAGGAAAGGCGGCGGAAAAGCTCAGGGGCTTTGCGGTAATGATAAGGATGTTCAGGACAAAGCTGCAGTCCTGCTCACTTGAGGAACTTATAACAGATGTTATTGAAACGACGGGGTATGTGAGGGAGCTTGAGGCGTCCGATGATGAGGACGCAAGGGACAGGATTGAGAACATTGACGAGCTGATTTCCAAGCTTGTAAGCTATGAACTGGACCGTGATAAGCTCGGGGAGCAGGCGACGCTTTCCGGCTTTTTGGAGGAAGTGGCTTTGGTGGCGGACATAGACGGCGTGGACAGGGACGACAACAGAGTGCTGCTGATGACTGTTCACAGCGCAAAGGGGCTTGAATTTCCGAATGTGTATCTGTCAGGACTTGAGGACGGCGTTTTTCCAAGCTATATGACGATAACCTCGGACAACGCGTCGGAGGTGGAGGAGGAGCGCAGGCTTGCTTATGTGGGAATCACAAGGGCAAAGGAGGAGCTTACGATTACCTGCGCAAGGTCGAGAATGATTAAGGGACAGACGCAGTACAATAAGCTGAGCCGTTTTGTGAAGGAAATCCCTGCGGAGCTTTTGGATAACAAGCCT
The DNA here is from genome assembly GCA_021202335.1 of Lachnospiraceae bacterium. Classification (GTDB taxonomy): domain Bacteria; phylum Bacillota; class Clostridia; order Lachnospirales; family Lachnospiraceae; genus COE1. The sequence goes on from JAJQDE010000002.1 coordinate 15,333, forward strand.
TCGACTGTGCGGCACCGTGCGAATGAGCCGGAGTATGAGGACGACGGATATCGGAAAAATATCTTTAAGGAAAAGCCGTATCAGACGGGGCAGAAGAACTGGCTTGCGGCAAATGCGTATTTGAATGGAAATTCAGCCGCAGCCCCGCGCCCGGGAGCGGATTTTTCAGCGCCGGCAAAAAGAGGCGGCGTTCAAAGCGCCTCGGGAAAACGGGATATTTCGGAAATTATTTCATCAAGACCTAAGGCGGTGGCAAGGAAAAGGGAAACGCCGGAAGCGAATAAGCCGTACATAGCAAAAAGTCTTGGCGGTCTGTCTAAGGGAGCGCCTGGTCTGTCCGCGGAGGCGCTGGGCTATGAAACGGGCGACCGGGTGCTGCATGTGAAATACGGCGTCGGAACGGTGCTCTGCATTGAGGAGGACACAAGGGACTGCAAGGTAACGGTGGAGTTTGACGAGTATGGAAACAAGATTATGTACGCGGCGTTTGCAAAATTGAAAAAATGCTAAAAAGCAATAAAAACATGTAGTAAAATTTTAGAGAAAGTGATATGATAGTTATAGTATAGCTTAATTGATTACAGGGTTCGCGAAGCGGTTCCTGTGATGTAAGCTTTTCCAACTAAGGAATAAAAAGAAAGGGGCTTTTTTAAATGAAGAAGTGGGATGATGTAGTAGAATATTTGCAGGATAAAAACTTAGTAAGCAATGACATATTAAGTAAGTATTGTGCAAAGAATGAGCTTAAAGCGGAAAATGAGAAAAAGGGCAATACATTGCTGTGGATCCTTGCAGTTATAGGTGCGGTTGCAGCGGTAGCTGCCATCGCGTATGCGGTATACCGTTACATGACGCCTGATTATCTTGATGATTTTGACGATGAATTTGATGACGATATTGACGATGATTTCTTTGACGATGAAGAGGACGAGGCAGAGCCGGAGCAGGAAACTGATAAAGAAAAGGAAAAAGAAAACGAATATACAATCGTAAAGTAGTTTATGGTTGCGAAATAGAAGTAAGCAGTAGGGGTGCTGATAGGAGCACCCTTTTTTTTGGAAACATGGAGGTACCGCGGTGAAAAAGGGACAGATTTATGAAGGATATGTGGAACGCCTTGACTTTCCAAACAAGGGGCTTGTGCGATGCGGGGACGAGTCGGCAGTGGTGAAAAACACTGTGCCCGGACAGAAAATATCTTTTTTGGTGAATAAAAAACGTAAGGGCAAGGCAGAGGGCAGGCTGATAGAGGTGCTTGAAAGGGCAGAGTATGAAATTGAGAGTCCGTGTCCGCATTTTGGAGAGTGCGGCGGCTGCAATTATCTGAACCTTCCTTATGAAAAGCAGCTTGAAATTAAGGAAAGTCAACTGATGAGGCTGTTGCAGCCAATGTTTGTAAAGCAGATGCAGTTAAACGGTAGCGGCAACGACCTGACAGCCTATATTGCCGGAATTTTTGAGGGAATAAAGCCCGCTCCCGTTCAGACGGAGTACCGCAACAAAATGGAATTTTCATTTGGAGATGAATTTAAGGGCGGACCGCTTGCACTTGGAATGCACAAGCGGGGAAGCTTTTATGATATTGTGTCAGTGAAGGACTGCCGTATTGCGGATGGCGATTACAGAATGGTGCTTTCGTGTGTGCTTGACTATTTTACGGAAGAAAATATCGCTTTTTTCCATCGGATAAATCACACAGGTTATTTAAGGCATCTGCTTGTGAGAAAAGGACGGAAAACAGGTGAGCTGCTGATAGCCTTAGTGACGACTACTCAGGAGACGCATGATTTGGAGCCGCTTGTCGGCAAGCTGCTTGAGCTGCCTCTTGCCGGGAAAATAACGGGTGTGATTCACACGAAAAACGATTCACTTGCAGACGTAGTGCAAAGTGATGATACTGTTATTTTATATGGAAAAGATTATTTTTATGAGGAATTATTGGGACTTAGATTTAGAATTTCCCAATTTTCCTTTTTTCAGACAAACACACTCGGAGCGGAGGTATTATACGAAACGGCAAGAGAGTTTGTCGGATCCGTTTCCAAGGACAGCACTATTTTTGACCTTTACAGCGGCACCGGCACAATCGCACAGCTTTTGGCGCCTGTGGCGAAAAAGGTTATCGGTGTGGAGATTGTGGAGGAGGCTGTCGCTGCCGCGAGGGAGAACGCAAGATTAAACAATCTTGGTAACTGCGAATTTATCGCGGGCGATGTGCTGAAGGTTATTGATGATATTGAGGAAAAACCGGATGTTATTATTCTTGACCCGCCCCGCGACGGTATTCACCCGAAGGCTTTGCAAAAGATTATAAATTTTCAGGTAGAGCGCATCGTATACATAAGCTGTAAGCCCACCAGCCTTGCGAGGGATTTGGACGCGCTGCTTGACGGCGGCTACAGAATGGAGCGGGCGGCAGCAGTGGACCAATTCCCGGGGACGGGGCACGTCGAGACGGTGGTATTGATGTCAAGAATAGACACACAATGAGCCAAAACAGGCTTGAAAACAGGGGCTTTTGCCACCCCGCTCTTGCTTTTGCGGTATGTGCAGCTGGGTATCAGTATAAGGGATTTGGATTTGCTGACCATCGGAATCGTGAACGATATGTATTGTGAAAGCAGCAATGATTCCTGTAAGTATGCAAGTCTGGCAGACCAACACGACTTTGATTTATTTTACTCTATGCTATTGCATTCCGTGTGATGCTAGAAGTGAGGCCATCTCATCTCCGGATTCCTGCATTCCACGGGCTACCCACTCCTCAATCCAGCCATATGTGCCGTGGGCAATGAATGCGGTTATATATGCCCATGTGTTGTCATATTCAGGCTTGGGGCCAGATTGTTCCAGAAGTACTGAGAGAAATAAGTGAAACAAATTCCTTTTCTTCAGGAGCAAATAAAAATCTTTGTTGTCACTCAGATGTTGAAACAAACTGCCGTAAAGGTTTGCGTTAGAATCATGACCCTGATTTTTATATGCAGTATCCCAGTCTGTAATTAACTTGCGGATGTATTTGATTAGAATATCTTCTTTATCGGAATAATTTCGATAAAAGGAGTTCCGGCTGACTTGGGCTGTGTCAGTAATCTGACTGATGGAAATTTTATCAAATTCATATTGTTCCAAAAGAACCAACATGGCTTTCGTGATCTGAGTTTTGACGTAAGAATTCTTCTCCTGATTATTCATGATGGGACATTTCCTCCTGATTTGTGCCATTTTTCTTTGCCTGTTGACTTGAGAAAAATGTGATGGTACAATCGCTACATCATAGATGGTACACCTGTTACAACGCTTTGTCAAGGTGCATTGTAAAAATCATAGTACAAGGAGATGGAGATGAAAAAAGTGTTGAAAATAATCGGAATTATACTCTTGGTAATCGTTGTTCTGATTGCTGTGTTTATTTACTGGATAACTCATATAGACAGTTCGCTGAAGGATAATTACCGTGACAGCATAGAAACCGGTGGCAGTATTGAAGCGGCTTATCTGGAGGACGGTCCATAAGCTACATCCTATTATGAACAAACAGCTGTTCAGGTTTTCGAAAAGTACGAAATAAGCTATCCGACGGAGATGGAGACTGAGGACAAAACATACCCGGTTATTGTCATATGTAACGGAACGGGATGGAAAGGCTCCTATTCAAAGGCACAGCAACAATTTTACGCATCCTATGGCTTCATTGTCATTGCAACAGAGGAAACCTATTCGTGGAATGCATTTGGTGCAGAAATGTGTATCCGTTATCTGGAGCTTCTGAATGAATATGTGGATGAGGAAGGTGTGCCGAGCATTTTCTATCAGAAGATAGATTTTGACAATGTGGGCATTATCGGTCATTCCCAGGGCGGTGTCGGGGTTATAAACGCTATTACTAATACAGATCATAAGGATATATACAAGACTGCCGTGGCGTTGTCACCTACCAACTATGAGTTAGCAGTAGCGTGTCAATGGCCTTATGATGCTACACAAATCAATATACCGATTCTGCTGGTGTCCGGAGCCGGCGGAGGCGATGACTGGGTTGTTACACTGGAGGGGCTGAGCGAAATTTACGAACAGAGACCAGGAGACAAAATCATGGTCAGAAGAAGTAATACAGCCCACGGAAGCACTAATACCGCCGAGGACGGCTACGTTATGGCCTGGTTTATGTGGCAGCTCCAGGGCGACGAGGAGGCGGCAAAAGCGTTTGTCGGTGACGATGCGGAAATACTGAATAACAGCCTTTACCAGGATGTAGATAAGAGTTTTTAATTACAGTTAAAGATAGATAATACAAAAGGGGCTGTCGCACTAAGCATTAGTGCACAGCTCCTTTTCCATGCAAAAA
>JAJQDE010000042.1:0-2219 GCA_021202335.1 Lachnospiraceae bacterium
TATTGTATAAAACAGTAAAATATGGTAAAATCAAAAACGAGCGACCGTGTTACAGGGTGGAGTTGACCTCTCATTTTTAAAAGAATGGGGGTGGCGCTTATGAAAAATCAATTTGATTTTAAGGATATGATGCAATTTGGTCTATTCCTATTAGCGTTGCTTACATTTATTGTTCTAATATGTAAGTAGTCATACATAGAAAAACCACCCTTAAAACTTTGACAGAGTAGCGAGGGTGGATTTTCAACTTTCCTATTTGGTCAACCCACCTTGTGGGCGGTTGCTTTTTATAATTGCATTATAGCATTATCGGGGCTATTTGTAAACCGTCAATTTGCTAAATGGGGTTAATTCGGTAATTTAGAATGACAAAGAGAAATTACGCTGCTTTTTGCGATATATGCCTTGATTTTTCAAACCCATTGTGGTATATTGAGTATACAAAAGGGGAAACCAAAGAAGCGGCTACCCTCGTAGTTTATGGCTAAACTATTTTAATTCAGCTGTCACTATTCCAGTAGTGGCGGCTATTTTTTATCCTTAAAAATCTGATATAACAGACTTATAAGGGCAACAGCCTTGTTCTTCGATTTCCCGTCCTTTAAATATATCACACCACTTAGCCAATATCAAGCGCCATCTGCACTAAATGGGGATAATCGTTAATTTGGTAATTTAGAGAAAATCCTACAACCGGTTTTATTGGAGTTTTATTGGCGGAGGAATTACGTTATTGTATAAAACAGTAAAATATGGTAAAATCAGAAACGAGCAATCGTGTTACAGGGTGGGCTGACCTCTCATTTTAAAAGAATGGGGGTGACGCTTATGAAAAATCAATTTGATTTTAGGGATTTACTGAATTTTGGTATTTTCCTTTTGGCGTTACTTACATTCGTTTTTACGTTTTGTAAGTAGCTCTACATAAGAAAAACCACCCTTACAACTTTGACTGAGTAAAAGGGTGGATTTTCTACTTAATTAACCAAGTCAACCCACCTTGTGGGCGGTTGCTTTTTATAATTGCATTATAGCATTATCGGGGCTATTTGTAAACCGTCAATTTGCTAAATGGGGTTAATTCGGTAATTTAGAGAAAATCCATAATTCCCTTGACAAATTTTAGCAAATTATCTATGCTGAATTGTAGCTGCGTGCCGGTGGAGTGGAAACAACGCGGGCACAGTGCGGAAATTGCAGCAAATGGGTGTTAAAAATGAAGCGAAAACGCTTCGGAATGGAGGAAAAATGTTCAGGAAAGGTTTATTGAAGCGGGGGCTTGCGGTTTTGCTTTCAGCTTCCCTGGTATACTCGGGGGGGGGTATGTAATTCCGGCTATTCGGTTTATGCCGCCGAAACCGTGCGGGAGGAAGCAGAGCAGACGCTAGAAAGTACCGCAGCGGAGGAGACAGCAGCGGAAGAATCCGCGGCGGAAAAGGAAACGACAGCGGCGACGGAATCGGACGAGGCGCAGGAAACAGAGGAGAAAGAGCCGCAGGAGGAAACGGCTTCCGAGGCTGAAGAAAGCAAACAGGAGGAAACGGCTTCCGGCGAGGCGGAAAACGGACAGGAGGAAACGGCTTCATCTGAAACGGAAAGCGGGCAGGAAGCAACGGCTTCCGAGGAGGAAGATATAATAATAGAAGAAACAGAAACGGAGGAAACGGAAACAGAGGAATCAGAAACGGAAGAGACGGTTTCAACGGAGGAGGAGTCCGAAGAAATGGTCTCTGATTTGGGTGATGTGGCGGAAACGACCTTTGATACAAATTATATAAGCGGTACATACAGCATTACGGATGGAAAATTAACGCTTACACTTACATCGCTAAAATCTAATGGATATGGTGCCCATTCTTATTATATACCGTGGTATGACTATATCAGTGACATTACGAGCGTGGATTTATGCGTTAAAAATACAGTGACGAGCTTGTACAAGCTGTTTAGCGGATTTACAAGTCTTGAGAGCGTTGATTTTGGCGACTCGGATATGAGCGCGGTTATGTCTGTGGAGTATATGTTCTATAACTGCATGAGCCTTAAGAGCGTTGATTTCAGCAAAATGGATATGAGCGCGGTTACATCTATGAAATATATGTTTTATAACTGCACGAGCCTTGAGAGCTTGGATATGAGCAAAATGGATTTAAGCGCGGTTACGTCTATGGACGTTATGCTTTATAACTGCACGAGCCTTGAGAGCTTGGATATGAGCG
>JAJQDE010000042.1:2319-91441 GCA_021202335.1 Lachnospiraceae bacterium
AACTGCACGAGCCTTGAGAGCTTGGATATGAGCGGGATAGATTTAAGCAGCCTTACATCGATGGAGAGAATATTCAGCAGCAATAGTGGTTACAGTATGGTGTACGGATGTATGAGCAACATAGGTGAGATGAGCGTAGACTTAAGCAATGCGAAGCTTGGCAGCGTGACGACAATGTCTTATATGTTTGCCGGAAACACTAAGCTCTCCAATGTTACATTTAAGGGCGCGGATATAGGCAGCGGTCATAATAACGGAGTAACGATGAGCTATATGTTTAACGGCTGCACGAGCCTGACGAACGCGGATTTAAGTTTAATAAGCATGGATTACGCGACCAGCACAAGCAATATGTTTAACGGATGTACGGGCTTGAAAAAGGCAGACATGAGCAGCGCGGTTTTTCCGTATGTAACTGATATGAGCTGTATGTTTTATGGCTGCACGAGCCTTGAGAGTCTGGACATGAGCGGCGCGGACTTAAGCGCGGTTACTAATATATCAAGTATGTGTTACGGCTGTACGGCGCTGACGGAAGCAAACCTAAGCGGGGCGAAGCTTAGCGCGATGACAAGCAGAGCAAATATGCTTTGGGCGTTTGGTGACTGCGAGAACCTTGAGAGCTTGGATATGAGCGGGATAGATTTAAGCAGCCTTACATCGATGGAGAGAATATTCAGCAGCAATAGCGGTTACAGCATGGTGTACGGATGTATTACCCTGATAGGCAGGATGAGCATAGACCTAAGCGGCGCGAAGCTTAGCAAGGTGGAAACAATGGACAATATGTTTGACGGAAATACCAGCCTTGCTAGCGTTACATTTAAGGGCGCGGATATAGGCGGCAGCTCGAAAAACGGAGTGACGATGAGCTATATGTTCAGCAGCTGCACGAACCTTGCGAGCGTGGATATGAGATATGCGTCGTCCACAGGCAGAGATATAGAGGAAAGCACGGAGGACGCGCAGGAGGAAAGCATAGCCGGAGCGGACTTAAGCGCGGCGGATTTGAGCCAAGTGACGGACATGGAGTATATGTTTTATAACTGTACGAGCCTTGAAAGCATAGGGCTGACCGGCACAGTGTTGGGAAGCGTCACTAATGTAAATTATATGCTTAACGGCTGCGAAAAAATTACGACGCTTGATTTTAGCGCCACGGATATGACAGCGCTGACAAGTCAAAACGCGGCGTATATGCTCAAGGGAATAACGGAGTTAAAGATTATATATGCTCCTGTCGGGCTTGCGGCAGCCGTTAATGTGCCGGACAATGGGACATGGTATATAGCGGGAGATACAAGCGGCGAGCCGATTACGGTTATTCCACAAAATCAATCGGAAAGCGTTCGCATATATAACGGAGAGCTTGCGGATGATGAGGACTTAGGTGACGCGCTCGAGGAGGGCGAAACTGAGGAAGAAACCGAGGAGGAAGAAAGCGAGGAGAGCGAACGCGCGAAGCTGACGGTGGACGACACGACTGAAGACAGCACCGAAAGCGGCAGCGAGGAGAGCGAAGACGGCACCGAAAGCGGAAGCACCGAGAGCGGTGACGATACGGAGAGCGGAAGCACGGAGAGCGGCGACGGCAGCACGGAAAGCGGCAGCGCCGCAAAAAGCAGCATATCGTTAAAAAGCAGCGAGATTACCGTGACAGCGGCAAATCTTGTTGAAACAGGCAAGCCTCAATATGCGGTGACTGTTACCTACATATATAAAAATGGAAGTAAATCATACCGCCAGCAGCTTACGGAGGGTGTGCATTATACGGTGAAAATCGCTTCGGGCGGAACCACGGCAGGAGAAGCGTTGGTTGAAATCACGGGTACGGGTACGGAAACGGATTTAGGCACATTTAAAGACACGGAAACGGCGACATATACGATATTGCAGAAAGCGGACGCCAAGTCGGATGTGGCGCACAATATCGCCAAGATGAAGTTTAGCCTAAACAGCACGGACCTGAAAAACAATACATATACAGGGCTTTACATTACGCCTGCGGTGGAAAATGCAGCAGGGCTTGTGGAGAACACGGATTACACGGTTTCATATAAAAACAACGTGAATGCCGGCAAGGCGACAGTTACCGTTATGGGAATTGCTCCGTATTATGGCACAAAGACGCTGACCTTTACTATTAAAAAGGCGGATATCACAAAGCAGAGCGTGAGCTTTACGGCATCGAACGTAAAACAGTTTTCAGGCAGCGGAAAGACCTTGACCGCGACAGCGGCAAGCTCGTTTGCGTACAGCAAGGGTAAGGCGGTCACGCTTAAAAATCTCGCAATGACGCTAGGCGATGTGCCGATGAGCGCGCTTGAGGATTACACCGTTTCATATAAAAATAACACAAAGCCGGGTACGGCGACAGCCACGGTAAAGGGCATGAACAATCTGTCCGGCTCGATTAAGATAACCTACCCGATTACGGCGGCAAGCGACAGCGAGTTTAGGAATGTGCTGACAGGCAGCAGCGCGACAAAACCGCTTAGCGCCGAGTATTCATCAAAGGGCGCAAGGCTTACAAGCATTACGGTCGGCAGCACGAAGCTTCTCGAGGGCACGGATTACACGGTGAAGTACCCGGGCGATACTGACGCTTCAGTTACGACTGTTACCGTGACCGGAAAGGGCGTATACAAGAATGTGAAGAAGGTCACGGCGTACATAAAGACGGTAAAAGGCTCTTATCACATCAAGAGCGGCGCGGTGGTTGACTCGTCAAAGATAAGCACGTCGGAAACCGCAAAGATAATAAAGGCGGCAAAAATCACGGACGCGGAGGGAAAGCTTATAGACGCGGACACGGTGACGCTTACCGTGGGCACATCTTCAATCACGGTAACGCCAAACACAGGTAATACGAATTACCAAAAGACGGTGCTCTCGTGCCGATATGCCATGAAGCTTTCGAGCCTGAAGCAAGGCTCGACTCCGACAAAGTATTTTGACGGCGTTAATTCGGTGACGCTTACGAAAACGGAAATCGCGGGGGCGCTCGGCGTATCGGAGAACGATTTTACAGTGATCTCATACAAGAACAACCACAAGACCGGCACGGCGCAGGTGACTGTTACAGCCAAAAGCAGCAGCGGCTACTATGGCACAAAGACAGTTAAGTTCAAGATAGCGAAACAGCCTTAAAACAAAAAATGCGGTGCAAAGCCATGGATTACCCCCGTGGCTTCGCACCGTTTTTATTTTTCACTGTTAGAAAAAGAGAAATAGAAATTAAGACTTGAAATATTCTCAAAATAAATTATAATAGAGTAAGGGTAAAAGGCATTATGGAAATTATACCGGTTGATTTATGGAAACGGCAGGAAAGGAAGGAAGCCTATGCTGAGCAATTCAAATTTGTTTGACTACATTAATGTTATGAGCACGACTCTTGACGCGACGTCAAAGAGGGAAGCTCTTATAGCGAATAATATTGCAAATGTGAACACACCTGATTATAAGAGAAAGGATATCCGCTTTGAAACGGAGCTGAAAAACGCTTTTATAAGAGCTGACGGAGACAGCGTTGACTCAAGGGTGAAGGAGCTTGACCTTGACGCGCTTCAGCCCGAAACATATACGGACTATTCAGAGCTTTCATATCGCTACGATGGAAACAATGTAGACATCGACACGGAAAATGCAATTGCCGCGGAAAATCAGATTAAGTATAACGGACTTATGGAGCTGGTAAACAAGAGCTTTTCGCAGATTCAGTCGGTGCTGAAGTAACCGGGACGGAGGATTTATATGGGAATTTTTGACACGTTTGATATCAGCGCATCAGGTATGTCAGCTGAGAGATACCGCATGGACATTATTTCACAGAATTTGGCGAATGCCAATACCACAAGGACCGAGGACGGCACGCCGTATGTAAGGAAGGTCGTTACATTTCAGGAAAAGACGGATACGGAAACAAGAAGCTTTTCCCATATGCTTGACACGGCTTTCAGCAACCTGAGCGGCAGACCGATAGGATATGTAAATTCAGCGGAGCTTTCGGTGGACGGGAACGGCGTCAAAATCGGCGGTGTGTATGAGGACACATGGACCGAAGAGGTGCTGGCTTATGAACCTGAGCATCCGGATGCCGATGAGAACGGCTATGTGCATTATCCGAATGTCAACGTGATAACGGAAATGACAAACATGATAGACGCAAGCCGCGGCTATGAAGCAAACCAGGCAGCCTTTGAAGCGACAAAATCAATGGCGCTCAAGGGGCTTGAGATGGAATAATACCAATCGGTTAAAGTGCGAATAAGAATGGAGATTATTAAAAAATGACGATTACAGCAGCAAATGACATTGACAGTCTGTACAATGTAACCTCGGACGCCGTGAAAAATACGCTTTTCGACAGCAGCACGGAGGAAACGGACGACAACAATATTTTCAGCACGTTCCTTGACGCGGCGGTGAGCAATATCAATGATACTAACATAGCGCTTTCAAATCAGGAAAACGAGGAACTGAAATGGGCTATGGGAATTTCCGAAAACACACATGACCTTACGATTGCGGTTGGAAAGGCGGAAACAGCCTTAGGTTATACCGTTGCACTCCGCGATAAGCTGCTTGACGCATATCAGGAAATCATGCAGATGCAGATTTAATAGTGACTGAATCATGCACAGCCTTTTTCTTTTCATGAGAAAAGAGCTGTGCAAAGTAGGTATATGGAATATACGGGAACCGTAAGAAGGAGACACTTAAAATGGTTGACAAGGTATTGGATTTTGCCAAAAAGCTTTTGGAACGGATAAAAGAATGGTGGAACAAATTCCAGCCCAAGCAGAAAACGTTGATAATCGGAGTTATAGCTGTGGTGCTGCTTGCCATGGGAATACTGATAGCGGTGCTTACAAGGAAGCAGTATGAAAATCTTGTCAACTGCGAGTCTACAAAGGAAGCCTCGACAATCAGGGATTTGCTTGACGGAGAGGGGCTGGACTACAAGATATCGTCGGACGGCTTGAGCTTTGATATATTGTCCACACAGGTGTCGGATGCAAATCGGCTGCTCGGCGCGAATAATATCCCGACGTCGTCATATACGCTCGACGATGTGCTTGACGGCAGCTTTTCCACAACGGAAGCAGACAAGCAGAAGCGTTATAAGCTCTATCTGGAAGGACAGATAGAGGAGGATGTGGAGAGCATGACGGCAATTAAATCTGCGGCGTGCCAGCTCACTATTCCCGAGGACAACGGGACGCTGATTGCACAAAATCTCGATACATATGCGAGCCTGCTTTTGGAGTTTAACGAAGAAGCGGACTTTACCGAGGAGAACGCTGCGGCAATTGCAAGAATGATTGCTACCGGTATCGGAAATGATACGACGGATAACATTACCATCACTGACGTGGACGGAAATATCTGGTTCCCTGTTGAGCAGACCTATTCCACCATTGAAAAGGCAGATACGATGCTGATGCTCAAGCAGGAGGCTGAAAGCCTGATTAAAAATGAAGTAAAGCAGGTTCTTTTGGCGACCAACGAGTTCAATCAGATTGAGGTTGCCACCAATGTCGAGATGGATTTTTCACAGACGGAGGTCACACAGCACAATTACACCCCTGCGGACGGACAGGAGCAGGGCGTGCTTTCGCACGAGGAGCTTTATACATCAAACAGCTCGGACAGCTCGGGCGGAGTGCCCGGAACCGACTCAAATTCGGAAACGGACTATTACATAAGCGATGCGACGGGCACTGATACGAGCACCTATGAGCGAAAGAGCGATTATCTGCCGAACGAGGAAATCATCAAGACGACGGAAGCGACCGGCACGATTGAGTACGACAGCAGCACGGTGTCGGTGGCGGCGGTGAAGTACCGCATCGTGAGAGAGGATGATGTGGAGATTCAGGGGCTTTTGGACGGCATCACATGGGATGAATATAAGCTTGCGAATGATGAAAGAGTTAAAATAGAATTGGACGACGACCTTATAAGCATGGTGGCGAATGCGACCGGTATTCCGGTAAACAACGTTACCTTTGTGGCGTACGAGGAGGTGCAGTTCATCGACTCCGTTACGTCAAAGGTCAGCTCTAAGGACGTGATACAGATTGTCCTTATCATCATTATCCTTGCGCTTTTGGCGTTTGTGGTAATCATGAGCCTGAGGACAAAGAAAGAGGTCGAGGAGGAGGAAGAGCTTGCCGTCGAGGATTTGTTACAGTCAAATCAGGTAGAGCAGCTTGAAAGCATTTCGACAGAGCAGAAATCTGAGGCGAGAAAGCTTATTGAAAATTTTGTGGAAGAAAATCCCGAGGCGGTTGCCATACTTTTGCGGAACTGGCTTGAAGAGGATTGGGGGTAGCATGGAGCGCTTTCCCGGCTTCATCAATATTGCGTAAGGAGATTTTATAATGGCTGAAAAGGATGAATTAAAAGGAATACAAAAGGCAGCCATACTGCTGATTGCATTGGGACCTGAAAAGTCCTCCCTGATATTCAAGCATTTGAAAGAGGATGAAATCGAGGATTTAACACTTGAGATTGCCAATACCAAAAGTGTTTCGATACAGACGAAGGAAAAGGTTATCAATGAGTTTTACGAGGTCTGCCTTGCGCAGCAGTACATTGCGGAGGGCGGTATCGGATATGCCAAGGAGCTTCTTGAGAAAGCGCTCGGCGCAGACAAGGCTATGGACGTTATCGGAAAGCTTACCGCGTCGCTGCAGGTTAAACCCTTTGAGTTTGTGAAAAAGACGGATGCGTCGCAGCTCTTGAACTTTATACAGGATGAGCATCCGCAGACCATCGCGCTTATTCTTTCCTATCTGTCTGCGGGTCAGTCTGCTCAGATTTTGAGCGCGCTGGCTCCCGAAAAACAGGCTGATGTGGCAAGACGTATTGCGACGATGGACAGAACAAGCCCTGATGTTATCAAGGAGGTCGAGCGGGTGCTGGAGTCAAAGCTCTCATCGCTTGTAAATCAGGATTACACCATCATTGGTGGCGTAGATGCGGTTGTGGAGATTTTGAACACGGTGGATCGCGGAACGGAAAAACATATCATGGGAACACTCGAGGTCGAGGAGCCGGAGCTTGCGGACGAAATCAGGAAAAAGATGTTTGTATTCGAGGATATCCTGTTGCTCGACGACCGTTCAATACAGCGTGTGCTTAGAGATGTTGACAATAATGACCTGGCGATTGCATGTAAAGGCTCCGGTGAGGAAGTGCAGAATGCAATCTTCAGAAATATGTCAAAGCGCCTTGCAGAAATGATACGTGAGGACATGGAATTTATGGGACCTGTGCGTATGAAGGATGTTGAGGAAGCACAGCAGAAGATTGTAAATATTATAAGAAAGCTTGAGGATTCTGCTGAAATTGTCATTTCTCGAGGCGGAGGTGACGAAATCGTTGTATAATAATGGAGGCGTACTGAAATCAGGCTGGATCAGAGTAAATCCGGAAAACACGAAAATCATAGATTCCAATGCGAGAGCGGAAGCAAGGCTGAAGGAGCTGGCGGCGGAGCTTGCAAGACAGTGCGGAGAGGAGCCTGACGAGGGCTTTTCGGAAGGTATTAACGCCACGGAAATTTCCGATTTGACGCGCGACGAAAACGGAAACATTACAGGCTACGGTCCGGGCGGTGACGGCGCGCAGGCTAAGCCCGATGCAAAGGAAGCAGCCGCAGCTTATGAGGAGCTGGTCGCACAGGCAAAGGAAGAGGTTGAGAAGCTGAAGCGTCAGGCAGTTTCAGAAATCGAGGCGGCGCGTGCGCAGGCAATCGCTGAAGGAAAAGAGCAGGGCTATCAGGAAGGCTACGAGCAGGGTAAGCAGAAAGGCTATGACGAGGGGCACAAGGATGGCTTGGACAGCGTGTCCGATATGAAGGAAAAGGCGGTTGCGGACGCGGAAAGAAGAAAAGTGGAGCTTGAGGCAAAATATCAGGCAAGGTTCAAGGAATTGGAGCCTAAATTTATAGAAACCCTTACCGGGATTTATGAGCATATTTTTCATGTGAATCTGAGAAACTCAAGGGAGCTGATTGTATATCTGATACAAAACACAATGCGGAACGTGGAGGGAGGAACGACGTACCTTATCCATGTTTCAAAGGAGGATTATCCTTTTGTGAGCATGCAGAAGCGCGAGCTTATCAAAAATACAAATATTAATATTGAGCTTGTGGAGCTTTTGGAGGATGCCACGCTTGGCAAAAATGAATGTATGATAGAAACGGGAAACGGAATATTTGACTGCAGCCTTGGCACGCAGCTTGAGGCGCTGAACCAGGAGCTGCGTCTGCTGTCATATGAGCCTTGATATAAAGGGGATGAGGTAAATGGAAGAAACGATATCCTTTGAAAAATATAAGGCTGTGATTAATAAAAGCTTTTTTAAAAAGCTCGGCAAGGTTGAGAATGTTGTGGGACTTACCATAGAATCCTCCGGACCTGATGCCAAAATGGGCGATATGTGTAAAATATATACCGATTCCGAAAAGAAGCATGGTATTCTTGCGGAGGTTGTGGGATTTAAGGACAAGAAAACACTGCTGATGCCATATGAGGAAACAGAGGGAATCGGTCTTGGATGTATTGTTGAAAATATGAATTATCCGCTGAGCGTGTCGGTGGGTGAGAGCCTGCTTGGAAAGACGCTGGACGGGCTGGGGCGCTGCATAGACGGCTTTGTGCCTGACCCTCATACGGTGAAGCGATACCCGCTTGAGGCGCCGCCGCCTGACCCCATGAGCAGGACAATCATCAGCGAGGTGCTTCCGCTTGGCGTGAAAGCGGTGGACGGACTTATCACGGTCGGCAAGGGACAGCGTATCGGTATTTTTGCCGGCTCGGGCGTGGGAAAATCCACGCTTATGGGTATGTTCGCAAGGAATACGAAAGCGGACATAAACGTGATTGCGCTGATTGGTGAGCGCGGCAGAGAGGTGCGGGAGTTTGTCGAGCACGATTTGGGCGAGGAAGGCATGCGCCGCTCCATCGTGGTGGTGGCGACCTCTGACAGACCTGCCCTTGAGCGCAACAAGGCGGCAAAGACAGCCACGGCGATTGCCGAATACTTCAGGGATAAGGGTAAGGATGTTTTGCTTATGATGGATTCGCTCACCCGTTTTTCCATGGCGCAAAGGGAAATCGGGCTGGCGACGGGAGAGCCTCCCGTCACAAGAGGCTATCCGCCAAGCGTGTATTCGGAGATGCCGCGGCTTTTGGAGCGCGCGGGGTGCTCTGAAAAAGGCTCGATTACGGGGCTGTATACAGTCCTTGTGGAAGGCGAGGATTTTAACGAGCCGATTACCGATACTGCGCGAAGCATTTTGGACGGGCACATTATGCTCACGAGAAAGCTCGCAAACAGGAACCACTATCCTGCCATTGACGTATTGCAGAGCATTTCAAGATGTATGTCGATGGTGGCGGACCGCGAGCATAAGGCTGCGGCGGGAAAACTGAAAAATATTATGGCTACATATAATGAAGCCGAGGATTTGATAAATATCGGCGCCTATAAGAGGGGCAGCAACCCCAACATTGACAGGGCTATCGACAAAATTGACGAGGTAAATGAGTATCTTTTGCAGTCTACTGATGATAAATTCAGCTTTGAGGAAACGGTGGAGCAGCTTGAAGCGATGTTTCCGGATGAAGCCGGGAAACAGTAAACTTTGTTTATTTGTGCAGGAGCGTGAGATTATCATGGCAATTTTTCAGTATAAGATGCAGGGTATACTTGACATCAAGGAAAAGCTTGAAGATAAGGCGAAGCAGGATTTTGCCGCGGCAAACCTGAGGCTTGACAACGAAAAGAAAAAGCTTTGCGAGCTTGAGGAAAGCCGCCTCTTCTATATGCAGGAGGGAGTAAAGCTGCGCATGGAGATAATCGACGTGCGCAAGATTAGGGAAAACAAGATGGCAGTGCTCAAAATCGATGAGTATATTGCCAATCAGAAAAAAGAAATCGCGCGTGCGGCAAAGGCTGTGGAGAAGGCGCGCGCGGCGCTGCAGGAGCTGATGCAGGAGCGAAAGGCGCATGAAAAGCTTAAGGAAAATGCGTTTGAGGAATTTCTTAAGGAGGAACAGGCTGCCGAAAGCAAGGAAATAGACCAGCTTACTTCGTATACATACGGACAGAAATTAATGGAGGATCAGAGGGATGGCACGTAAGGACGACGCAAACTTAAGCCCCGAGGAGGAGCAGCTCAGGCAGCTCAAGGAAGATCAAAAGGCGCTTAAGAAAGAGCAGAAAAACCAAAAAAGAGAGGCAAGAAAACGTGCAAAAGAGCTTGAAAGCCAGGAAAGAGAGCTTGACGAGCAGATAGAAGGAACAAATGCCTCCGTAGTGATAGTAACCATATTTATCATAGCCATATGGCTTGGGATTTTGTGCCTTCTTGTAAAAATGGACGTGGGCGGCTTTGGCTCCGGCGTGCTTGCGCCGATACTTGAGGACGTACCCGTTATCAATATGATACTTCCCTCCGACTCATCGACGGAAACGACCAAGGATAAGTCCTACGGCGGTTACAGCAGCATAAAAGAGGCGGTAGAGCAGATAAACAGTCTTGAGCAGCAGATAGAGCAGCTGCAGAGCAGCAACACCTCTTATGTGGAGCAGATAGAAGCGTTAAAGACGGAGGTGCAGCGCCTTCAGACATTTGAAGATAATCAGGTCGAGTTCCAAAAAATAAAGGAGCAGTTCTACGAGGAGGTTGTTTACGCTGAAAACGGTCCCGGTGCGGATGCGTATCGGGAATATTACGAGGAGATGGATTCGGCGACGGCGGAAGCCTTATATAAGCAGGTAATTCAGGAGGAAGCGGTGGATACAAAGATGAAGGAATATGTTTCCACCTTCAGCAATATGGAAGCAGCCAACGCGGCGGCGATTTTGAGCGCAATGACGGACAATTTGGATTTGGCGGCTCAAATACTTGAAAACCTTTCGGCTTCGTCGAGAGCGTCAATCATGGCGGAGATGGATCCGTCGATAGCGGCAAAGCTTGCAAAAATTATGAATCCGAACAACTGAAAACCTTTAGCCGGATTGAAAAGCTGCCGATATATATTATGTATATCTTTGATGCATACATCATGGTGTAGACGCTACGACGGTACGGGTGTGCCGTCGCAGCGATTACATAAATAAAAGGACCTTGAAAAGTGAAAGAAAGGAGGAATGACAATGGCGGTTAAAACCGTAAATGCCGGAATAAGCGATGTGCTGAATGCGGCAGTCGAAGCCGTGGCAAGCTCGGCAAAAACAGGCAAAACGGCGACAAACCGTGACGACCGTGACGCTGCCTCAAGCTTTGGAGATGTGCTGAACAGTAAAATGCCGGATAAGGCATCATCAAAGACAGATGCATCAGCCGGCACGGTGCATGAAAGCGTTAAATCCGATAAGACGCAGAAGCCTGACGATACTGACAGCGGTATGACGGATGCCAAACAGACGCAGGCAGACCAAAGCGCGGTGGAGGAAAAGCCCGTTGAAAACGAAGCGCCCGCAGAAGAACCCGTTGCGGAAGAAAAGCCTGTTGCGGAGGAAACCCCTGCGGATGATGCAGCCGATGTGCCTGACGCAGCTCAGTTAAAGAGCATGGAGCCGGAGCCTGCAGAGCCGGTTGACGAGGCAACGGCAGAGCAGATTGCGGAGGCATTGTCGCAGATTATCGAACAGGTTAAGCAGGAGCTTGACGTAAGCGATGAGGAAATCCTTGCAGGGCTTGAAGAGCTGGGGCTGCACCCCACAGACCTATTGAACACGGACAGCATGGCGCTGCTTGTTACCGAGCTTGCGGGCGATGGCGAAATGATGAGTCTTGTTACAAACGAGGAGCTTTACACTGCATTGCAGGATTTGACGGAAACCGTGGAAACGCTGTCGGCGGAGCTTTTGGAGAACACGGGGCTTACCGTGGAGGAGCTTGACATAGTGCTTGAACAGCTCAGCGTACCGCAGGAGGAGCCGAAGGCTGAGGTTATGGAAGCCGAAGAATTGCCTGTTATTGAAAATGACGGCGAAGCCATGACTGAGGAAAATGCGCCCGTCATATTGGTAAGCGACAGCACAAAGCCCGTGGAAGCTAAGGAAACGCAGGCACATCAGGCTCAGGACGATATGGTTGACAATCTTGCGGATAATGTGTCGGAAAATACGGCGGAAACAGGCGTGCAGAGGCAGAAGCCGGACAACGGCGCACAGGAGCATGAAAGCGGCGCGAAAAATTTTGACGGACAGCAGGGCATGGCTCAGAATATGAATGAAAACGTCAATGAAACAACGCAGACCTTTGCGGAAACGGCAACGACGTCATACACATCCGAAACAACGGAAAGCATCTTAAATCAGCTTGCGGATGTCGTGAAAATCCTTAAAAATGAGGATATCACGGAGATGGAGATGCAGCTTCACCCGGCAAGCCTTGGAACAGTGAATGTTTCTTTGGCGACTAAGGGCGGGACGGTTACGGCGGAGTTCACCACGCAGAACGAAGCGGTGAAGGCGGCGATTGAGTCGCAGGTGTCACAGCTTATCGCGAACCTGGAGGAACAGGGCGTTAAGGTGGAAGCGGTCGAGGTGTCCGTGGCAAGCCATGGGATGGAAAAGAACCTTGATGAAAGCAATCAGGATGGGCAGAACAGACAGGAGCAGGAGGAACAGCAGCGTATACAAGGACTCCACAGGAGCAGCATAAATCTTAATTCCCTTGCCGATGGAGAGGAGCTTATCGAAGAAATGCAGTCAGCGGACGACGCTACAAGAATTGCCATGGAAATGATGGCGGCGAACGGAAATTCAATGGATTTGTTGGCATAACAAAAATTTTCAATTTTTATTAGTTTTTCCGAAAAGAAAGGAGGAATATACATGAGCAGTTTAATGGCTACGGTAGGCGAAGACGGAACACTGCAGACCACGACTACAACCTCGGATTCACTCACAAGCTCAAGCAGCTCGAGTAGCAACAGCATAGTTGACAGCGATACTTTTTTGACGCTTTTGGTGGCGGAGATGCAGAATCAGGATCCGTTGGAGCCTACAAGCAATACCGAGTGGATTTCACAGTATGCGACATTCACGCAGGTTGAGATGCTCAGCGAGATGTCGGATTCGATGGAGCTTATGCGCGCAAGCAATCTTGTGGGCGAGCAGGTTATCGTAAAGGTGACAAGCTCAAGAACGGGCGACGTGACATACGCCAGAGGCACTGTTGATTATATTACATATGAGGACGGCGAGGCATATCTTTGGATTGACGGCGTTCAGTATTCAATGGACAGTCTTGACACGGTTATCAGCAGCGAGTATGCGGAGGCTTATGATAAGTATGATACGCTTTCGGCTATGATAGAGGCTCTGCCTGATGTTAAGTACGCCGACGATACTTATGAAACGACAGTAAAGGGCGCATATGAGTATTACAGCACCTTCAGCGATTATGAAAAGAATTTCATGGGAACCTATGCTTCCGACCGGCTTGAAACGCTTGCAGAGTGGAAAACGGCGCTTGAAGCCTTGGGCATTGAGTTTGACGATGAGGATGAGGAAACAACTTCGGCGACGCTTGACGACCTTTTGGAAAGCTTTAATACGCAGACCTCGGCAATCCTTGAGAAGCTCAGTCTTCTGACGGATACGGATACTGATACCGAAACGGAAGAGGAAGAAGAGTCCGAGTAAATAAAGACATGGTAAGGGGGAGGGCATATGAATATCAATAACAGTCAGTTCCTTTCCATTGAACAGCTTCAGGATAAGTATTTGACCCGGCAGCAAAATGCAGCGTCAAATGATACAGCTTCAAACGACGTAAGCTTTGAGGAGGTCCTAGCCCGTCAGCAGACAGCGGACACGCAGGAAAGCGGGCAGATAAAATTTTCAAAGCATGCGGCAAACCGGCTGAATGACAGAAATATCGAGCTTACGGACGCACAGCTTGAAAGGCTGAACGACGGTACCCAAAAGGCAAATGCCAAGGGGATTAGGGAATCGTTGGTGCTGGTGGATGAGCTGGCGTTTATCGTAAACACCAAAAGCAATATGGTGATTACGGCAATGGATCAGACGGAAACGGACGAAAACATTTTTACGAACATTGATGGAGCCGTGATTATTTAGAGCCGGACCTTTACGGAGGCTCACAGCCCTTGACTGACAGAGAGGGCGGCGCGGCGGCACAGGTTAGGAGGTCAGTAAATTATGATGAGATCACTTTACTCTGGTGTTTCAGGCTTAAAGACACACCAGACAAGAATGGACGTTATCGGTAACAATATCGCGAACGTAAACACAACGGCATACAAGTCAAAGTCCATTAACTTTTCGGATATGCTCTATCAGACGACGCAGTCCGCAACGGGCGCGACCACGTCGACCGGCGGTACCAACGCAAGGCAGATTGGTCTTGGCGTAAAGACGGCGGCAATCAACACGTCGATTACGACGGAGGGTTCTTCACAGTCGACAGGCAACCCGTTTGACTTAAAGCTTACGGGCGAGTGCTTCTTTGTGGTGAGCGACGGTTCCTCAACCTACTATACAAGGGACGGCTCGTTTGATGTGGACGACGCCGGAAATCTTGTTATGTCAAGCACCGGTTATATCGTGCAGGGCTGGAGCGTGGACAGCGACGGAAATATCATTGAAGGCAGCGTAAGCAATTTAAATCTCTACTCAAAGAGCACATATGACCCTGCGGCGACAACCGCGGCGACGGTTTCGGGAATCCTTGACAACAACGATTCCGATTTGGAAACAACGACAGGTCAGGTGTTCAACCTGCAGATTTACGATGCGCTCGGCTATGAATATAACCTGCAGTTCGGTATTCTTCCGCAGACATCGGTTTCAAATACGACATACGACGTTATCAATACTGAAAATGAGTATACGCTGAAGTCCACGCTTTATCAGGTAGATACTTCGGAGCTTACCTACACTTATTATGACGATGAGGACGAGGAAACAAAGACGCTGACGACGACGGACAGTCCTACGCTGATAGATTATATTGAAACAGCGGTTTGGGCGTATATTTCAAGCGGCTCGGATAGTACGGGTGCAATTAGCGGTACGCACACAATCGGTACCAGCGACAGCGTTACCGTGGATGTTGACACGCTTGTAAGCTATTACGGGCTTGACATCCTTGACAACAGTGACCTTGCCGGACAGACCATTACGGTGACGTTTTCGGGAGATACGGGTTATACGACAAGCGCACCCACATATCCTCTTGACAGCAATACGGCGGTCAGCACGATAAGCGACGATGCGGTAGCGCTGTTCTATACCGAGGGAACCACGGCGGACGGCTATACAACATATACGTTAAATGCTGATTATGCCACGGTCACGACACTTAAGCAGACCTATGAGGACGATGACGGAGATACCGTTACGGAATATACCTTCAAGGATGACAGCGGAAATACGATTACCGTTGACAGCAGTTTGTGGAGCGATGTCCTTAAGGTGCTTGCGCTGGGCGAGGAGAGCGATACGCAGGATGTATATACCACTCAGGAAACGAAGGAGGTTACTTCTACAGTAGACGGCAGCTTCACGCTTTCCCTTCTCGGAATGACGACGACGGACGGTGATGAGGTTGACATATCCTCTATCGACACTACCTCGTGGGAGCTGGTATACAGCACGGACAACGGAAGCTTTACCTATGTGGGTTCTACGGGAAACGACACATTTACCCTGAGCCTGACATCGGTTGACACGAAATTCTCGAACCTGACTATTGACATGTCAGACACAACGAATGTTGATAACGACGGTTCCTCAACGATTACGGCTGTGAAGGACGACGGACGTAAGGTGGGAACGCTTTCGGGCGTATCTATTGGGACGGACGGTCTTATCACCGCGACATACAGCAACGGCATGACCTCGATGCTGGGACAGATTTGCGTGGCGACCTTTGCAAATTCCATGGGTCTTTCAAGCAATGGAGATAACCTTTACATCGCGACGTCGGCTTCCGGCGACTGCTCGATAGTGGATATCAGCGCAAGCGGAACGGGTTACATGACGACCGGCGTGCTGGAGATGTCAAATGTGG
This sequence comes from Lachnospiraceae bacterium, assembly GCA_021202335.1. Lineage (GTDB taxonomy): Bacteria > Bacillota > Clostridia > Lachnospirales > Lachnospiraceae > COE1. The sequence continues at coordinate 18,395 of JAJQDE010000042.1, forward strand.
ATCTTTCGACGGAATTTACCAATCTGATTACCACTCAGAGAGGCTTCCAGGCAAACAGCCGTATCATCACGGTGTCCGATACGCTGCTTGAGGAGCTTGTAAATCTGAAGAGATAATTTTAGCGGCATAAACGGAATTTGCCGGTAAAGCTTGACATTGGCGTCAGTCAGATAGTAATATAAATACGTGATATTAATGTAAAATTAAAGCCCGCTGATTTAAACGCGGGCTTTAATTTTGGAAATCCTTGAGATTGGGGTGGCTGTATGATAGAAGTAACAAAGCTGAACGGGACAAAATTTATGATAAACATTGATTTGATAGGAATTGTGGAGGAAACTCCCGATACCGTGATTACGCTTAATGACGGTAAAAAGTACATAGTGAAGGAGTCCGCGCAGGAAATAAAGGACCTTATAAAAACGACAAGACAGGAATATTTTCAGCCCTTGCACCGTAATCCGTGATGTGCCGGCGGGGCAGTTTAAATTGGAGAAAAAAACAGAAAAAAACAGAAAATTATTGCAATTTATGTTACCTTACAGTATTATATATAGTGAGAAAAGAATAGTACGGTGAGGCTGTGCCATAAAAAGAGAAAAGGTAAAAGGAGTGTATAAAAGTGGATTTAGCGTCTTTGTTGGGACTATTGATATGTATTGTGCTTGTTGTCTTCGGTATGATTAACAGTGCGGGAGGAATTGCAGGTATTTTTTACTTTCTCGATGCGGCATCCGCGCTCATTACGTTTGGCGGCGCCATATTTGCGACTATGGCTTCGTGCTCGATGACGAATTTTATCGGCGGCTTAAAGAGCATTACACTCATATTTAAGCCGGTGAATGTTAATATACCCGAAATGATTACCAAAATCATCGAGCTTTCCAACATAGCAAGAAAGGAAGGGCTTCTTTCGCTTGAGGAGGCGGCGGGAAATCTTGACGATGATTTTATGAAAAAAGGAATTATGCTGATTGTGGATGGTACTGACCCGGAGCTGGTAAGAGGAATCCTTGAAACGGAGCTTAACAGTATTGACGAGCGCCATAAGACAAAATCAGGCTTTTGGGACACTCTCGCAGCCATGGGTCCTGCATGGGGTATGATTGGTACCCTCGTGGGACTGGTTTGTATGCTTCAGAATATGTCGGATGTATCGACGCTGGGTCCGAAGATGGGCGTAGCGTTAATCACGACCTTTTACGGCTCTGTTCTTGCAAACTGGATATGTACTCCCTGCTCGAACAAGCTGCAGTATAACAATTCGGTTGAGATAAGCGCAAAGGAGATTATGATAGAGGGGCTTCTCTCCATTCAGGCAGGAGAAAACCCCAGAGTAATTGAAGAGAAGCTGAAGTCGTTCCTGGCGCCTAATGAGAGGACAGGTTCGGAGGAAGCGGCCGGAGGTGAGGCTAATGGCTAAAAAGAAGGAAGAATTTAAGCTCCCGCCCGGAACCCCGGCGCCGTGGATGAGCACCTTTTCGGATATGATGACGCTCCTTATGTGCTTTTTTGTAATGCTGTTTGCAATGTCGGAGGTCGATGCGGCAAAATTTGAGGAGTTTGCAAGGTCATTTCAGTCGACGACAAGCATTTTTAAGGGCGGCGCACAGGCGATAGGCGACGGCATTTTGGTCAGCAACGGCGTAAGCCAGTTGAATATGCTGGATGAGTACATAAATTCAAGCGGAAAGACTACGGAATCCGACTCTGACGATTGGGAGGATTTGGATAATTCCGGGGCGTCGGCTCAGACTGAGGAAGCCACTAAGGAGGCGGCGCAGATTTTGGGGCTGACGCAGGAGGAAGCTCAGAATCTTCAGGAAACGGTTGAACAGATGAACGAGGAAAAGCTTAAGCTTTCCGAGGCGCTTGCGGAGAAAATTGAGGAGGCGCTTGAGGAAAACATGATTTCTGATAAGGTGGGCGTGTCGGTTTACGCAGACTATGTGCTCCTTACGTTCAACGGCGCTTTCCTGTTTGACTCGGGGCAGGCTGATTTGAAATCGGACGCGCTGCCGGTGCTGAATAAGGTGGGGAAGATACTCACCAAATACGCACAGTGGGATATTGAGATTGAAGGTCACACGGACTCTGTCCCGTTAAACGGCGGAAAATATGAAAACAACGATGTACTCAGCAGCTACAGGGCGCTTGCGGTTTTTGACTATTTCACGGAAAATTCAGATATTGACCCGGCTCAGATAAAACATTCCGGACGCGGCGAGTATATGCCGGTGGCGGATAACTCTACAGTCGAGGGAAGAGCGAAGAACAGGCGTGTTGAAATAAAAGTATATAATTCATTAAGCTCGGAATCGTGAGCGATGTGATTAAACATGGAGGTTAAAAATGAAAAGAAACTTATTATCGATTATTATTCTTGCGCTGCTGGTGGTCAATATTGTCCTGTCGGCGATTATGATGGTTTCCGTGACTAGCGCGTCGAGAAAGACTGCTGCGCTTGTGTCGGATATATCCGCATTGGTGGGGCTTGAAATTAACGGGCTGCCCGCATCGTCCGCATCAGCGAACGCGGTTACGATGGCGGATACGGCGGTGTATGACATTGCGGACGAAATGACAATCCCGCTGAAAAATGACGAGGACGGCACGGCTCATTATGCGGTGGGTAATGTGTCGCTTTCACTCAACATGAACCATGAAGACTACGCTACCTATAATGAGGAAACGCTTGCGCTGAGCGAAGGGATTATCAAGGACATTATATTCTCTGTCATGGGCGAGTATACGGTAGACGAGGCCAGAAGCAATTCGTCACAGATTAAGAGCGAAATGCTGGAGGAAATTCAGGAGAAATTTGACTCAGAGGTTATATATTCCGTATCATTTAATTTCTTATATTCATAAGTTGATCGGGAAACCTCTTTTGATGAATTTGGCTGACAGGGGGTGAGAAGCGAATGGGAGAGGTATTATCTCAAAGTGAGATTGACAGCTTGCTGGCAGCGCTCAGCAGCGGCGAGCTTGATGTAGAGGACATGCAGGAGAAGGACGAGCGGCAGGTTAAAAATTATGATTTCAGCAGACCTGCGAAATTCTCCAAAGAGCATTTGAGAACATTAAACATGATTTTTGACCATTATGCCAGGCTGTTATCAACAAATCTGCCGGTATATCTGAGGAAAAGCGTGCAGGTGAGTGTGGCAAGCTCGGAAACGGTTACATTTGCGGAGTTTTCCAATGCGTTGTCAAATCCGGTGCTGCTTACGGTCGTTAATTTTTCACCTATGCCGGGCAGCATTATCATGGAGCTGACAAGCGGGCTTGGCTACGCGATTATAGACAGGATGCTGGGCGGCAGAGGCGAGGCGATTGAGAAGCCCCGGGAATTTTCGGAAATAGAGATGAGCATTATTGAACGGATAATGGTTATCTGTATGCAGCTTTTGAGGGAGCCTTGGAAGAATGTGGCGGAGGTCAATCCGTTCCTGGAGCGTATTGAAACAAATCCGCAGTTTGCGCAGATTATCTCACCGAGCGACATGGTGGCTCTAGTTACCATGAATGTAAAAATAGGTGATGTAGAGGGACTTATGAATGTGTGTATGCCGTTCACGACACTTGAATCCGTTATGGACAGGCTGAATACTAAGTTCTGGTATTCAAGCATGCAGAAGGTTGACGATGAGGATTACGAGCAATTCATTGAATCAATGGTTCGCAGGGTAGATGTGCCAGTAAAGGCAGTGCTCGGAAAGAGCGTTATCACGGTCAATGATTTTGTCAATATACAAGTGGGAGATATCATACGGCTGGACTCGCGGATTGATGATGAGCTTGATGTGTATGTGGGAAACATAAAAAAATTCAGCTCGGTACCGGGAGAAAGCAAGGAATCGTATGCAGTAAGAATAACATCTGTATTCAGGGAGGAGGAATAAGAAAGTGGATGGCATGTTATCTCAGGACGAAATAAATGCGCTGCTAAACGGCGTAGACCTGTCGGCGGACAGCGGGAGCGCTTCCGAAGCAGATACGGCAACGGCGACAGCGACAGCGGGAGGAAGCGACCTTCTTACAGCTGTGGAAAAGGACGCGATAGGTGAGGTGGCCAATATAAGCATGGGCACCGCGGCGACAACGCTTTATTCGCTTGTAAACCAAAAGGTTAATATCACGACGCCTGTTGTGGAAATGACAAAATGGGATAATGTGATAAGTCAATACGAAAAGCCCTGCGTATTTATTCAGATTAAGTACACGGTGGGCTTGAGCGGCACCAATATTTTGGTGTTAAAGGAGCATGATGTAAAGGTTATTACCGACCTTATGATGGGCGGCGACGGCACTAATATTGACGGTGAGCTGACGGATTTGCATTTGAGTGCTATTTCCGAGGCGATGAACCAGATGATGGGTTCTTCATCGACGTCACTTTCATCAATGCTTGGAAAGACAATCGATATCAGTCCGCCGGAGGCGAGCATTGTCGATTTGCAGACAAAGGAGCCTCAGGAGCTTTCACAGTTTTTGGAGGGTGACTTCGTAAAGATTTCTTTCCGGATGCAGATTGAGGATTTGGTGGATTCCACGCTGATGCAGCTTTATCCTTTGGATTTTGCAAAGACGGTGTCAGATACCTTCATGAAAAAGATGATGGGTGAGGTTGAAGCTGCTCCGGCACCTGCCCCCGCTCCGACACCCGCACCTTCAGCGCCCGCGTTGCCTGCGCCCGATATGGGAATGCAGCCTCAGCAGGGAATGCCTCAGGGCGGAGCCGATATGGGAATGCCTCAGCAGGGAATGCCGATGATGGGAATGCAGCCTCAACAGGGAATGCCGATGATGGGAATGCAGCCTCAACAGGGAATGCCGATGATGGGGTATGGCATGCCGAACGTGAACATACAGCCGGCGCAGTTCCAAAGCTTTACGACGGGACAGAGCGAGATGGTAAGCGCTGAGAGCATCGGGCTGATTAAGGATGTACCGCTGGAGGTGACTGTGGAGCTTGGGCGTACAAGCAAATCCATTTCGGATATTTTGGAATTTGCGCCCGGAACCATTATCGAGCTTGACAAGATTGCCGGTGAGCCGATTGACGTGCTTGTGAACGGTAAGTTCGTTGCAAAGGGCGAGGTTGTCGTTGTTGACGAAAGCTTTGGCGTCAGGATTATGGAAATTGTAAAATAAAAAGGATTTAGTGTAGAAAGGATAATAACAGATATGGGAAAAAGAATACTTATCGTGGATGATGCCGCATTTATGAGAATGATGATTAAGGATATTCTTACCAAAAACGGATATGAGGTTGCAGCGGAGGCTGAGAATGGAAAGATTGCTGTCGATAAGTATAAGGAGGCGGCTCCGGATTTGACATTGCTTGATATCACAATGCCTGAGATGGACGGTATTCAGGCGTTAAAGGCAATCAAAAAGACAGACCCGGCGGCAAACGTGATCATGTGTTCGGCTATGGGACAGCAGGCGATGGTTATCGAGGCAATCCAGTCAGGCGCGAGGGACTTTATTGTTAAACCCTTCCAGGCTGAGAGAGTGTTGGAAGCAGTGAAAAAGGTAGTCGGCTGATGCTGGATTCGGTAGTGCAGTTAATTACAGTGCTGTTAATCTTTATACTGGTGCTTGTGCTTACATATTATGTGACTAAGCTTACGGCAAAGCTGCAGCAGGGAAAATATCAGAACGCGAATGTTGAGATTCTTGAAACCTCAAAAATAGCGCAGACAAAATACATTCAGCTGGTGCGGATCGGCAAGAAATATTTTTCTTATGTGGTGTGCAAGGAAAATGTTACTTTACTTGGCGAGCTTGCGGAGGACGACCTTGCAGAGAGCGTCAAGGAAAGTGACAATACGGCGGCAAAAAGCTTCAAGGATATTTTTGACAGGCTTAAGAAATAGCATAGCGGACAATTATGATGAGAAACAGATATAATAAATATGACATAATAAAAGAACTGAAAAAACTGATATACGCGCTCGCCATGGTGCTTATGATTGTGGCAGCCGATGTGGCTGTGGCGGGCGCTACAAGCGAGGACGACGCTGCCGCGGAGAGCATTATAGATAATCAGACCGGCGATGAGAACCGGACTAACATTAATGACCCCGGCACGGCGGAAACGCCGGATGAGCTTGCGGAATTGAATATTGCAAACAGTCTTACGATTACCTATGACGACGGTAACGGGGAGTTGAACGGTACGCTTCGGATTTTGCTGGTGCTTACCGCGATAGCGTTATTGCCGATACTTCTCATAACAATTACCTCTTTTACCAGAATTTTAATCGTGCTGCATTTTACGAGACAGGCATTAAATACACAGTCAGCGCCGCCTAATCAGGTGTTGATTGCGATTTCCCTGTTTCTTACTTTTTTCATCATGCAGCCGGTCTTTTCGCAGATATATACTGAGGCGGTTGTGCCGTACGACGCGGGAGAGCTTGGATTTGAGGAAGCCTTTGAAATTGCGATGGATCCGCTGCGGGAGTTTATGTTTGAGCAGACACAGGTGAAGGATATCGATGTGTTTATGCAGATATCAAATACTGCGTGGGACGGTGCAAGCATGGAGCAGGTTCCAACGTCGGTGCTTATTCCAAGCTTTATAGTAAGCGAGCTGCGCACGGCATTTATTATCGGCTTCATCATTTACATACCGTTTATTGTCATAGATATGGTGGTTGCGTCGGTGCTTATGAGTATGGGTATGATGATGCTGCCGCCCACGACAATTTCAATGCCGTTTAAAATACTTTTGTTTGTGCTTGCGGACGGTTGGAATCTTGTGATAGTAAATTTGGTACGGACGTTTTATTGACAGGCTTTGGATAAGAATGGAGGATTACAATGACTGTGGAAATGGTCACGGATATTATGCAGGAGGCAATTATGGTAATCTTAAAGACTGCCGCGCCGCCGCTGCTTGTGTCGCTGACAATCGGTCTTACCGTAAGTGTTTTTCAGACGGTTACGTCAATTCAGGAGCAGACGCTTACCTTTGTGCCTAAGGCGGTCGGAATATTTGCGTGCCTTATGCTGCTGGGGCATTGGATGCTGAATAACATGGTGACATTAATGACGGATTTATTTAGTAATTTTTCGGTATATATCAGATAACAGGTAAATGGAAGGAACCAACTTTGTCGGTTCTGCGGGTTTGTGACTGTGCGTTGCTTGCACAAACATTGCGTTATGCGCAAAGAGCAGCGCAGAAATGAGGAAATATGTCCGGATTATCATTTCCGCTGTCCGAGCTTGAATATTTTCTGCTGATATTGATGAGGATTGCAAGCTTTGTCTATGTGGCTCCTTTTTTCAGCACAAAGGGCGTGCCCAATAATGTCAAGATAGCCTTAAGCGTGTTTATTTCGTATATTGTCTATAATTTCGGACCGGAGCATGTCTATCCGCAGTATGATACATTTATCGCGTATTGTGTTGTGGTGCTGAAGGAAGTGACTGTGGGACTGCTGGTCGGGCTGGCGGCGCAGATGTGTACCTCGATTGTGCTCTTTGCCGGACGTATCATGGATATGGAAATAGGCTTGTCCATGGCAAGCGTGCTCGACCCGCTTACAAACGAACAGTCCACCGTTACGGGTGTGCTTTTGCAGTACGGTACGATGCTGATACTTTATACGACGGGATTTCACAGGTACCTTTTGCAGGCATTGATGGAAACCTTTACGCTTATTCCCATCAATGCAATAAATATCAACACGGATAAGCTGCTTACTAATTTGGTTACATTTTTGACAAGTTATGTCAGCATCGGCTTTAGAATCTGTCTTCCGATATTTGCGAGCATTACGCTGATGAACGTTGTGCTGGGGCTTTTGGCAAAGCTTGCGCCGCAGATGAATATGTTTTCGGTGGGTATTCAGCTAAAGCTTCTTGCGGGTCTTACCGTGCTTTTAATAACGGTTGTAATGCTGCCGGATGTCTGCACCTTTATCAGTACGCAGACGAGGCAGTTGATTGTGTCTGTCGTGGAGGGCTTGATGTGACTTTGGAGTTAAATCTGCAGTATTTTGCCAAGGATGGTCCCGGCGGTGAAAAAACAGAGCAGCCTACGCAAAAAAAGAAGGACGATACCCGTAAGGATGGTAAGGTCGCCAAGAGTAAGGAAATGTCGAGCGGAGTACAGCTTATCGCTCTTTTTCTGATATTGAAATTTTGGATAGGAAGCATGGGCACAAACTTCATGGAGCTGTTTGGCGATATTTATGACAGGATGTCCGTCTATACTACATATTGGGGCGGAAGCATTGTTTCCACTGATTATAGGATTTTACTGAACAATGTCATATTAAAGATACTGATACAGCTTTTGCCGTTCTTTATAGCAGGGCTTGTGCTTTCCATCGTGGTAAACATGATGCAGTTTAAATTTAAGGTATCGACTAAGCCGCTTAAGCCCAAATTCAGCAAGCTCAATCCCGTGTCGGGAATGAAAAGGCTGTTTTCGATGGAAAAGCTTATAGAGCTTTTAAAATCCATTGCAAAGATTGCCATTATCATGTGGGTGGTATACAGCACCGTCAAGGATGATTGGGTGTACCTGATGAAATTTTATGAGATGCCGCTCAATCAGGCTATACAGCTTGTCGGAGATGTCGTTATCAATTTGGGGCTTAAGATTTCGCTGGTGTTTATGATAGTCGCCTTTGCGGATTTGTTTTACCAAAGGTATAAATTTAACGAAGATATCAAGATGACCAAGCAGGAGGTAAAGGACGAGTACAAGAACGCTGAGGGAGACCCGCAGATTAAGAGCACACAGAGGCAGAAGATGCGCCAGGCTTCTCAGCGGAGAATGATGCAGAATGTTCCGAAAGCGGACGTGGTCATCACGAACCCGACGCATTTTGCGGTGGCGATACGCTATGACGCAAGCGAGGCTCCCGCGCCCAGGGTTTTGGCAAAGGGTGCGGATTATCTGGCGCAGAGGATTAAAGATATAGCAAGGGAAAACAACGTGGAAATTGTGGAGAACAAGCCGCTTGCCCGTATGCTTTACGCAAATGTGGAAGTCGGGCAGGAGGTGCCGCCGGAGCTTTATCAGGCTGTGGCGGAGGTCCTTGCGATGGTATACAAGATGCAGGGCAGGGTATAAAGAATGAAGGGATTTTCCGGGGTTTTACATACAAAACCTAAGAAAATCAAAAATTTCATTCTGTTGGTTTTAATGGAGGTATGGCAGCAATGCAGATGAAAAGAGCGGATTTAGCGGTAGCTTTATATATACTTGCGGCTTTTGTCATGATGATAGTGCCGATAAACACTACATTACTCGATATATTGCTCGCTTTTGACATGTCGATTTCCTTTACGATTCTTTTTACGACGATTTTTGTTACGGAACCGCTCAATCTGTCGTTTTATCCGACCATTTTGCTTTTTACCACAATATTCAGGATTTCACTGAACGTGTCCTCAACGAGGCTTATTCTTTCCAATGGCGACGCGGGTAATGTGGTTTCCACGTTCGGTGAGTTCGTGGGCGGCGGCGATTTGGTAATCGGCGTTGTCGTGTATATTATCCTGCTGATTGTACAGCTCCTTGTCATCAATAAAGGTTCGGAGCGTGTGTCGGAGGTAACGGCGAGGTTTACACTGGATGCCATGCCCGGTAAACAGATGGCTATCGACGCGGATTTGAATACGGGCGTCATAAACGACCAGGAGGCTAAGGAGCGAAGGGATAAGATACAGGAGGAAGCGAATTTCTTCGGATCCATGGATGGTGCCGTTAAGTATGTAAAAGGAGATACCACAGCCGGTCTTGTCATCACCTGCATAAATATTGTCGGCGGTATCATAATGGGTATGTGGCGTCAGGGCTTGGATATCAATGCGGCGCTGGATAAATATGTAATGCTTACCATCGGTGACGGCTTGGTGAGCGCTATACCGTCGCTTCTGATTTCACTTTCAACAGGTGTTCTTGTCACTAAGGGCTCTAAGGAAGCGGATTTCGGTACGGTGCTTATCGGGCAGCTTTTTGGTTTGCCAAAGGTTATGTATATTGTGGGCGGCGTGCTGTGCTTTTTAGGTATTGCTACGCCGTTGAATACGCTGCTTTTCGTGATTTTGGGCGTTGCCTTCATTGTGTGCGCGCGCATGATGGCAGATACCATGGAAACGGCAAAAATCGAGGAGGATGTTCAAAAGCCGGAGGAAACGGGAGAGGAAATACGAAAGCCCGAAAATGTCAATTCGCTTTTGCAGGTTGACCCGATTGAGCTTGAGTTTGGATATGGCATTATCCCGCTTGCGGACGTCAATCAGGGCGGCGATCTGCTTGACAGAGTAGTCATGATACGACGCCAGATTGCCTTGGAGCTTGGTACGGTGGTGCCTATTATACGACTCAGGGATAATATACAGCTCAATCCCAATCAGTATATTATTAAGATAAAGGGCATACAGGTGAGTGAGGGCGAGATTTTGTTTGACCATTACATGGCGATGAATCCCGGCTTCGTGGAGGAGGAAATTTCAGGTATTCCTACCTTTGAGCCGTCCTTCCATCTTCCTGCGATATGGATTACTGAAAATCAGAGGGAGCGCGCGGAAAGCGTGGGCTATACGGTGGTGGATCCTCCTTCAATCATAGCGACGCACCTTACGGAGATAATACGGCAGTATATTGCGGATTTGCTTACAAGGCAGGATGTGCAGAACCTTGTAAACAATGTGAAGGAGTCAAATCCTTCGCTTGTGGAAGAGCTTATACCAAAGCTTTTGGGGCTTGGAGATATTCAGAAGGTGCTTCAGAATTTACTGCGGGAAGGCATTTCCGTGCGTGATCTGGTTACGATTTTTGAAACGCTTGCCGACCATGCGGCGGCGACAAGAGATACGGATATCCTCACGGAATATGTAAGGCAGAGCTTGAAGAGGGCTATTTCAAATAAGTATTTTCCGCTCAATGAAACGACCAGCATCGTGACGCTGGATCCGAGTCTTGAACAGGAGATTATGGGAAGCGTGAAGCAGACGGAGCAGGGAGCGTACCTTACGCTTGCCCCTGAAAAAACAAAGTCGATTATGTCATCGGTGGAAACTGAAATAGGAAAATTGGAAAAGCTCGGCAAAAATCCTATTGTAATTACATCTCCGATTGTCAGGATGTACTTTAAGCGCCTGACGGAGGACTATTTTAAGGACTTGGTAGTTGTATCGTATAACGAGATTGATTCACATGTTGAATTGCAATCAGTGGGAATGGTGACGGCATGATAATAAAAAAATTTCAGGGGAAAACAAAGGAAGAGGCGCTGGAAGCCGCAAAAAAGGAGCTTGGTGACGGCATTGTTGAGATGAATGTCAAATCAATCAGGGCGAAGGGAGTTTTCGGCGTGTTTAAGGGCGCTAAGGTAGAAGTGACTGTGGCTAAGGAGGAAGAGAACGAAAAATACACCATAGCTATGGAAACGGCAAATGAAGCGCAGAAGAGCGCAGAGCGCCCGGAAACAAAAAAAGCGCCCGCAAGGGAATCTGACGTGGCTTCCGTAGGCAAGGCTGTCGCGGATATTCTGTCGGCTTTTCCGCAGGAAACAGATACGCAGAAAACAAAGGCGGAGCCGGCGTCTGCAAAAACCAAAGAAGAGGGACGCGAGCTTGGCGAAAAGCTCGACAATCTCCAAAATCTGCTTGAAAAGCAGCTTTCCATGCAGGAAAACAAGCCGCAGGCGGAGGAAGCGAAAACGGATGATATCGAAAAGCCGGAGGAAAACAAGGAAAGAGTCAGCTTCTTAAGACTTTTATACAATAAAATGACCGACAATGAGGTTGACGAAAAGTATGCGAACGAAATCATTGATGAGATTGACAAAAGCTGCAAAGCGGATGTGACGATGGATTTCATGCTTTCCGAGATTTATCAGAGGATGATTTTAAAATTCGGAAAGCCGTATGTGATGGATGAGAGCGATGTAAAGCCTAAGGTCGTGTTTTTTGTGGGACCGACGGGAGTGGGCAAGACTACCACGATTGCAAAGATTGCTTCGTCGTTTCGGGTAGAGCATAAAAAGAAGGTTGCGCTTCTGACGGCTGACACGTATAGGATAGCGGCGGCGGAGCAGCTTAGGACATATGCCAATATTTTAGAAGTGCCTTTCAGGGTAGTGTATACTGCCGGCGAAATTGCTCAGGCGGTTGAGAGCTTCCGGGATTATGATTATATTTTGGTCGATACCACGGGACATTCGCCCAATAATGAAGCCCAGTGCGAGAGCATGAGCGACCTTATAGGCTCGGTGGAAACCGCAGCCTCGAAGGAGGTATTTTTGGTTTTGTCGGCGTCGACTAAATACAGGGATTTAATGCAGATAGCGGACACATACAAGGAAATTGCCGACTATAAACTTATTTTTACGAAGCTTGACGAAACCTCTACATTGGGGAATATCTATAATTTAAAACGTTATACGGGGGAGGCGCTTTCTTATGTCACATGCGGACAGAATGTGCCGGACGATATTGAATATTTTGACCCGCAGGCCACTGTAAAGCAGTTACTCGGCGGAAGGCGCTAATGGATGGAGGGAAAGGTATGGATCAGGCAGAACAGTTAAGAAACGTAATCAAACTAAATCCTGCGCCTCGTCCCCTTGCAAGAATAATCACTGTGACCAGTGGTAAGGGCGGAGTAGGAAAGTCGAATACATCAATCAATTTGGCTTGCCAGTTTAAAAAGATGGGACAGCGGGTAATTATTTTGGACGCTGATTTTGGTCTGGCAAATATAGAGATTATGTTTGGCACGGTTCCGAAGCATAATTTCTGCGATTTAATCTATCAGGGAAAGAGCATTACCGACATCATAACGTGGGGTCCCATGGACATAGGCTTTATATCAGGCGAGTCGGGGATTGCGGGTCTTTCCAATCTGAGTCACGATTATTTGAATTATATGATCCAAAATCTTGCAAAGCTTGATGAGATTGCGGATATCGTTATTATAGACACGGGCGCGGGCATATCGGATGCAGTGCTTGATTTTTTGGTGGCAAGCGGCGAAATCCTTTTGGTGGCTACGCCGGAGCCTACGTCGATTACGGATTCCTATTCCCTTTTAAAGGCGTTGAACCGCCATTCGAGGTTTTCGAGGGAGGATTCAAAAATAAAAGTTATTGCCAATAAGGTTTCGAGTGACACAGAGGGAGAAACGATGTATAATAAGCTTAATACGGTTGTTGATAAATACCTTAAGCTCTCTCTCTCTTATTTAGGAGCCATTCCGCAGGATCATCGGCTTGAGGAGGCAGTGATGCAGCAAAAGCCGGTGAGTATGCAAAGCCCCAATTCCAAATCAGCGCTTGCCTATGAGAGGATGGCATATACGCTTATGGATAAGGAGTATAATAAATCCCTTGTGAAGCGAGGGATGGCGGCATTTTTCTCACATATTGCGGCAGGCGGCAAAAAGACGGAGTAGCCGCCGCAGACAATTTGCACGGAGGCATAGGAGAAATTTATGATTGAAAAGCTAATATCACCGGGAGATAAGCTGGAAATGAGGTCGACTGTAAGCGTTGTGCTTCCCGATGGTACAGAGGGTGTTAAGACGTATAAATCCTCCGTCTATGATATTTTGGAGGATGGAAGGCTGGAAATTGCCATGCCCGTGGAGCAGCAGAGGCTTGTGCTGCTGCCCGTGGACGGCGAGTATGACGTGTGCTTCGTCTCTAAGGGGGGAATGTATCAGGCCACAGTCAGAATTATTGACAGACAGAGAATAAACAATACGTATATCGTTGTCGCTGAGATGCTGACAAATCTTCATAAATTTCAAAGGCGCGAGTATTACAGGTTTAACTGCGTGATCGACATGGCGGTAAAGGAATTGGACGCGCAGGAAACGGAGCTTTTGCGCAAAGGAATTATTGAAGAGCCGGACGCCGCCAATATGGCAAGAGGCGTGATTGTCGATATCAGCGGAGGCGGTCTGCGATTTGTGTCAAGGCAGCTGTACCGTCAGGGAAGCATACTGATGTTACTGTTCACCTTGCCGGTGTCCGGTGAGGAAAAGGAATTTCTGACAGCGGCAAAGGTTATCTATTCGGGTGAGATAGAAAACCGCGAAGCCGAGTATGAAAACCGCGTGAAATTTGAGTTTATCAGCAATACCAGGCGCGAAGAAATTATTCGGTACATATTTGATGCGGAAAGAAAAAATAGAAAATATGGAAAAGGTTGTTGAAGCGTATGACAGTTAATGAAAATAATTTAAAAAGTAAGAAAAAAATATTGGTAGTCGATGATTCTGCACTCATGAGAAGAGTGATGTGTGATATAATTAATTCAGATGAACGATTCCAAGTGGTGGAACAGGCATTTGACGGTGAAGCTGCATATGCACTCTTAAAACAAAATCAGTACGATGCTGTCGTTCTTGACGTGAATATGCCGAAGATAAACGGAATCCAGCTGCTTCGCATTTTGCAGAAGGACAGGATTCGCGCCCGCATCATGGTGGCGAGCACGGACACAAGAGAAGGCGCGTCGGTCACGATGGAAGCGCTTGATTTAGGAGCGATTGACTTTATCGAAAAGCCTGCAAAAATTGTTTACCTCAAGGGCGATGAGTTTAAGGAGAAGTTTCTGGATATTCTGCAGGCAGTGGCGACAAGCCGCCAGACGAATCTTTCGGCAGCGTCGGCTCTCCCTACGCAGAAGGAGGAGCAGCACACTCAAAAGCTTGTCAGCCTTGTCAGGAAGAGCACCCCGGTCACGGCAGGTCAGAAAATTGTTGCGCTTGCCTGCTCGACGGGAGGCCCGAAGGCGCTTCAAAGCGTGATACCGAGGCTGCCGGCGGAGCTTGCGGCTCCTGTCCTGATAGTTCAGCATATGCCCAAGGGATTTACGCAGTCGCTTGCGGAGAGACTTGACTCATTAAGCCCCATAAAGGTGAAGGAGGCTGCCGAGGGCGATGTCATTGAAAACGGCACGGTGTACATTGCGATGGGCGGAAAGCACATGAATGTGGCTTCCAAGGGCGGAAAATCCGTCATTACATATACGGATGAGCCTCCGAGAGAGGGAGTGAAGCCCTGTGCCAATTATATGTATGAATCGCTTATGAACAGCAATTACGCACAGATTGTATGCGTGGTGCTTACGGGCATGGGCGCTGACGGAACAAAGGGAATCGTGAATTTGGAAACTGCAAAAAAGATACACGTCATTGCACAGGACGAGGCAACCTCTACTGTCTACGGAATGCCGAAGGCAATCGCAGCTACGGGGCTTGTAAATCAGGTTGTGCCCCTTGATGGCGTGGCACAGGAAATCATAATGAACGTGGGGGTCAGGTAATATGGATACAAGTCAATATCTTGATATTTTCCTTGATGAATCAAGGGAGCATTTACAGAACTTAAGCGATGAAATAATGAAGCTGGAGCAGGAGCCGGAGAATATGGACTCGGTAAACGAGATATTCAGGGCGGCACATTCCCTTAAGGGAATGGCGGGCACCATGGGCTATAAGAGAATGCAGACGCTCACGCATGACATGGAGAATGTGTTCTCGGAGGTCAGAAACGGCACCTTCAAGGTACAGCCGGGGATTATAGACATATTGTTTAAGTCGCTTGATGCGCTTGAGGAGTATGTTGAGAACATCCAACAGACGACTGAGGAGGGCACAAATGACAATCAGGACATTATTGATGCCTTAAACAGCGTGCTGAAAAATAAAGGCGAGGTAAAGCCTGCGGATAAGTCCGCTGCAGCTGCACCTGACGAAGCGGCTGCTTCGGCACAGCCGGCGGAGAGCGAGTCTGCGGCTGACGCGGGCGCAAAAAAGCCGAGATGGCAGGAAATCAGCATTAACGACACCGAGAAGATGCTGATTGACAAGGCGCACGGCGAAGGGCTGAATGTGTACGGCGTCACGGTGTATGTGGAGGAAGCGTGCGTCCTTAAGGCGGCGCGTGCGTTCCTTGTATTTAAGGCATTGGAAAAGCTCGGGGAAGTGATTGTTTCATGTCCCTCGGCACAGGATATAGAGGATGAGAAGTTTGAGCTTACCTTCAGCCTGATATTTATATCGGGCAGCACGAAGGATGAGGTTAAGGCGGCGATAAAGAGCGTATCGGAGATTGAAGAGGCGTTCTGCGATGTTTATTCCGTACCGGAAGCAGCCGCTTCAAAGCAGCCGGAGGCAGCGGATAAAAAGCCGCAGGAGCAGTCCGCGGAGAAGGCAAAGCCGGCAGCCGCAGTATCCGCGCCTGTCGCAGCGGCGTCTGCAAAGCCTGCTGCCTCTAAGCCTGCGGCGGCAAAGCCGGTCGCAAGCAGAACGGTCAGGGTGGATATCGAGAAGCTTGATAATCTCATGAACCTTGTCAGCGAGCTTATCATTGCAAAGAATTCGCTGACCTCGGCAACGGCGGCAGCCGCTTCAAACGGCAAAAATGATTATACCCTGGTAAATGAACAGATAGAATATCTCGAGAGCGTTACGACAAATCTCCATGAGTCTGTCATGAAGGTGCGAATGGTGCCTATTGAGAGCGTTGTGGCGAAGTTCCCGCGTATGATCCGCGACCTTTCAAAGAAGCTCGACAAGAAAATGGAGCTTTATATGACAGGTGAGGACACGGAGCTTGACCGTACCGTGGTTGATGAAATCGGCGACCCTCTGATGCATATGCTGAGAAACTCTGCCGACCATGGATTGGAAGCAAACGACGTCAGAGTTGCGAACGGCAAGCCGGAGGTCGGCTCTATTTTCCTGGATGCTTATCAGGATGGAAATAACGTTGTAATTGAAGTGCGCGATGATGGCGCCGGAATTGATATAGAGGCAGTGAAGCAAAAGGGCATTGAACGCGGAACCATCACGCCCGAGCAGGCGGAAACAATGTCGGACAAAGAGGTTATCGATTTGCTGTTTATGCCGAGCTTTTCCACGGCAAAGAAGGTATCTGACGTGTCAGGCCGCGGCGTAGGTCTTGACGTTGTGAAGTCAAAGATTGAGTCGCTGAGCGGTGAAGTGGAGGTGAAGAACCGGTTTGGAGAAGGCTCTTCATGGATTATCAGGCTTCCGCTCACACTCGCGATAATTCAGGCGCTGATGGTTGTGATCGGTGATGAAAAGTATGCCATTGCGCTTGGCTCAATTCAGACAATAGAGGATGTGTCGCCTGAGGATATTAAGCTGGTTCAGGCGGAGGAGGTAATACGCATCCGTGACTCTGTCATTCCAATTATCAGGCTTAACAGAGTGCTTGACATTCCGCCCAGAGAGGATGAGGGAAAGAAGAACTTTACGGTTATCATCGTCAGGAAGGGCGACAAGCAGGCAGGTCTTGTGGTAGACGAGCTGATCGGTCAGCAGGAAGTTGTTATTAAGTCTATGGGCAAGTACATTAAGGCTCCGAAGATGATAAGCGGCGCTACGATATTAGGTAACGGTGACGTAGCCCTTATCTTGGATACCAATGCATTGATATAATGGAATAATGATGAGGAAAGGCAGGGTATAGAGATGGATGAGATAAAGGTAATGGACGATCAGAAGCGCAATGAGAGCCTCAATCGTCATGTAGAGCTTGATACAACACAGTTTATCGTGGTGCAGCTTGGCGGCGAGCAGTATGGGATTGACATTAAATACATATCGAACATTATGAAAATGGCTAAGATTACGAGAGTGCCAAAGGTATCGGATTACATTTTGGGCGTAATCAATGTCCGGGGCGTTATTATTCCGACAATCAGCCTCAGACTTAAGATGGGGCTTCCCGAGAATGAAATCACAAAGAAAACGCGTATTATTATCCTGACGCTTGAGCAGCACGAATCAATCGGCGTGCTTGTTGATGAGGTTAAGGAGGTTGTGACGCTTGACGAGGAGCACATCGAGAAGGTGAGCTATGAGAAGGACAACAAGGAGCGTTTCCTTTCAGGTATCGGCAAGCCTGACGAGAGGCTTATTTCGCTGCTTGACATTAAGTCGGTTTTCTCGGATGTAATGGAATCGTAGATAACAGCCGCTTTTTTGGAGAAAGGCTTAGGTTTAAAAATGGCAGATAACATTAGCTTTAAAAAGGTAACGACTGAATATTATGATGTGTTAAAGGAGCTTGGAAACATTGGGGCGGGCAACGCGACGACGGCGCTTGCCCAAATGCTTCAGACCAAAGTGGATATGAAGGTGCCTCAGGTACGTCTTTTGGATTTTAAGGACGTAGGAGAGGTTATGGGCGGCGAGGAGCAGATTGTGGTAGGCATATATCTTGCCGTGGAAGGCGATATCACGGGCAGCATCATGTTCGTGCTTGAGCAGAACGCAGGCAAGGTGCTCGTATCAAAGCTGATGGGAATGCCGCCGGCGGAAGGCGGTTTCAGCGAGATGGAGATATCTGCGCTTAAGGAAATCGGAAATATTATTACAGGTGCATATTTGAATTCGCTTGCGCAGATGACAAATCTCAAAATGCTTCCCTCCGTGCCGGATTTGAACATTGATATGCTGAACGCGATTTTAAGCGTTCCTGCCATAGAATTTGGAATTATGGGCGACCAGATACTGCTGATTCAGACGGTTTTTACTGATGATGTGGATTTGAACGGATACTTTATATTGATGCCGGATTTGGAATCTTATTCCAAGATGCTCGGTGCGCTTGGAATTCCTGTATAAAAATATGCATGATTAAAAATGCAAAAGAAAGAGATGGAAGTCTATGGCAAATATAATTAAAGTAGGAATGGCTGACCTGAACGTGTGTAAAAGCCCTGAGGGAATTACGACGCTGGGGCTTGGCTCCTGCGTGGGGATATGCATAAGAGACCCGGTAGCTAAGGTTGGCGGTCTGGCACATGCCATGCTGCCCGACAGCACGCAGATAGAGAACAATTCAAACCGATTTAAGTTTGCGGACACGGGTATTGAGGATTTGGTGAACAAGCTGATAGCGATGGGGGGCAAAAAGTCGCGCTTGGAGGCAAAAATCGCAGGCGGTGCGCAGATGTTTGCTTTTCAAAATAAATCGGATATGGTGCGCGTAGGCGAGCGCAATGTGGAGGCGAGTAAGAAAAAGCTTAAGGAGCTTGGCATCCCCCTGAAGGCTCAGGACACAGGTCTTAACTATGGCCGCACGATTATATTCTATCCGGAAACAGGCGATTTGGTAATCCGCTCCGCGGGAAAGCCGGAGAAAACAATATAATGGGAATGGTGAACCGGAATGATTGATAAGACGCGGCTGATTACGCCGTTTCTGATGCTTACCGCAGGAACAATAGCATCAATTATTATGTATGTAAGAAATTTTGATTTAAATACCATGCTATGGACTTTATTGATTGTGCTGATAATATTTTACGTTTTGGGGGACATAGCAAGGTATCTGTACGCTTCCGTCAAGCCCCGTATCATACCGTCGGGGCAGCTTAGCCGTTTGGTGGAGGAAGCGCGCAGAAACGGCGACCTCACGGAAAACGCGGAGGGTGAAAATGACGGTTCCGTGGAGGAGCTTGATGCAACAGATACAATATCTGACGAGGAGGGATATTCCGAGGAGGAGCTTGGCGAAAATGCGGAAGCAGATGCTTCCGGTTCCGAGGCTTCTGCTTCCGAATAGTTATATGGCAACATTGTAAACAAAAATTTGTGCTCGACAGGAATACAAAACAAACAGAGTTTGTTTTGCAAACAGGGTTTGTTTTGGCATCATGTCGCTAACGCTCCGAAATGAGGTTTAACATGAATGATACTGCACGTAAAAAGCTGTGGGAGGATTACGCTAAATTCAGGACGGCGGATATGCGCGAAAAGCTTATTTGGGAATACGCGCCATTGGTAAAGATAGTGGCGGGTCGGCTCAGCATGTATTTGGGGTACAATGTGGAATACGAGGACTTAGTCAGCTATGGCATATTCGGTCTTATAGATGCCATAGATAAATTTGACGTGAGCAAAGAGGTTAAATTTGAAACCTATGCAAGCCTTAGGATACGCGGCGCTATTCTCGACCAAATAAGGAAGATGGACTGGATTCCGAGGACAATCAGGCAGCGTCAGAGGCAGATAGACACTGCGATGAAGGAATTGGAACAGAAAAACGGGCGGCCGCCTACTGACGCGGAGCTGGCTGCGCATATGGGAATAAGTCAGGATGAATTTGCTGAGTGGCAGAATCAGGTCAAGGCGGATAACATGATTTCCCTGAACGAATATTTGGAGCAGGGGAACGATATTTCATCCGAAAAGGGCATGGGATCAGGCTTTGGGGCGCCCGAGGGCGTGGTGGAGCGAAGCGAGCTTAAGGAAATGCTTGAGAAAGCGCTGGAGATTCTGACCGAGAAAGAGAAGAAGGTAATCCTGCTTTATTATTATGAGGAGCTTACTTTAAAGGAAATAAGCCGCGTGCTGGAGGTGTCCGAGTCGAGAGTGTCACAGCTTCACACACGGGCGCTGCAGAAAATGAAAACAAAGATGGGAAATTATATAGGTATATTGGATTAGTGAGGGATTGGCATGAATGGATATTTTCAGATACATATAAGTGAAAAGGGCGTGAGTCTGCTGCTTTTCCCTCCGACGGGAGAGGGCAGTAAGCCCGGTCTGTCGGAGATAAGGGAATATCTTGACAGAATCGGCGTGCCATATGACGCTCCGGCAATCAACTCAGCCCTGGGTTCATTGAGGGAGGATGAGGTTGCCGTTTTTTTAACCCCGAATAAGATAGCGCCGGTGAGCGAGAAATGCTCTGTCGCAGTGATGGCGGACAGAATGACGGCGGTGCTGAGATTGTATCCGCCCTCTGCCGGAGGGCATCCGATAAGAAAAAATCAGATTATGGAGCAGATTGAGGCGCAGAAAATAAGCTACGGAATTGATGAAAATGCAATTGATGAGGCACTGCTGGATAAACGCAACTGCACGGACATTGTTGTGGCAAGAGGACAGCAGCAGACAGCGGGAAAGGATGCGGTGATTGAGTATCGTTTTGATACCAATAATGATTCGCGTCCGGAGCTTAAGGAGGATGGGAGCGTGGACTTCTTTAAGCTGAATACGCTCCATCAGTGTACTAAGGGGCAGGTGCTTGCAGAGATTATTCCGGCTCAAAAGGGGCAGGACGGCATTGACGTGCTGGGAAAGGTATCGCCTGCAAGAGAGGTAAAGAAGGCTACCTTTGCTCACGGGAGAAATCTTGAAATTTCTCAGGACGGACTTCAGCTTATAAGTATGGTGGACGGTCATGCTTCGCTTGTGGACAGCACGGTTTTTGTGTCTGATGTGTACAGTGTTGAGGACGTGAGCACGGCGACCGGGAATATTGATTACCACGGCGATGTGGAGGTAAAGGGAAACGTCTGCGAGAATTTCAGCGTTAAGACGGACGGAAACGTGTTTGTGAAGGGCGTCGTGGAGGGCGCCGTGATAGAGGCGGGCGGAAACATTGTGATTGCAAGAGGCATGCACGGGCAGAACAAGGGGAGTCTTAAGGCGGGCGGAAATATTATCGCTAAATTTCTATCCGCCGCTGCCGTAAAGGCTGACGGATTTGTGGAGGCGGAGCAGATATTGAACTCCAATGTTGAAGCCGTTAATGTCAATGTCGAGGCAGGAAAAGGGCTTATCACCGGAGGAAGGGTGACGGCAAAGAGCGCCGTGAATGTAAGGAATGCCGGATCGCCGATGGGGACTGCGACAATCATCGAGGTAGGAAGCGACCCTGAAATGAAAAAGCGTTTTGCCGAGCTGCAAAAGAGCGTCGGGGAAAAATCAAAGTCAATTTCTCAGATAAAGAGCGTGCTTGAGGAAACGGCAATGAAGATAAAGGCGGGAGCAAAGCTTTTGCCGGAGCAGCTTAAAAATGTAAAAATATTGCAGACGACGCTTGCGCAGTCTCAGGCGCAGATACAGGAGGAGCTGAAGGAGCTTGAAGAGCTTGATAAGCTCCTGCAGGGTGATGATAACGCCCATATCAACGTGCGCGGCACGATGTATCAGGGGGTATCGGTGGCAATATCGGGAGCAAGCATGAACGTAAAAAATGAATATACTTTTTGCAAACTGATAAAAAAAGGCGCGGACATAGCCTCTACAACATTGTAGGGGCTATTGCTTTATTAAAAAAAATATATTAAAATAAAACGACTGTGGGATTTGTGATTGGGATTAAATCAGGGAGGTAAACAGCTATGGCAATCAGTCCTGTATTGCTTAATGGAAGTATTCAGCAGACGGATAATGTTCTGCATGACCAGGTCAGGCAGGCCGAAAAGGGAGTGGTGGATCAGGGAAACATTCAGGTTGAGCACCAAAAGAAAGAGGATGTTCAGGCAAGGCAGGTAATGACTGCGGATGAAACGCTTATGAAGGAGGAGCGTTTTGATGCGAAGGAAAAAGGCAAAAACGGCTATTCCGGCGACGGAGGAAGAAAACGCAGGGAAGGGAAAAAGGACGGCAGAGTGGTGTCTAAGCCCACGGGCGGCTTTGACATGAAGGTTTAAGGCGGAAAGGCAGGAAGAGAATGAATTGGATGGAGATAATACTGCTTATTTTTGGGGCAGGCGCATTGGCGGCGAGCTTTATCATACCGGCAAAGACAAAAAGCGAGGATGAAGGGCAGCAGGCGGATGAAGAGCTTATAAGAGCTATGATGGAAAAGGAAATGGAAGCCGCAAGGGAAAGAGTGACCGAGGTGGTGGATGAAACGCTTGAATACGCGGTTGAAAAGACGGAGAGAGCATCAGAGCGCATTTCCAATGAAAAGATAATGGCGATAAGCGATTATGCGGAAACGGTGCTTTCGGATATCAATAAATCTCATCAGGAGGTTATGTTCCTCTATGATATGCTGAACGATAAACACAATAATCTTAAGGAAACGGTAAAGCATGTCGACAAGACGGCAAAAGAGGCGGAGGAGGCAGCCAATGCCGCAGCAATAGCTCTTGCCGCGAAGGCTAAGGAGGACGCGGAGGCTAAGCAGAAAGAACAAAATCACGCGGAGGAGGCAAGAAAGGAAGAGCTTGAGCGGGCAGCTCTTGATAAGGAAACCCGCGAAAAGGAATATGCCAGAAGGCAGATGGCGCGGCTCATTCTTCCCCTGCAGCCACAGCTGCAGTTGCAGCCACAGCCGCAGTTGCAGCCAATCCCCTTAAAGCAGGATTTGAGGGCGTCCGGTCCGGAGCAAAAGCAGCCGGAGCTTAGACCGCTTATGGTAAAAAGAGTTGAGATTGTTCCCGCGGATATCGTAAATTCAAACGATATGCAGCCGGTGGCTGAAAAGGAAAATCATGGCGATGTGAGTGCGAATGACTTAAAGATATTAGGCTCACATTCCGAGGATATGAAGGTTGTTGATGCGAAGCCTGCGGATATCAGGCAGGTTGAGGTTTATTCGTTTGCGGAACAGGCGCCGCACATTGAAAGACCCGTAAAGCGGGAAGAACAGGCAGCGCCGCTTGAGAATACGATGAACGTGATGAAGCAGCAGGAGCAGGCGCAGCAGGCTGCGGATGACGCGGCGGAGAATAATAACGACAGGATTTTGCGGCTGCATAAGCTGGGCGTGTCTAATGTGGATATTGCAAAGGAGCTTGGTCTTGGAGTGGGTGAGGTAAAGCTTGTCATAAATCTGTTCAAGGGGGCTGTGTAAATGAAAGCGAAGTACATATTAAGAGGGCTGGGGCTTGGAATGATTATCACGGCTGTGGTAATGAGCGCCTATACAAGAAGCGCCGTCGCAGACGCAAGGGCGGATGTGCTGAATGAATATGGAATCACGCAGGGAACCCTTGAAACTGAAACGGTTGCCGAAACACAAAGCGATACGGAGGCTGCTTCGGAGGAAGCGGATGAGCCGGTGATTGAGCGTGACGAAACGCTTGAGTCACAGATTAATTCCGTGCTTGACGCTGCGGCAGAGTCAGAGCCGGAAGCTCCGGAGGCTGCTTTGGAAAGCGAAACCGCAGCTTCGGACGAAGCTAAAGAGGAAGCCTCGGAGCCGGAAGCGTCTGACGATGCCGATACGTCCGATAAGCCGGAGGACGACCGGGCACAGGCGGTGACGATTGAAATTTCCAAAGGCGACGACTCCGGCTCCGTGTCAAGGAAGCTGTATAACGCGGGGCTTGTGGAGAACGCATCGGAGTTTGACGCGTTTTTGATGCAGCACGGCTATGACAAAAAGATTAATACCGGAACAAAGCTTATATATCCTGATGATTCGTGGCAGGAGATTGCCGAGAAGCTGACAAGGTAAAAAAATTGAGAGAAAATTGAGAGAAAAGATAAAAGACCTCTTGCGTGAGAGGTCTTTTTATGTTATGTTATTAATGTTGCGGCTGTGTAAAGACACGCCGGCAGCGGAAAATAATATACAATATTCAAGTCTGTCGATTTGCGGCCCATGCCGGTGACGCTTTCGGTAGCCCGCAGAGCTGACGCAGACAGGTGGCGGAATATCCGCAGAAAATGGAGGTAAAAAATGAGCGTTATTTCAATGAAGCAGTTGTTGGAGGCAGGTGTTCATTTCGGACATCAGACAAGAAGATGGAACCCTAAAATGGCTCCCTATATCTTTACGGAGAGAAACGGTATTTACATTATCGACTTACAGAAATCAGTAGGTAAGGTTGACGAGGCATACAGGGCTGTTGCGGATATCGCGGCGCAGGGCGGCACAATCCTTTTTGTCGGCACAAAGAAGCAGGCACAGGATGCAGTGCGCACGGAAGCAGAGCGCTGCAATATGTTCTATGTAAATGAAAGATGGCTTGGAGGCATGCTCACAAACTTCAAGACAATCAGAAGCAGAATTGCAAGATTAAAGGCAATCGAGAAGATGTCAGAGGACGGTACATTTGATGTTCTTCCTAAGAAGGAAGTCATTAAGCTTAAGAAAGAATGGGAAAAGCTTGAAAAGAACCTTGGCGGCATTAAGAATATGACAAAGCTGCCGGATGCGATTTTTGTGGTTGACCCTAAGAAGGAAAGAATTTGCGTGCAGGAGGCTCATACGCTCGGTATTCCTCTTATCGGCATCGCTGATACAAACTGCGACCCGGAGGAGCTTGATTATGTGATTCCCGGAAATGATGATGCAATCAGAGCGGTCAAGCTGATTGTTTCAGCCATGGCAGATGCAGTTATCGAGGCAAATCAGGGCGAGATTATGACGGACGCGGAACCGGAAGCAGAGGAAGTTATGGAGGAGGAAGCATAGTATGGCTATTACGGCAGCAATGGTAAAGGAGTTAAGAGAAATGACGGGTGCAGGCATGATGGACTGCAAGAAGGCTCTTAACGAAACGAACGGAAATATGGACGAAGCCGTTGAATATTTGAGAAAGAACGGACAAGCTAAGGCTGAAAAGAAGGCAAGCCGTATTGCGGCTGAGGGTCTTTGCAAGGTTATGACTGACGGCGACAGAGCGGCTGCGGTTGTTGAGGTTAATTCGGAAACGGACTTTGTGGCAAAGAATGAGCAGTTCCAAAGCTTTGTGGCGGCAGTTGCAAAGCAGGCGCTTTGCACTTCATCGAAGGATATCGATGCATTCCTTGCTGAGCCATGGAATGAGGACGCATCTAAGACGGTAAGCGATGCGCTTGTAGATAAGGTTGCCGTTATTGGAGAGAAGCTCAGCATCAGACGCTTTGAGAAGGTTGTTGCTGAAAACGGCTGCGTAGTGACATATACGCACGGCGGCGGAAAAATCGGCGTTATTGTTGAGGCGGAAACCGCAGTGGTAAACGATGCGGTTAAGGAAGCTCTGACAAATCTTGCAATGCAGGTTGCGGCGCTTTATCCTAAGTATGTATCTTCCGATGAGGTTTCGGAGGAGTACAAGGCTCATGAGAAGGAAATCATCACAGAGCAGATTAAGAACGACCCGAAGATGGCAGGAAAGCCCGAGAAGGTTATAGAGGGCGCCGTAAACGGACGTCTTAATAAGGAGCTTAAAGAGGTTTGTTTGCTTGAGCAGGTGTATGTTAAGGCTGAGGACGGAAAGCAGACGGTTAAGCAGTATGTCGATTCGGTAGCTAAGGCGAACGGCACGGATATCACGATTAAGAGATTTGTGCGTTTTGAAACCGGCGAGGGTATCGAAAAGAAGGTTGACGACTTTGCGGCTGAGGTTGCAGCACAGGCAGGAATGTAATAAATATAGAATGGAATAACAGAATAACGCCTTGGTTACAGGGCGTTATTTTTTATCGTATAGGAAAATTAGCGATAACAATAAAGCAGGGTGGTTTATGAAGAAAAAGTCAGTGGATATGGTTCATGCGGATAAGGATAAAAGTGAGGCAGGGCCGGCGTCATGCAGCCGGGAAATACGTTGGGACAGGCTGGACAATACTGCGCATCTTTTTCCCGTTATTGCGGGGGAAAGCATGAGCAATGTTTACCGTATCAGCGTGACGCTGACGGAAACCGTACAGCCCCAAAAGCTGCAGGAGGCGCTTGATATAGTGCTCCCGAAGTTTGACGGATTTAATCTGCGGCTGCGCCAGGGTGTGTTTTGGTATTATTTTGAGGAGAACGGAAAGCCTGCGCCGCGTGTCCGGGAGGAAAACACATTCCCATGCCGTTTTATATATCAAAACAGAAATAACAGCTATATGTTTAGAGTGACATACTATAAATACCGCATTAACTTAGAGGTATTCCATGTGCTGACGGACGGAATGGGCGGCATTAATTTTTTAAAGGAGCTTACTTATCAGTATCTTCGGCTGGTACACCCTGAGCTTAAGGGCGACAGAGGCGATGCCTTAAACAGCGATACCTCACTCAACCGGGAGGACAGCTTTTTAAAAAATTACCGTAAAAGCTCCGCGCGGGGATATCAGACTAAAAAAGCGTATCTTATCAGGGGAGAGAGGCTGAATCCCGGCGAGTTTGGCATTATGCACGGCTATATGCGGATTTCCGAGCTTAAGGAGGTTTGCAGACGATACGGCGTAAGCATCAACGAATATCTCGTTTCCGTGTTTACATGGAGCGTTTATAAGGAGTGCCTGAATAAAATGCCGGGAAAAAAGCCGATAAGGGTTGCCGTTCCCGTCAATTTAAGACCGTATTTTGATTCGATTACCACGAAAAATTTTTTTGTGATGGTGTCGGCGGAATTTTGCCCCTCCAAGGACGATTATACCTTTGAGGAGGTGCTTGCGGCAGTTCAGACAAGCTTGGAAAAACAGATTAATAAAGAAAATCTGGAAAAGCTTTTTTCATATAATGTTTCCAATGAAAAGCCGCTTATTGCCAGGGCAGTGCCGCTTGTGCTTAAAAATATCGCGATGCGGGTGATTTATACTCAGTCGGCGCTTGCAAATACCGCGACTGTCACAAATGTAGGAAAGGTCACGGTTGATGAGGCATATAAGCCCTATGTGGAGATGATCCACTCCTGCCTTGCCATGTCAAAAGGGCAGCATATTAAGGGAAATATATGCTCGTATGGAGATACGCTGGTCTTTACCTTCAGCTATGATTTGGCGGATGTGTCGGTGCAGCGGTGCTTTTTCAGGAAAGCGGCGGAGGATGGAATCCGGGTAGAAATAGAAAGTAACGGGGTGAATTATGAGTAGGTGCAGACAGTGTAAGCTTGAGGTGCTTGACGAGGCGGGGCAGTGCCCGCTGTGCCGCTGCGCGTTGGAGTACACGGCTCAGATGGAAAACGCATATCCGGATATCAGGATGCGCACGCGCAAGCTTGTGCTGGTTTCAAGGATTTATCTTTTTATTGCCATCGCAGCCGAGCTTGTGCTGACGGATATTACCCTGTTTCTCGGGTGGAGCTTTATGCTGTGCATTATATGCGCTATGGCGTTTTTTTACGGCTATATGGTAATACGCTACGCGATACTTGGGAGAAGCGGCTACATCGCGAAAACCTTAGTGCTGATAGGATTGGCGCTTGCAATGCTTGTGGCGGCGGACTTTTTTGCGGGATATAACGGCTGGTCGGTAAACTATGTGCTGCCGGCGGGGGTTTTGCTGATTGACGCGGGAATATTGGCGCTCATCATCATCAACAGGAAGAACTGGCAGAGCTATATTATGCCGGAGCTTTTTACGACGCTGTGCGGCGGGGGGCTGCTGCTTTTATATGTGTTCGGAGCGGTTACAAGCCCGGTGGTATCGCTGGCGGCGTTTAACGTGTCGCTGCTTCTTCTGCTTGGCACGGTGATTATCGGCGGCAGAAGGGCGAGAGTGGAGCTTAAGAGAAGATTTCATATATAAATGTGCCGGTATAATGGTGCGCAAACCGAATTTGCTTTTTTTATGATTAAAAATGCACACTACAATCGGCATATTATTGACATAATGCCTATATAACCCGAGCTAATCAGTGCGAAAAATGTACAAATTTACCAATTGCGCTGTAAGGTCGGGAAGAATTTACATAAAGGGAGGAACTATAAATGAAAAAGAAATTATTATCATTAGTTCTTGTTGGCGCAATGTCAACAGCAATGCTTGCGGGCTGCGGTTCGTCGTCATCGTCAGATACGACATCGGCAGACACGACAGCATCTGACACAACATCAGCAGACACGGCGGCTGCAGATACGACAGCAGCGACCGACACGGCATCACAGGACACGGCGTCATCTGATGCAGCGGCTTCAGGCGACAATAAGCTGACAGTTTATGCATGGGATGCGAGCTTCAATATTCCGGCTTTGCAGGCTGCAGCGGACGACTACAAGGCAAACGTGGACGACACCTTTGAGCTTGAGATTATCGAGCAGTCGCAGTCGTCAGACGTTGAGAATGCGATTACGCTTGCAGGCTCGTCAGGCGATTACAGCCAGCTTCCTGACATCGTTCTTTTCCAGGATCATTATTTCCAGCAGTATGTAAGCGATTACCCTGATGCATGGGTTTCAGTTGACGATGCGGATGTTGACTGGTCTGACTTCGGTGAAGAGAAGCTTTCTTATTCTACGGTGGACGGCGTACATTACGGCTTCCCGGTAGATAACGGCACGGTTATTTTTGCATACAGAGTTGACGTACTTGAAGAGTGCGGCTACACCATCGACGATATGACAGGCATCACATGGGATGACTTTATCGCAATCGGCGAGGAGGTTTACGCTCAGACAGGAAAGTACCTGCTTTCAATGGACGGCGACGGAAACGATTTGATTTACATGATGCTTCAGGCAGAGGGCGGTTCACAGTTTAAGGACGGCGCGCCTTACATCACGGAAAATGAGGATTTGGTAAGAGTCTGCGAGAAGATTGTTGAGATGGCTCAGAAGAACGTGCTTTATCTGGCAAACGACTGGTCTGACTATGTAGACCAGACAATCCTTGGCGACATGGTTGCAGGCGTTATGAACGGAAACTGGATTATCCCTTCAATCGAGCAGGTTGAGGAGAACAGCGGTAAGTGGGAGATTACTTCAATGCCTACATTGGACGGCGGCGAGGGCTATGCGTCAAACGGCGGTTCTTCTCTTTACATTACGTCAAACTGCCAAAACACTGACCTTGCAAAGAAGTTCCTTGCATATACCTTCGGCGGCAGCACGGAAACCTACGATGCAGCGCTCCGCGATGGCGGCGT
Organism: Lachnospiraceae bacterium; assembly: GCA_021202335.1. Taxonomy (GTDB): domain Bacteria; phylum Bacillota; class Clostridia; order Lachnospirales; family Lachnospiraceae; genus COE1. The sequence continues at coordinate 47,948 of JAJQDE010000042.1, forward strand.
AATCACATGCTGCATTTCAGCCGGCGAGTCAGACGTATATAACGAGGGCGTTGAGTATTTCAATGACACTCCGATTTATGCGCAGATTGTTGAGATGGGTTCTCATGTACAGACAATCGAGCAGAATGATGCTCACTATACGGCACGTACCTATATGGCAGCCGCTATCATGAACGCAGCACAGGGCGCAGATTTGATGACTGAGCTGGCAACGGCTGAGGAGAACTTGAACTTCGCAATGGGTAACTAACTGATTACAGGCTGATTTATAAAGCTGTTTAAAATTAAAACGGGAGAGATTTCATGCTCTCCCGTTTGTGGTTAAAGGGGGCTTTGAAATTGAGTAAAAAGAATACAAGCGTGGTGGCAAAGCAGCGCAGGGCGGGGTGGACTTATTTGGCGCCGGCGACGCTGCTGATTGCGATTATGAGCTTTTGGCCGATGATACAGGCGTTTCTGATGTCGTTAAAGACCGGTTCGAGCGCAAACATGCAGTGGGCGGAACCGCTGTTTTACAATTATAAGAGAATACTCAGCGACAAGCTGTTTATACGTTCCGTGGGAAATACGTTTTTGTATCTGATTATTCAGGTTCCCATCATGCTCGTGCTTGCCATGCTCTTGGCGCAGATGCTTAACAATAAGGATTTAAAGTTCAAGGGTCTTTTCCGTACCTGCGTATTTCTTCCGTGTGCGACCTCGCTTGTATCGTATTCCCTGATTTTCAAGTCCATGTTTGCCACAAACGGATTGGTCAATTCAGTCCTCTTAAACTTAGGAATTATTGATACGAACATCAACTTTTTGGGAACGACGAGCACGGCGCGCGTGATTATCATTATTGCCCTCATATGGAGATGGACGGGGTACAACATGGTGTTTTACCTCGCAGGGCTTCAGGGAATTGAATATTCCGTGTATGAGGCGGCAAAGATTGACGGAGCTAATTCATGGCAGACCTTTTGGAGAATTACGGTGCCTCTTTTGAAGCCTACAATCGTTATGACGGGAGTTATGTCAATTAACGGTACGCTGCAGCTGTTTGATGAGTCCGTAAACCTCACAAGCGGCGGTCCCGCAAACTCTACGATTACGATGTCGCACTATATTTATCAAAATTCATTCGGCGATTTCGTCGCGAATTTCGGGTACGCGTCAGCAATGTCGTTTATTGTATTTGTTATGGTTGCCGTGCTGTCGGCTATCAATATGAAAGTAGGTGATAAGCGTGACTAAAAAGGGACGTTCAAATATTCAAAGAAGACTGATACCGACCTACATATTTTTGACAATTGTGTCATTGATTTCCGTTTTTCCGTTCTACTGGATGATTACGGCTGCGACGAACACGTCCGTGGAGGTGGCAAGAGGAAAAATAGTATTCGGAACGCATCTGATTGAGAACTTTACAAACCTTTTGACACAGCAGCCCAACCTTTGGAACGCGCTCAAAAATTCATTTGTGTACGCGGGCGTGCAGACGATTGTCGCTTTGCTTATCTGTTCACTTGCGGGCTATGGCTTTGAGCTTTATCATGATAAGTATAAGGATAAGCTTTTCTCCGTTCTTTTGCTGGCGATGATGGTGCCGCAGGTTGCGACCATGATTCCGCTGTTTAAGATGGTGTCAAAGCTGAAGCTTCTGAATACCGTGTGGGCGTTTATACTTCCCTCGATTTCGACGCCGTTTTTGATTATGATGTTCCGCCAAAATTCGAGGAATTTTCCCACGGACATTATGGAGGCGGCGCGTATCGACGGCTTGAGCGAGTTTAAGATTTTCTTCAAGATGTATATGCCTGTCATGAAGGCAACATATGCGGCAGCGGCAGTTATCACATTCATGAACGCGTGGAACGCTTATCTGTGGCCGAAGGTTGTAATGAGCGACAATCGTGCATACACGATGCCGATGCTGATTGCAAATCTGGCAAACGGCTATTCCGTTGACTACGGTGTTCTGATGCTTGCGGTGCTGTTCTGCTCCTGCCCGACAATGATTATTTTCTTTATATTGCAGAAGCAGTTTGCAGAGGGTATTACCGGTGCGGTAAAATAAAATATAATATGAGGATAAGTTATGTTTAATTATGAAAAGGTGAAAAATCCGACATTTTTTAAGGAGAATGTGCTTCTGGCACATTCCGCACACATGACTTATGCGGGTAAGGGTGAGCTGTTTTCAAAAAACAGCTCACTTGTTACCTTATTGGACGGTGTGTGGAAGTTTGCATATGCGCCAAATTACGGTTCGGCAATAAAGGGCTTTGAAGCGTCTGACTATGACTGTACGGGCTGGGCGGACATCCGCGTTCCCGCGCATATTCAGATGGAGGGGTATGACGCTCCGCAGTATGTCAACACGCAGTATCCGTGGGACGGGCGCGAACAGGTATCGCCCGGGGAGATACCCGAGCGGTTTAACCCTGTCGCAAGCTATGTGAAATATTTCACAATTCCCGAGAGCATGAAGGGAATGGAAATACACGTTAATTTCAAGGGCGTGGAGAGCGGAATGGCGCTTTGGCTGAACGGGGCGTATGTGGGTTACAGCGAGGACAGCTTTACGCCGTCCGAATTTGACATTACCCCGTATATCAAAGATGGTGAAAACAAGCTTGCAGTGCAGGTGTTTAAATGGACATCCTCAAGCTGGTGCGAGGATCAGGATTTCTTTAGGTTTTCCGGAATATACCGGAGCGTGGAGCTGCGCGCCATACCCAAAACGCATGTCAGCGATATTTTTGTAAAGACGCTGTTTGACGGCGATGATTACAGCCGGGCGACGCTTCGGGCGGCGCTTAAGGTCAGGGGCGCGGGCAGCCTGAAAATAACGCTGTCGGATAAGGGACGTGTGCTGTTTGAGCGTACCGTGGAGGCGGCAGAGGAGCTGATTGTGGAGGAGGAGATTGTTTCCCCCGCGCTTTGGAGCGCAGAGTCGCCCTATCTTTATGAGCTGGAGCTTGAGGCTTATGACAGCGAGGGGAGAGTGACGGAATATATTCCGCAGAGCGTGGGCTTTCGCAGGTTTGAGCTGAAAAATAACCGTATGCTCATCAATGGAAAACGCATTGTGTTTAAGGGCGTAAACCGCCATGAATTCAGCGCTGTTTCGGGAAGAGCCGTTTCAGGGGAGGAGCTTGAGCAGGATATCATCACGATGAAGCGCAACAATATCAACGCAATCCGCACCTGCCATTATCCGGACGACACGGCGGTATATGACTTGTGCGACCGCTACGGGCTGTATATGATTGCGGAAAACAATTTGGAAACGCATGGAACATGGGATGCATATTTCAAGGAAAAGAGGGACGGGGACTTTATTCTTCCCGATGGAAAGCCTGAGTGGCGTGACATGCTGCTTGACCGCATAAATTCGTGCTTTCAAAGGGATAAAAACCATCCCGCGATTGTGATTTGGTCCGTGGGCAACGAATCCTACGGCGGCAAAACCATATATGAGATGTCCGAGCTGTTCCGCAGCCTTGACGACACAAGGCTTGTCCACTACGAGGGCGTTTTTCACGACAGAAGGTATAATGACACCTCTGATATGGAGAGCCGCATGTACGCAAAGGCGTCGGAGATTGAGGAGTATCTGAAGGAGAAGGATGCAAAGCCGTTTATAAGCTGCGAGTATACGCACGCGATGGGAAATTCATGCGGCGCAATGCACAAATATACGGAGCTTGCGGATAAGGAAAATTCGGGTTATCAGGGCGGATTTATATGGGATTATATCGACCAGTCAATCTATAAAAAGGACCGCTACGGTAAATGGTTCCAGGCATACGGCGGCGACTTTGGCGACCGACCGACTGATTACAATTTCAGTGGAAACGGCATTGCCTACGGCGGAAGCCGCGACGAATCGCCGAAGATGCAGGAGGTAAAATTTAATTATCAGAATATTGCAGTCACAATCGGAAGCAGTGATTTTGAGGTGTGGAACAAAAACCTCTTTGTGTCAACGGCTGATTTTGCGTGTGTGGCGCTTCTTGCAAGGGAGGGCGTTGTTGTGGAACAAAAGGAGCTTGAGGGCATCGACGTGGAGCCGGAGCAGAGAAAGCGTTTCCAGTTACCGTTTGAAGCTCCGCAAATCAGCGGAGAGTATGTGCTGACAGTTTCCTTCAGGCTGAAGGAGGATACGCTGTGGGCAAAGCAAGGTCATGAAACGGCATTTGGTCAGGCAGTGATTGCAAGGCACAGGGAGAGCAAAAAGCCCGAAAACAAGCCATTTACCGTATATTACGGCGTCAACAACATCGGCGTGCGCGGAGCGGAATTTGACGTGCTCTTTTCAGAGCTGAACGGAGGGCTTGCTTCGTACAGATATGCGGGCAGGGAGCTTATTGAGGAAATACCGAAGCCGAATTTTTGGCGAGCTCCGACGGACAACGACATGGGAAACGATATGTGCGTCCGTCAGGGACAGTGGAAGCTTGCAAGCCTTTATGTTACGCATAAGGGTGCGGGGATTGAAAAGCAGGGAAGAACGGGCGATACGATATATGAAAATCCCGTGGTGCATGAGGAGAAGGATTTTGTGAGCGTGTGCTTTTACTATAAGCTGCCGACATCTCCCGCAGCCGAATGTCAGTTGGAATATAGGGTTTACGGCGACGGGAGCATCCGGACGACACTTTCTCATGAGCCTGTCACGGGACTTTCCGATATGCCTGAGTTTGGGGTGATATTTAAATTTAACGCGGACTATGACCGCGTGGAGTGGTATGGAAACGGCCCTGCGGAAACCTACGAGGACAGGAAAAAGGGCGCGAAGTTGGGTATATACAGGAATATGGTTTCCGACAACATGGCGGCGTACATGGTTCCGCAGGAGTGCGGCAACAAGACGGATGTGCGTTGGGCAAAAATTACGGATATGAAGGGCAGGGGAATATTGTTTGAGGCGGACGACGCTGCCGTTAATTTCTCGGCGCTTCCTTATACTCCGCATGAAATGGAAAATGCAAAGCACCCGTATGAGCTTCCGCAGGTGCATTACACGGTAGTGCGGGTGTCAAAGCAGCAGATGGGTGTGGGCGGCGACGACAGCTGGGGCGCGCCCGTGCATGAGGAATACCATATTAGGACAGACAAAAAATTGGAATTCAGCTTTAAATTCAGGGGCATTTGACAAAGACACATTCCTTATTTCTTTATGGAGATAAAATAAATAAGAAGCATGGATGCAATCAGGACAACGCAGGAGCCGGCAAGGTTAAGCGAAAAAATGCCGGACAGGTCAATGATATCGGACCAGCCTGAAATGGTGATGACTGCAAGAAGAATGCCTACTATTCCCTCGCCGGCAATCAGCCCCGAGCAGAACAGAATACCGCCGGGTGTCTGTGCGCCGCTGTTTTTCTTATCTGCAAGGAAGCGTATCGAGCCGCCAAGCATGATTGCCGCGCTAAGCTCAAACGGCAGATAAAGCCCGATTGCCACGGGAAGGACGGGAACGCCGAGCGATTCCACGGCAAGCGCGATGAATACGCCGATAAACACAAGCGTCCACGGCAGATTTCCGTCCATGATGCCCTCTATGATAAGCTTCATGAGTGTCGCCTGCGGCGCGGAAAGCTCTGCCGAGCCAAAGCCCCACGCCCTGTCTAAAAGGATAAGCACAACGCCGATAGTCAGCGAGGAGAAAAATACGCCTATAAGCTCGCCAATCTGCTGCTTTTTCGGCGTAGCGCCCAACAGATATCCCGTCTTTAAATCCTGCGATGTGTCGCCTGCCATTGCCGCGATGATACAGATAACGGAGCCTATGGCAATCGCGCCCTTCATGCCGTGCGCCCCGGTATCGCCCGTTAGCTTCAGAATAAGCGTGGTGAATAAGAGCGTCGCAATAGCCATGCCTGATACTGGGTTGTTGCTGCTGCCGACAAGACCTACCATGCGCGAGGAAACAGCGGCAAAGAAAAATCCGAAAAGCACAATCATAACCGCGCCCAAAAGCGTGACCGGAATGGGAGGCAGCAGCCATATGATAACAGTCATGATGAGCACGCCTGTAAGGATTGTGCGCATGGACAAATCGCGCTGCGGGTCATTTGAGCCGTCAGCGCTTCCCTGAGCCGCCTGCTTTACTGTGGCGATAAAGGTTTTTACTATGAGAGGGAGGGACTTGAGCAGACTGATGATGCCGCCCGCAGCCACTGCGCCGGCTCCGATATAACGGATGTAGCTGCTCCATATTGCGGATGCGCCGCCCTCGGCGTACAATTCCGCAATCGGGGCATTGCCGGGGTAGAGCGTGAGCGTTTCCCCAAAGGTGTTGATCATGGGAATAAGCGCCAGCCAGCCGATGATGCCGCCCGCAAACATGTAGGAAGCAATTTTTGCACCACAGATATATCCCACGCCCAAAAGCGCGGGATATATTTCCGTGGAGGCTTCGGTTTTGAGGGCATTTAATTTCAGGGTGATATATGAGGGAACAAGCTTGAACCCGTCCGTTATCAGCTTTATCAGCGCGGAAACGCCCATGCCGGAGAAAACCAAAAGCGCACCCTCGCCGCCCTTTTCTCCCGCGCGCAGCACCTCGGCGCACGCTTTTCCCTCGGGATAGGGCAGCGTGTCATTCTCCCTGACAATCAGCGCGCTTCGAAGCGGCACCATAAAGAGCACGCCCAAAATACCGCCGCAGAGAGATATTAGCGCAATGGTAATCAGGCTTGGCGTGTCAATCACATCCTGCGCCGCCCACAAAAAAAGCACGGGAATTGTAAAGATTGCGCCTGCCGCAAGCGATTCGCCCGCCGAGCCGATGGTCTGCACCATATTGCTTTCGAGGAGTGAATCCCGCCGCATGATAACGCGGATGACGCCCATTGATACGACGGCGGCGGGGATGGAGGCGGAGATGGTCATGCCGACCCTAAGCCCTAAATATGCGTTTGCCGCTCCAAATACAACGGCAAGAAGGACGCCGGTTATAATTGCCGTGGGCGTCAGCTCTGCCGCTTTTTGACGTGTGTCTTGTTTGCCGTGGTGCGAAAAATTTTTCCTGCTCATAATCAGCCGCCTTTTTGATGCTTTTTATATGAGTGTTTCCAATACGGCATCTTTTATACCAAATGCAGCGCAATTTTGCCTGCGCAATTTTGCGCTGTGTAGTCTTGGACGGGTAAAAAATTTTACTCCGCGCTGTAATTTACGCACTGATAGTTTCCGACAAGGAATTTGCATACGGCAATGATGGGAAACAGACCTGACAGGAAGCCGATTACCATTGTGTCCTGCTCGGATTTGTACTCGAGCCTTGCGTACAGCCTTGTGTAGCAGGTGCCGAGGCATATGATAAAAAGAGCAAAGCAGCAGAGATTACCGATTATCGGAACAAACATAAGAACAAGAGCTATCGCCCACCAAAATCTGAAAACGGCGGCGGGGACGACAAACGAACCGAAAAACATAATGCTCTCATCGCCGTTTAAGGCAGCATCCGCGACAGCGTACAGATTACCGCCAGGAACCCACGCCAGCCACGGCTTGTCATAGCCTAAAGCCTTGAGCGCCTTCATATGCGAAACAGAGCTGAGTACATAAAATACCGCTACGGCAAGCAGCGTAAGAATCGCAAAGAAGCCCGCTACTGCCAAAATTGCCAATACACTTGAATTCATAAAATATCCTCCATATAAATTAATTGTAAATAATATAATGATTGAAACGACTTGAAGCCGGCAGCCGAACATCTGTGCCAGTATATGACATATTTTCCGGGGCGTCAATAGAACCGGTACCAAAGTACCGAGCAAAAAATTTTATGCCGCTTTTAGCAGTTAAAAAAATAATAGGGCATATTATATTGACAAATACCATACAAGGGTATACTATATTATCAGCATATACAAGGGCTGTCATTAATACGAAAGGAAGGGTGATGCAGATGGCGAAAGCGGATAAACAAAAAAATATGCCAAAGGAAAATCATGAGGAGTCCGTAAGCGGGGCATACTGTGAGGGATGCGCACACAGAAAAAAGCAGCGCGACGAAAAAGAGCTTAGGTATTTGAAGAACCGCCTGAGCCGCATAGAGGGTCAGGTGCGCGGCATTAAGGGAATGGTGGAAAGGGACGCGTACTGCACTGATATTCTCATTCAGGTGGCGGCAGTCAACGCCGCGCTGAACAGCTTTAACCGTGTCCTGCTTGCAAACCACATTAAAACGTGTGTGACGGATGATATACGCGAGGGTAAGGAAGAAACGGTGGATGAGCTGATTAAAACGATTAAGAAATTAATGCGTTGAAACGTTTTAGATTAGAATGGAGATTAATATGGGCAATATAATTATCATAGCGGCGCTTGCCGTAATTATATTTTTTGCAGTCAGGGGAACAATAAAGCATACAAAGGGCGAAGGCGGCTGCTGCGGAGGCTCCGGCGCGGGCATTACGGAAACAAAGGAGCTTTCGGGTAAGGTAACAGCCGTAAAAATTATTGAAATAGAAGGTATGCACTGTGAAAACTGTAAGAACAGCGTGGAGCGTTCCATCAATAAGATTGAGGGGGCTGTCGGAAAGGTAAATCTCAAAAAAAATATCTGCGAGGTATCGATGGACAGGGAGATATCCGACGAAACGCTGCGGATTGCGGTGGAACGGCTGGATTTCAAGGTAAAGAGCATAAAAAACAGGGACGAATAGCCTTTGGGAAAGGAGAAAACGATGGAGCAGTATACAGTGACCGGCATGAGTTGCGCCGCCTGCAGCAGCAGGGTGGAAAAGGCCGTGTCTAAGGTGGCAGGCGTGAGCGCATGCTCCGTCAGTCTGCTGACAAACTCAATGGGCGTGGAGGGAACGGCAAGCCCGGAGGATATTATCGGCGCGGTGGAGGCGGCAGGCTATGGCGCTTCGCTAAAGGGAGGCGCGGCATCCGACGGCTTGCGCTCCGCTTCGCAGGAGGATATGCTTGCGGACAGGGAAACGCCGGTCTTAAAAAAGCGGCTTATTTATTCGCTGGTTTTCTTAGTCGTACTTATGTATTTTTCCATGGGACATACGATGTGGGGCTTTCCCCTGCCCTCCATATTGGAGGGTAATCATATTGCCATGGGTCTGATACAGCTTTTGCTGACGGCGGCAGTGATGGTGATCAATCAGAAGTTTTTTATCAGCGGATTTAAGGGGCTTTGGCACAGAGCGCCTAACATGGATACGCTGGTCGCGCTGGGTTCGGCGGCAGCATTTGTTTACAGCACATACGCGCTTTTTGCGATGACCGACGCGCAGCTTAAAGGCGACGCGGACGCGGTCATGAACTATATGCATGAGTTTTACTTTGAGTCTGCGGCGATGATTTTGACGCTTATAACCGTGGGCAAAATGCTTGAGGCGCGCTCTAAGGGAAAAACGACCGATGCGCTAAAGGGGCTTATGCGTATTTCGCCTAAAACGGCGACCGTCGTGCGGGACGGAAGCGAGAGCACGGTTGAGATTACCGAGGTGGTAAAGGGCGATATCTTCGTCGTAAGACCCGGTGAAAGCATTCCGGTGGACGGGATTGTGCTTGAGGGAGAAAGCGCCGTGAATGAGTCCGCGCTTACGGGTGAAAGTATTCCGGTGGATAAGGCAAAAGGCGACAGGGTATCCGCCGCCACAATAAACCAATCGGGCTTTATCAGATGTGAGGCCGTGAGGGTAGGCGAGGACACGACGCTTGCAAGGATTATTCAGATGGTGAGCGACGCCGCAGCCACCAAGGCGCCGATTGCGAAGGTCGCCGACCGTGTGTCCGGCGTGTTTGTGCCGGCGGTCATTGCAATCGCTTTTGTAACGATACTTATTTGGCTTTTGGCAGGGCAGAGCGTGGGCTTTGCGCTTGCAAGGGGAATATCCGTGCTGGTGATAAGCTGCCCGTGTGCGCTCGGGCTTGCGACTCCTGTTGCAATCATGGTCGGAAACGGTGTGGGCGCAAGGAACGGAATTTTGTTTAAGACGGCGGCTTCGCTTGAGGAAACCGGAAGAGTGCGGATTGTCGCGCTTGACAAGACAGGGACGATTACAAGCGGAATGCCGAAGGTGACGGATGTAATCCCTGCTGAGGGCGTCGATGAAAACAGGCTTTTGGCGGCTGCGTATGCGTTGGAGGAAAAGAGCGAGCACCCGCTTGCGCGTGCGGTATGCGAGTATGCCGCGGGCTATTTCGTCGAGAACGGAAACAGGGACGGATATGCGGCGCAGCTTACGGATTTTGAAGCGCTTTCGGGAAACGGCGTCCGTGCGGTGTGCGGCGGTAAAAGACTGTTTGGCGGAAGCGGCAGCTTTATCGGGAAAAAGACTGCCATACCTGATGCGTTGTCCGAAAGGGCAAAGGAGCTGTCCGGGCAGGGAAAAACACCATTGTTTTTCACCTGTGAAAATGATGCGGGCGGGGATGAGCTTATCGGGCTTATCGCCGTCGCGGATGTGATTAAGGAGGACAGCGCGCAGGCAGTAAGAGAGCTGGAGGATATGGGAATACGCGTGGTCATGCTTACGGGCGACAACGAGCGCACGGCGCGTGCAATCGGCGAGCAGGCGGGAGTGGCAAATGTCATAGCCGGCGTACTTCCCGACGGCAAGGAAAGCGTGATAAGAGCGCTTAAGGAAGAAGGCAGGGTGGCGATGGTCGGCGACGGCATAAACGACGCGCCGGCGCTGACAAGGGCGGATATAGGCATTGCGATTGGCGCGGGAACGGATATCGCAATTGACGCGGCGGACGTGGTGCTTATGAAGAACAGGCTCTCAGATGTGCCTGCAGCAATCCGTTTAAGCCGCAAGACGCTCCGCAACATTCATGAAAACCTGTTTTGGGCGTTTTTCTATAATGTAATAGGTATTCCGCTTGCAGCAGGGGTGTGGATTCCGCTGTTTAATCTTCGATTAAACCCGATGTTTGCGGCAGCGGCAATGAGCCTTTCAAGCTTTTGCGTGGTGACAAACGCGCTGCGGTTAAATTTGGTAAATATAATGAACGCAGGAAATAAAAACAGAAAACAAAAACAATCCGGAGAAAATTTGCCTGATACGGTAAAGTCCGGCGAGGATTTCTCCGAAATAAGAAAAGGAAGGGGTTTTACTATGACAAGGACAATGAACATTGAGGGTATGATGTGCGGACACTGTGAGGCAAGAGTGAAAAAATGCCTTGAGGCGCTTGCTGAGGTTGAGAGCGCCGAGGTCAGCCATGAAAAGGGAACGGCGATTGTGACGTTAAACGCGGGGATTTCCGATGAGGCGCTTAAAAAGGAAGTGGAAGAGCAGGATTATAAGGTTACTTCCATACAGTAGCCTGTGATTTTGCAGAGCATTCCCCCCGAATGTCGGACAGGAGGTAAGCTTTTGAAGAAACGGATTATATCTGTATTATTGGCTTTGACGCTTGCAGTGACGGGGTTGCCCGTAAATGGCGCTCTGAGGGCTGATGCGGCGGAGCTTTCAGAGGATGAGGATAACTTATATCCATTTCAGCTTTCCGAAAACGGCAAGGCAATCGGCTCTGACGCAGTCGTGTACGAGGATATGGAATATCTCTCGGCGAACACGGTGAACGCGTTAGCGGATGATGCGCAGGAGGCGTATTTTGAATTTGTTGATTTGGTTGCGGAGGCAAGAAACGCGGGCGATGAGCTGAATGGCGCCGTTGCGGCAGTTGATGAGGATGGAACGCTGATATTTCAATATTCCATTCCGGTGGAGATGCTTTTGACTGCGGCGGAGGAGCTTGCGGAGGCTGCGGAAGAAAGCGCTTCGGAGGAAGCGGTCGAAGCGGAGGAAACGCAGCCGGAGGCTGACGAAACGCAGACCGAAGCGGAGAAATTGGCTGAAACGGTTGAGGCAGAGGAAACAACCGGAGCTGAGGAAACGACTGAAACAGAAGAAACGACCGAAACGGAGGAAACAACTGAAGCGGAGGAATTGACTGAAACGGCTGAAGCAGAGGAAACAACCGAAACGGAAAGCGAAGTTTCGCAGGAGTCTGCGTTGACGTCGGAAAACATGGAGCTGCTTGCCGAATTTGCGGTAGAGGAATTTCCTGCCATTGAGAAGGTGCAGGCGGAGCTGATACTGGATTTAGGCTATAACAGCTCGATAATACAGCAGTACAACTCAACTCTGTCGTCAGACGACTGGTTCAGTGCGCAGCTTTCCACTGACCAGAAAACGATATTTGACGCGTCGGAGGAGATGCTTGAGGGAACGAACACGTTTGATTTTACCGTGTCGGGGGCTGTTTCCGACACTGACATCTGTCAAGGAATTTCGGCGCGTATTATGACCAATCCGTATCAGTGCGACTGGATGGATCTGTCGTCGACAGGCACGCTTGGAGTAAGCGCTACATACAGCAGCTCTGTATATACGTATTATGTAACAATCGGTAAGTCCGAGTATTACAGCTCGTCATTGAATGAAGAGGCAAATGAAACGGTTTTGGAGCTTGCCGAGGCGGCGCAGGAATACGCGGCGGAAAACTATTCCGATATGCCGGTGTACGGCATTGTAAAATACTTCGACGAATGGATTTGTGAAAATAATTATTACAATTATGATGGTGTGTATGGCAGCTCCGCAACAAATGCGAGCACTCGGAGAGCCTATTATTACTGCCATTCGTCGTATGGTATTCTGCTGAAGGGTTATGGCGTGTGCGAGAGCTATGCGCTTGCCATGACAAGGCTTCTCGATTCGCTCGGCATCCCGAATATGTACGCGACCGGGCAGGTAGTCGATGATGATGGAAATGAGTTGGGAGGGCATGCCTGGAATTATGTTCAAATGCCCGATGAAAGCTGGTATCTGCAGGACACTACATGGAACAGCAGCACTACAAAGGGAGCCTCGACGGAGGAATATCTCTTATGCGCTGACGACGGCTACCATTCTCCGATGGGGAACCGATATACGATATACGATAAGGCGTTTGAATTTGTAACGCCGTCCTCAACAGCCTATCAGCCGTCGACGGAAACGATTTTCACGATTTCGCAGACATCGGTTGATTTGCTTGCCGGTGAAACGCAGACGCTGACATACACAAGCGATTACATAGACGCGGATAATGTTACGGAAACGTGGTCGAGCAGTGACGAAACGGTTGCGACAGTGGACGAAAGCGGCGCGGTGACAGCAGTGTCAGCCGGTACCGCAGTGATTACCCTTACCATATTGGGGGTATCGGAAACGTGTACGGTGGAGGTGTATGCGCTTTCTGAAACGGAGTTGTGGCTGTTTCCGGGTGAAACTCAGACGCTTACATATAGCGGACCGTATGATGCGGACGACAGTGTTGCGAAAACATGGAAAAGCAGCGACACGTCGGTTGCGACAGTGGACGAAAACGGCGTGGTGACGGCTGTGTCAGCCGGCGCTGCCGATATTACGCTGACAGTATCGGATATGACAATGACCTGTGAGGTAACTGTGTATTCGATTCCGGAAGTGGAGTCAATTACTTTTGACAATGGCAAAACCGCGGATCTTTCGGACACCTGTGCAATAAGCGCGAAAACAAAAAATGAAACTCAGCAATATACGATTAACATAAACTATGATGAGGAAACAGCCTGCACTGCGGAGCAATTGATAGAAAAGGGCATTTTTGAAGCGCCCACTGCGGCATCCTCAAATGAAGCCGTTGCCACAGCCGCCTGCGAGGTGAGCGGTGACACAATAATCCTGACGGCAACGCTTTTGGCGGAGGGAAGCGCGGAAATTACGGTTTCCTTTGGAGGAAGCACGGCGACGCTTTCATTGACGGTGAAATCGGGTGCGCTTTCGCAGACGGAATTAAATCTTATGCCAAAGGAAACGCAGACGCTCACATACAGCGGCGCATATGATGACGACGACAGCGTTGCAAAAACATGGTCGAGCAGCGATACCAAGGTGGCGAAGGTGGATAGCAGCGGCAAGGTGACTGCGGTGGCGGCAGGTACGGCAGAGATAACCTTTACTGCGGCGGATGTGGAATTAACCTGTACGGTGAATGTGCATCAGATTTCTTCCATTACCTTTTCGGACGGAGGAAAAACGAGCCTGACAGCCTCATGCGGAATAACCAATACGGCAAAGGAAGCGCAGACGTTTACTCTTACGGTAAATCAAAAGGCAGCGCAGCCTGCATATACGGCAGAGGAGCTGATAGAAAAGGGCATTTTTGAAGCGCCCACTGCGGCATCCTCAAATGTAGCCGCCGCGACAGCAGTCTGCGAGGTAAGCGAAGATACAATAACCCTTACGGTAACTCCAGTGGCAAAGGGAAGCGCAAAAATTACGCTCACGTTTGGCGGCAAAAAGGCTACGCTTAATTTCACCGTGGCTGATAAGCTTGACGAAAGCTGGTTTGATTTGTCAGAGGTAAAGGCATTGCAGGAGAGCGAAAACCCATATACCGGAAAGGCTTACAAGCCGAAGGTTACGCTCACTGCGCAGGGAAAGGAAGAAAATGTCAAATATAAGGTAAGCTACCAAAATAATAAAGATGCCGGCACTGCAACGGTAGTCATTAAGGGCACGGGCAGCTATGGCGGAACGCTTTCTTACGAATTTGAAATACTTCCGCTTACACTGAATATCACCTCCTTTAAGCTTAATAAGCCTTCAAACACGTATACCGGGGGCGTAAACGCCGCAAAGCTTACGGTGAAGCACACAAACACTGCCACAAACAAAAAGGTGAGCCTGAAGGCAGGCAGGGATTATGAAATTCAGTATACCGCAGAGAGCGGGGAAACGACCACACAGCCGACGCAGGCAGGGACATACACCATGCTTCTTGTCGGAATTGGAAATTATACAAGCGAATATTCCGTGAATGACTCCTATGAAATTAAGCAAAACGACGTCAAAAAGGTGAGCGTGAAAATCACGGTGAGCGGCACGGAGCCTGCAATTACGGTCAAGCTTGGCAAAAACGTACTGCCTGAATCGGATTACACTGTAAGTTATTATACGGATAAGTCATGCACAGCTCCCGTAACGGAATTTGCGTCGAAAACGACCTATTACGCAAAGGTGGAGGGCACAGGGACGAACCTGACCAATTTAAAGCCCAAGGTAAAGAGCTTTAAGACAAAGTAAATATAGTCAAAATGTCAAAAAGGAACCGTTTTTTTTGGTTCCTTTTTGTGTAAAGTATTGACAAATACGCAGGCTTCAAAGTAAAATTATTATGGACATATACAAAATAAGCGGGCATAAAGGAGCGATTGCATGGTAGAAAAAGATACAATAATGCTGGTGGATGATGAGGAGCTGATTAAAAAGACACTGACCGACGTGCTTACCGAGGAGTTTGAAGTGATATGCGCGTCTAACGGTAAGGAAGCATTGGAGCTTTTGGAAGAAAATGTGAATCGGATAGCCGTAATCGTGCTGGATTTGATTATGCCCGTTATGGACGGCTTTCAGTTTATGGATGAATTTCGGCTGCATAGGGAATATGATAACATTCCGGTTATCGTAGCGACCGCGAATGAGGACTGGCACTCCGAAAAGAAATGCCTTGAGGCGGGCGTATGGGATTTTGTCATGAAGCCCTACAACCCTGAGCTTTTGAGCTTCCGCATAAAGAATGCGCTTGAGAAAAGCCGTATGCTGATGTCGGAGCGGGATTTGATTACGGGACTGTATACAATGCCTAAGCTCTATCAGGAGGTGCGCAGGCTCCTTGCGAATGCCGGGGACGTCACCTATGCGTTTATACGTATGGATATTGACCGCTTTAAAATGATTAACAACTTTTACGGCGTCAACGAGGGAGATAAAGTCCTTATCAGTGTGGCAAATGAGCTTAAGCGCGTATCAAAGGTGTTTGACAATTATGTTTACGGCAGGATTGAAAATGATGTGTTTGCCGTGTGTATGCCATATAAGGAGGAAAACATTGACCTTTTGGTAAATGCGATTCAGCTTGCCCTAAAGAAGGTAAATAAGGACTACAATATCAAGATATCATGCGGCGTTTACGTGATATCCGACCCCACAATGGACGTGTCGGATATGTATGACAGAGCATTTTTGGCGGCAAAAAACTGTAAGGGCAAATTTGTGGAAAGCGTGTCGTACTATGCTGACAGCATGATAGAAACCATGCGTCAGGAGCAGTTTGTCATAAATGAGGTGAATAAGGCTCTCGAGGAGGAGCAGTTCGAGGTATATCTGCAGCCCAAAATCAACCTTGTAAAGGATAAGTCCTACGGCGCTGAAGCGCTTGTGCGGTGGCGGCATCCCGAAAAGGGCATGATTGCCCCGAATGATTTTATCC
Organism: Lachnospiraceae bacterium; assembly: GCA_021202335.1. Classification (GTDB taxonomy): domain Bacteria; phylum Bacillota; class Clostridia; order Lachnospirales; family Lachnospiraceae; genus COE1. The sequence continues at coordinate 64,220 of JAJQDE010000042.1, forward strand.
CCGTGTATGAGCGCAACGGCATAATCGGAAAGCTCGACCAATATATGTGGAGGCATGTGTGCATGCTGCTGCGCAAGTGGCTTGACGAGGGGAAAAAGCCCAATCCCATTTCCGTGAACGTGTCGCAGGTGAATATATATAATCCGCATTTAGTGGATATTTTAAAAAATCTTATAACGGAGTACCGGATTCCGGCTGAGCTGATGAACCTTGAGCTTACGGAGAGCGCGTTTATGGAGGATCAGGAGCTTGTAATGAAAACCATGGGTAAGCTGCATGACCTTGGCTTTGTCATCATGATGGACGATTTTGGAAGCGGCTACTCTTCGCTGAACGTGCTGAAGGACATGGAGGTGGATTACCTCAAGGTGGATATGAAGTTTCTGCAGCAGGACAGGGAATTTAACGGCAAGGGTGAGAAGGTGCTCACCTCCGTTATCCGCATGGCGAAATGGCTGCACCTTCCATCAATTGTGGAGGGCGTGGAAACGATAGAACAGGTGGACTTTTTGAAGTGCATCGGCTGTGAGTACGCGCAGGGCTATTACTATGCGAAGCCCATGCAGATAGCGGATTATGAAAAATTTGTTGAAAATGAAGAGCTTAGCGAAACAGAGCTGTTTACGGACGAAAACACCGGCATTGTCAGCGACCTTTGGAACACGCGCTCACACGTCAGCCTGTTTCTTGACCTGCTGGACTTTCCGATGGCAATATACGAATACCGCAAGGATAAGCTGGAGCTTTTGCGGACAAACAAAAAGAACGATAGTGAGATTGCCTTTGAGAAGGGAATTGATGAGAATGAACATAACCGCAGAGTGCGCAACGAGAGGGAAATTCTGAAAGAGGAGTTCCATAAGCTTGTGAGCGGAGATTTTGTCGAACCCGTCGAGTATGAGGTGACGGACGATTTGTGGTATAAGGTTACGATAAAACTGATAGGGAAACGGGTAGATACCATGATAATGCTTGTCACATTTTATGATATCAGCGATTATAAATAATCAGTGATTATAAATAATCAGAATATGCCAAAGGCGCATGTAAAAAATATTGGTAAAGATATTGGAACGTTCCGTATTGATATTTTTACCGTGTTAGGTTATACTATAAGTAATCTGGAATGTGCGATAACTCTTGTCATTTTGAACCTACATCACTTTAAACGGGATTCCTATATTGCCTGATTAATGTCAAGCCTCCCATTGATGGTCAGAGGAAGACAGCGAGATGGTTGCGGTTGCCCACCTGGCATTTAGCTGGGAGTCAAAATACAGGAGCCGGCATTTTGGGGATATACGAATGAAAAAAGCAGCCCGGGCGGCTGCTTTTTTGCTCGTATGGGAAAGCGTGTCCTTCGGCGCTGACTATTAAACCTTATCAGTATGGAGGTATGGAGCCATTCGCAAAAACAGCCGTCAAAAATTCGTGCTAAAGAAGCTGTCGGCGGTTCTGCTGTGGTGTATTCTGGCAGCAGGAATTTATTGGTGCAGCGCTTCCACAAAGGAGAGCGGGGAAACGAATGAGCCTGAAAGCGCTAAGGCGCCTGAAGCTGACGAAACGGCGGATGAAGGCAATGCCGCGGACGACGAGGAAAGCGCATTGTCCGACAGCATCAGGGTTTTAATAAAAACGGATGATTTTGGAGGCATTTACCATGATGAGCTGAAGGTCGTGTGTGAGGAAGGTCTTGTCGCCTGCTGCGGCAGTAATTGGGTGGAATATACGCCCGGGGAGGAATGTATTGTCAATTCCGAAAGCTTTCGCGATGCGGAGGATTTTCTGATTACATTGACCGGAAACAATGGAGCGCCCCTTTGCATTGCCAACCTTAAGCGGAGCGCGGACGCCTCGTACAGGGGAAGCCTGGAGTGCCGGCTTACGGCAGAGGGGATTGTGGTTATAAACGAGCTTAAGGTTGAGGAGTATTTATATGGGGTGGTTCCGAGCGAAATGCAGTCGTCGTACCCGCATGAGGCGTTGAAGGCGCAGGCAATCAGTGCGCGTACATACACCTATTATCACAAAAAAAGCTATGCTTATCCCGAATGGAGCGCGCATGTGGACGACAGCACGGCTTTTCAGGTATATAAAAACATAAGCGAAACAAATGAGGCGATAACTGCCGTGGATGAAACAAAAAATGAGGTTCTTACCTTTGGGGATGAGATTATTGAGAGCTTTTATTATTCAACCTCCGGAGGCTTTAGCGGCGGCGCGCGTGTTTGGAGCGATGAGGAGAGCGACATGGATGCCTGGCTGTACGAAACGGGCGACGAGCGCTTTGCGCAAAACGATGAGGAGGGAGAAGCGGCATATCAGAGCTTTATTGACGCCGGAAATCCTTCCGACGTAGAATACAAGGAGGCATGGTATCGCTGGAATTACGAAAAAAGTCTGGACGGGGAGGGATGCCGGAGGCTTTTGGAACGCTTATACGAGCTGGCAGGTCAGCTTCCCGACAAGGTTAAAATACGTTCGCAGTATTTGTCAAAGGAAAAGCTCTTAGAGGAAACGGCAATCAGGGATATCCGTATCCTGAAACGGCAAAAAAGCGGACTTGTGACCGCGCTCTTAATAGAAACGGACAATTTTATGGTAAGCGTCAGGACGCAGCACGTAATCAGGCAGGCGCTTGCGGCGCAGGGCGACATCGTCGTCAAAAATGACGGCTCGGCATACAGTATGGGTGATTTGCTGGCAAGCGCGTATTTTTATATTGAAAAAGTATATGACTCTGATAATAATAAAGAAAACGGGGATAATTTAAAGGAGATTATCATACATGGCGCGGGACTCGGGCACGGCTGCGGAATGTCGCAAAACGGCGCAAAGAATTTGGCGGACAGAGGTTTCACGGCATATGAAATACTGGCATATTATTATAATGGAGCCATAAAGTCCGCGGAGAGCTTAAAATAGCAGCTGCGGGCTGCAAGGAGTGCGCGGCATGAGAGTATACAGACAAAGCTTTTTTTCAAAGCTGTACGGACTGCAGAGGGATATACGCAAATCAATAAAAGAGGCAAAGGTAAGCACCTGCGCCTCTTCTGCCGCGTTCTTTCTGTTTCTTTCCATCTTTCCCTCAATCATGCTTGTAAGCGGTCTGCTTCCTTATGATGTTATCAGCGGAAGAAACGCGCTGAATATTTCACAGGCGGTAATCCCCGAGAAGGTTTACGGCTTTTTGATGGGAATTGCCGGAAGCTGTAATGGCAGCAATATGACACTTATGTCAGTTTCTGCGCTGGTAGTCATCTGGTCCGCGTCCAGGGGAGTGCTTGCGCTGATACGCGGTTTAAATCACATTTATGCGGCTGATGAGCCGGTAAATGATATTGTATTGCGCCTGAAAGCAGCCTTTTATACCGTGCTCCTGCTTCTTGCCGGCTTTTTATTTGCCGGATTGATTGTATTTGGGAACGCGATTGTAAACCGGCTGGCAGCGGATAATGAGGTCTTGAGCCGGCTTTGGCGGGTGGCAGGGGTGTTCAGGCATATTTTGGCTGCCGGGGCGATGTCAGTTGTATTCTGCACCATGTACGGAATTCTTCCCGATAACCGGCTCACATGGAGGGAAAATTATCCGGGAGCGGTGTTTACCTCTGTTTTTTGGACGCTGTATTCGTTCGGCTTTTCGGTGTATGTGGATTATTTCGGAGGCTTTTCAATGTATGGGAGCCTGACTGCGATTATCATTGTTATGATATGGCTCTATTTCTGTATGTATATTTTCTTTTGCGGCGCGCTTGTGAATAAATGGATTGCCGAAGGGTATATAGACGACTATATGCAGATGCTTTGAAGCTCCTTATTATTCACTGTATTCGCCGGATCTGAATGTAAACGATGCATGTAAATGGTTTGATTTTTTGGAAAAATATGCTATACTGTCGTTAGTCCATAAAAGTAATCAAAGTAATCCGGAGGGTTCTTAATATGAATAAAAAGAAAAAACGATTAAAAATTTTGTTTTTGAGCTTTATTGCCGTACTCCTGACAGCGCTTGGCGCGCCCGCCACGCTTTTGGAGGTCGCGGCGTGGGATCAGGACAGCATCAGCGTTGGCAGCACCGTTTCCGTCGGTGAAACGATTACATGCTCCGATTCGGCGGATAAGACGGTATGCATTACATATTACAACAGCAGCGGGGAGCAGCTTGCCAAGCAGGAGGGAGATAAGCTGACTGTGCAGAGCTATTACGATTCGGGCACGGGCGCTTATTATGAGGAATATACGGTTACGTCCAAAAATAACGGCGATACGGTGATGGAGATAAGCCTGCAGGGAATTTCGCCGGATGTGGAAAACACTCATACGCTGTCGGGAATTTATGTTAGTCAGGCGCCGACAAAGACCACGTATACATCAGGAGATGTGTTTGACAGCACGGGAATGGTCATAACGGCATATTATTCCGATAATACATGGAGAAATGTTACGGGCTACACCGTTACGCCGAGCGGCAAGCTTACAAAGAGCACAAAGTATGTTACAATAGAGTTTACGGAGAGCGGCGTTACGGCAGCGACTACACAGAGCATTACGGTCAAAGCAAAGAGCAGTACCTCGTATACCATTTCGGCAAGCGCGGCAGCAGGCGGTTACATTTCGGACGAAGGGGATTCCTCGGTAAAAAAGGGAAACGATAAGACCTATACGATAACCCCGTACAGCGGTTATGTTATCAATTATGTTGAGGTTGACGGAAATAATGTGGGGGCGGTTTCCTCATACGAATTTGAGGACGTGGACGACGACCATACGATTGCGGCATATTTTGTATACGGGAGCGCGGTAAGCAGCGCAAACAAAAAGACGCTTACCGTTATCGGAAGCTTTGCCGCGGCAAGCGGCGCGGGGCAGTACGCGCAGGGCGCAAGCGTGGCGGTTGACGCAGGCACGGTTCCCGGCTTTGTCTTTGCCGGGTGGCTTGCATCGGACGGGCTTACCTATCCGTCGTCGGCGTTTTCACTGACCATGCCGGGCTACGATTTGATTTTGTATGCAAATTGGGTGCAGGCGGGGACGCAGAGCGAATTGTATCAGGCAGTCACGACAAATTTAAAGGGGACGCAGCTTAGCGGCTGGACGGAAATTACAAATAAGCTTGCCTCATTCAGCGCGGAGGACCTTGAAACGGGCGGCGCGGTTATGAAGGTCGCGGTGGGCGGCGTAAGCTGCTATATAGACGCGGGCGCTGTCGCAGTGCTCAATACAAGGCAGGGCGTTGCAATGGAGGTTTCATACGGTGAGGATATAAGCTTTACGTTTTACAGTGATTTGGACAATTCGCTGTTTACCGAAACGGATTTTACGTGCGCGTTCAGCACCTCGTCAAACCCGATTGTCCGTGAAAAGAACGTGACATTTACTCAGACGGGCGCGCTCAACACGGGCGTTTACGTTAATGTGCTGCTGTCCGACGCCACGCCGGGGCAGACGGCGTATGTATATCTTGTGGACGGAAACGGTAATGAGATTATGTATCTGCCCGTGATTGTGGATTCGGAAAACAGGGTATCAATTCCGATGGCGGCTAAGATAAATTTAAGCATTAAATATTAATATGCCGCATAGGCGGACTGGAAACTGGAGGATTATGATGAAAGAGAGATTGGAACAGATTAAGGCGGAGGCAATCCGTCAGATTAATGCAAGCGATGCGCCGGGCAAATTAAACGAGGTGCGCGTCAATTTTTTGGGAAAGAAGGGTGAGCTTACCGCAGTGCTCAAGGGCATGAAGGACGTAGCGCCCGAGGACAGACCAAAGGTGGGACAGCTTGTCAATGAGGCAAGAGAGGAAATCGAGCGGGTTCTTGACGAGGCGAGGACAAGCATGGAGAAAAAGCTCCGCGACGCGAAAATGAAGGCGGAGGTTATTGATGTAACGCTCCCCGCGCAGAAGAATAATGTGGGGCACCGCCATCCAAACACGATAGCCCTTGAGGAGGTTGAGAGGATTTTTATCGGAATGGGCTATGAGGTCGTTGAGGGTCCGGAGGTTGAGAAGGATTATTATAATTTTGAGGCGCTGAATATCCCTGCAGACCATCCCGCAAAGGACGAGCAGGATACATTTTATGTAAACGGCGATATATTGCTGAGGACGCAGACCTCGGGCGTGCAGGTGCATGAGATGGAGAAGGGCAGACTGCCTATCAGGATGATAGCCCCGGGACGCGTGTTCAGGGCAGATGAGGTGGACGCTACGCATTCCCCCTCTTTCCATCAGATAGAGGGGCTTGTCGTTGACAAAAACATCACGTTTGCGGATTTGAAGGGAACCCTTGCGGAGTTTGCAAAGGAGCTTTTCGGAGAGGACACAAGGGTTAAGTTCCGCCCGCATCATTTTCCGTTTACGGAGCCTTCCGCGGAGATGGACGTGTCGTGCTTTAAGTGCGGAGGAAGCGGCTGCCGCTTCTGCAAGGGCGAGGGCTGGATAGAGATACTCGGCTGCGGCATGGTTCATCCCAGGGTGCTTAAGATGTGCAATATCGACCCGGAGGAGTACACGGGCTTTGCGTTCGGCGTAGGCCTTGAGCGTATTGCGCTGTTAAAATATGAGATTGATGATATGCGGCTTTTATATGAGAATGATATAAGATTTTTAAGGCAGTTCTAAGTGGATTGGAGGGTAAACAGATGAATACACCATTATCGTGGATAAAGGCATATGTCCCCGAGCTGGATTGTGAAGTTAAGGAATATATGGATGCAATGACGCTTTCAGGAACGAAGGTTGAGGGCTGCGTGCATTTTGACAAAAATCTTGAGAAAATCGTCGTAGGGCGCATTGAGAAAATTGAGCGCCATCCGGACGCTGACAAGCTTATTGTCTGTCAGGTAAACATCGGAAACGGAACCGTTCAGATTGTGACGGGAGCGCCGAATGTGAAGGAGGGCGATTATGTACCTGTCGTTCTTGACGGCGGCAGGGTAGCGGGCGGACATGACGGAGGCCCGCTTCCCGAAAACGGAATAAAGATAAAGGCAGGCAAGCTCAGAGGCGTTGAATCGAACGGCATGATGTGCTCAATCGAAGAGCTTGGCTCAAGCCGTGACATGTACCCCGAAGCTCCCGAAAACGGCATATACGTTTTCCGAAAGGAGGTAACGCCGGGAGAGGATGCCGTTGAGGCGCTCGGACTGCACGATACGGTCGTGGAGTATGAGGTGACGTCAAACCGTGTGGACTGTTACAGTGTTTTGGGCATTGCAAGAGAGGCGGCGGCAACCTTTAAAAAGCCGTTTAAAGCGCCCGTGGTTGAGGCGTCGGGAAAAGATGAGGACGTAACAGGGTATATTTCCGTTGAGGTTCAGGCTCCTGACCTTTGCACGCGCTACTGCGCAAGAGTGTGCAAAAACATCAGGATAGCGCCCTCGCCCGAATGGATGAAAAGACGCCTTGCGGCGTGCGGCATCAGACCGATAAATAACCTTGTGGATATCACAAACTATGTTATGATGGAATACGGTCAGCCGATGCATGCTTATGATTTAAGCACGGTTGCCGGAAATAAAATCATTGTAAGACGGGCTAAGAGCGGCGATACGTTTGAAACGCTTGACGGACAGACAAGAAAGCTTGACCCGGAAATGCTTATGATTTGCGATGCTGAGAAGGAAATAGGTCTTGCGGGCATCATGGGCGGCGAAAATTCAAAGATTACTGATGATGTGCAGACCGTGCTTTTCGAGGCGGCAACCTTTAATGGAGCCAATATCAGAAAATCCTCAAAGAGGGTAGGGCTTAGGACGGATGCGTCCGGAATTTTCGAGAAGGGGCTTGACCCCGAAAACGCGGAGACTGCGATAAACAGGGCATGTCAGCTTATTGAGGAGCTTGGCTGTGGCGAGGTCGTAGGCGGCATCGTCGATGTTAAGGCGCCCCTGAAGGAATTAAGGAAAATTGTGTTTGAGCCTGAGAAGATAAACAGATTTTTGGGCACGGATATCGCAAGAGAGGAAATGCTGGAAATATTCGGCAGGCTTGAGCTTGCGTATGATGAGAGCACAAACCTGATTACGGTTCCCTCCTTCAGACAGGATGTCGAGGGCTTTGCGGATATCGCGGAGGAGGTCGCAAGATTTTACGGCTATGATAAGATACCGACCACGCTTCCGGGCGGCGGAGCCGTGACGGGCAAGCTGCCGTTTAAGCTCAGAATTGAGGAGAAGGCAAGAGATATCGCGGAATACTGCGGATTTTCACAGGGAATGTGCTATTCCTTTGAAAGCCCGAAGGTGTTTGACAGGCTGCTGATTCCTGCCGACAGTGAGCTTAGAAGGACGGTTACGATTTCTAATCCCTTGGGCGAGGATTTTTCGATTATGAGAACGATTTCATTGAATGGAATTTTGACCTCGCTGGCAACAAACTATAACAGAAGAAATAAAAACGTGCGTTTATATGAGCTTGGAAATATTTATATTCCCAAAAGCGTTCCGGTGGTTGATTACCCTGACGAGAGAATGCAGTTTACGCTCGGAATGTACGGGGACGGCGATTTCTTTACCATGAAGGGCGTGATAGAAGAATTTTTGGAGAGCGTCGGTATGAAGAGCAAAATCACATATGACCCGGATGCCGGAAAAACGTTTCTTCACCCGGGGCGTCAGGCGCTTATTAAATATCAGGATACAGTGCTTGGCTATTTGGGAGAAATTCATCCCGAGGTGACGGACAATTATGATATTGACGCAAAGGTTTATGTCGCCGTGCTTGACATGCCGGAGGTGCTGCCTTTTGCCTCATTTGACAGAAAGTACGAGGGGATTGCGAAATACCCTGCCGTGTCGCGGGATATCAGCATGGTGGTGCCGAAAAATGTTTTGGTCGGCGATATTGAGCGGATTATTGCGCAGAGAGGTGGAAAGATACTGGAGGGGTATCAGCTCTTTGACATTTATGAGGGCGCGCAGATTAAGGAAGGATATAAGTCCGTGGCGTATTCCATTACCTTCCGCGCAAAGGACAGAACGCTTGAGGAGAGCGATGTGTCAGGCGCTATGAAGAAGATTTTAAACGGTCTTGAGAGCCTCGGCATAGAGCTGCGCTCATAAAACATCATTTGATAAAGGATGCGGTATGGAAAATGGAACAGCTTTTAAAGAAGGATTTTTATTTTGAGCTGCCAAAGGAGCTGATTGCTCAGGACCCTCTTGAGGACAGAGCGGCTTCAAGGCTGCTTGTCCTTAATAAGGCTACGGGTGAGATAGAGCACAGGGCTTTTACTGATATCGTGGATTATCTTCATGAGGGGGACTGCCTTGTGCTGAACAACACAAAGGTAATCCCGGCAAGGCTTATGGGCGTAAAAAAGGAAACCGGCGCGACAGTAGAGGTGCTTTTGCTCAAACGCCGTGAGAATGATGTCTGGGAAACCCTCGTAAAGCCCGGGAAAAAGGCAAGAGAGGGCGCCCGGCTTGTGTTTGGCGACGGACTGCTTACGGGCAGGGTCATTGACGTGGTTGAGGAAGGAAACAGGCTTATTCAATTTTCCTATGACGGCATTTTTGAGGAGGTGCTGGACAGGCTTGGAGAGATGCCGCTTCCGCCGTATATTACTCACAAGCTGCAGGATAAGAACCGCTATCAGACGGTGTATGCAAAGTATGAAGGCTCGGCGGCGGCGCCTACGGCGGGACTTCATTTTACAAGAGAGCTGCTGCGCAGGGTGGAGGAAAAGGGCGTGCGCCTTGCCTATGTGACGCTTCACGTCGGGCTGGGGACCTTTCGCCCGGTAAAGGAGGAAAATCTCTTAAATCATCACATGCATTCGGAGTTTTATCAGATTTCCGACGAGGCGGCAGAGCTTATAAACAGCACGAAGCGGGCGGGCGGACGCGTGATTTGCGTGGGGACTACAAGCTGCCGGACGATAGAGAGCGCAGCTGACGAAACGTGCAGAGTGCGCGCAGGAAGTGGAAACACGGAGATTTTTATTTACCCCGGTTACAGGTTTAAGGTACTCGACAATCTGATTACAAACTTTCATCTGCCTGAGTCCACGCTAATAATGCTTGTGTCCGCGCTTGCGGGACGCGGGAATATAATGCACGCATATGAAACCGCCGTGCAGGAGCGCTACCGCTTTTTTTCCTTTGGGGATGCTATGTTTATTTTGTAATTTAAACTCTTATAAAAGTAGGAAAATTCAGAGAGGCTTTAAGATATCGTACACCGGCGATGCCGATGCAACGTACCGCATTATTGAAAAGAGCGCGGACATTTCAAAGGCAAAGATAACGATTGCCGCGAAAGAGTACACGGGCAGCGCGGTGACACTCGAAAAAGACGACTTTACGACCTTTACACTCGGAGGCACACCGCTGACGCTCGGAACGGATTATGAGATTGTTTCCTACACAAACAACGTAAAGAAGGGAACGGCAAGCGTGACCGTCCGCGGCATTAATAGCTGCGGCGGAATGAAAACAGTCAAGTTCAAAATCGGCGCAAAGGTGCTGAAATAATTAAATTTACCATTGCTTGTCTAAATCAGTAAAGTATGGTAAAATCAGAAACGAGCAAGCGACAAAGAAACCCAAAGGGCGGCGCAAAAGCCGCCCAAACGTTAATATTGTCAAGGAGGCAAGACTTGACAGAAGAAAGGAGATTAAAAGAATGGAGGTAACGCAGGAAATGGGAATGACAGACAAACAGTTTAACGGATTTGTGAGATTTGTCCTTGATGACATCAAAGAAGTTCTTGAGGGAATGCCGGAGAGTAAAGAGAAAGAAAAGTTAGAAAAAGTAGCCGAAAATTTACAAAAAACTTTGGAAGATTAAGGATATGGCGGAGGCTTGCCACTCCGCTATAATTGTATTATCAGCCGGAAAACAACTGAAATACATTTGCTATTGATTTGACGGAGATTGAAGCAATGTTTTAAACCTGAGAGGCGGCAAGCCGCCTTTTTTGGTGCGCAAAATCCCGATGATATATAAGGAAATGGGCTGAATTTGGTTGACAGAAAATATTACATGGGATAAACTGATTTTATGGGAATTGTGCCGGTGTGCAGACTCAGGCAAACGGTAGTGTGAAGGAGCGCTGATGATATGGAAGAGAGAAGAAAAAGCAAGAGGACGGATTTGAAATCGAGGCTTTTGGTGAAAAGACTTGACTCGGGCAAACAGGAGGAAATAGGGGTAGACGTCGTGAATGTTTCAAAGACAGGTATCGGATTTGTCTGTGATGAGCTGCTGGATATGGGCGCGGTTTACGAGGCGTATCTTACGATTTGGACAAAAGAGGTGATTCATGCCTTTATCGAGATTGTGCGGATTGAAAAGGACGCTGACACTTATGATTACGGCGGTCTGTTTATCGGGATGCCGGAGATTGATTCGCAGAGGATTGAGGTGTACAACACGGTGTCGGAAGCAGACCGATACGGCAGGTAGGCGTGGAAAGACCGGCAGTCCTGTCACGTCTCCATTATAAAGTAGGATTGTGTTGAGATTGCGACAAGTGTGCCGTTGTCCTTGAAAATATTGACCTCATACACCGCAATCCGTGAGCCGTATTTGATTTCCCTTGCTTCCGCGATAAGCTTTTGGGTATTGTATGCGGGAGTGAGATAGTGAATTGTGCTGTCAACCGTGACGACATTCTTTCCGTGCGTCAGCGCGGCGCTTCCGCCGATTGTGTCCGCAAGCGCGAAGGTACAGCCTCCGTGTACGATACCCTGCGGATTTAAAATTTCCGGCTTCATGGATATTTCACCCTTGCAGTAGCCCTGTGAAATTTCGGTAATACGCATACCGAGCAGATGTATGAAGCCCTGTTCATTATAAAAATGCTCTTTTATGTGGTCATAATTCATGGTAATCCTCCATTCTGAAACGCCGGCAAATGACGTAATGCCGTTTATTATCATTCTATCCTTTTTTTAATATTTATCAAGTAATATTTGTCCTGATTTAAACAGTTTATCGGTTCATTAAAATAAATCATAGCCTTTTTGGGCGTTTTTAGTTATACTATAAAAATATGCGGAAAAATTAAGGTTGGCGAAAACGCTTCGGAATGGAGGAAGAAATGGGAAAAATTTTTAAATTTGAGCAGGATGTGGATACAGATCAGATTATTGCGTCGCAGTATATTATCTATCCGACAATAGACGAGATGAAGGCTCATGCCTTCGAATCGCTGGATGCGGATTTTGCTTCGCAGGTAAGACCGGGGGATTATGTGGTGGCTTCGGAGAATTTTGGCTGCGGCTCGTCGAGAGAGCAGGCGCCGGCAGTCTTAAAGGCTTTGGGAGTGAAAGCGGTCGTTGCAAAGTCCTTTGCGCGCATTTTTTACAGAAATGCAATCAATATAGGGCTTCCGGTGATTGTGTGCAAGGATTTGCATGACAATGTGAACGCAGGCGATGATATGGAGCTTTCCATGCAGGAGGGCGTGGTGCGCGTAAACGGCAGGGAATACGAATGTACAAGGCTGCCGGAATATATGCAGGGAATCCTCGACCGGGGAGGTCTGATTGCATCATTGAATAACTAATTGCGGCAATGGAAGTGAGAACGGAGGAAGAGTGTATGGGAATGACAATAGCAGAAAAAATTATTGCGGCGGCGGCAGGCGTGAGCGAGGTAAAGCCGGGCGATATACATACCGTGGAGCTGGACCGTCTTATGAGTAACGACGGCACGACGCATCTTACCATAGACATGTACAATCAGCTTAAAAACCCGCACATAGCGGACGTGAACAAGCTTGTGTGGATTGTGGATCACAATGTGCCCTGCGACAGCGTAAAGACGGCGGCGTCCCACAAAAAAATGCGCGATTTTGCAAGGGAGCACGGCATTACCTTTTATGAGGGGGCGGGCGTATGCCATCAGGTGATGCTGGAAAATCATGTCACAAGCGGCGAGCTGATATTCGGAGCGGACAGCCACACCTGCGCCTACGGTGCAGTGGGGGCGTTTGGCACGGGCGTAGGCTGTACGGATTATTTATACGCGATGGTTACGGGAACCTCATGGCTTTTGGTGCCGGAAACGCTTCGCTTTAACCTTACGGGAAAGCTGAACGCGGGGGTATATGCCAGAGATTTAATCCTTTCGATTATAGGAATGATAGGCGCAAACGGAGCTAATTACATGGCTATGGAGTTTGGAGGGGAGGGTCTTAAAACCCTGAGCATGAGCGATAGAATTGCAATCTGCAACCTTTGTGTGGAGGCAGGCGCAAAGACTGCGCTTATGGAGGTGGACGGGATTACCCTTGAATATTTAAAGGCGCACGGCAGAGAGCCGAAGCATCGCTTTGCGAGTGATGCGGACGCGCATTTTGCAAAGGTATACGATATTGACCTTTCCACAATCAGACCGATTGTTGCCAAGCCGCATTTTGTGGATAATGTGGTTGACGCGAAGGAGTGTGCGGGTATTCATATTGACGAGGCATTCCTCGGCTCATGCAACAATGGACGCATTGAGGATTTGAGAGTGGGGGCGGAGCTTATCAGAGGAAAAAAGGTTCACCCGCTTGTGCGTTTTCTGGTCGTTCCTGCGAGCGCTAAGGTATACAGCCAGGCGCTTTCCGAGGGCATTATCGATACCTTCATGGAGGCGGGTGCAATCGTGATGAATCCCAACTGCAGCGTCTGCTGGGGAAGCTGTCAGGGCGTTATCGGAGAAAATGAGGTGCTGATAAGCACGGGGACGCGCAACTTCAAGGGGCGCGCCGGGCATAAGGACTCATTTGTGTATCTTGCATCGGCGGCTACCGTCACGGCGTCCGCAATTAAGGGTGAGATTACCACGGCGGACTTATTATAGAGAAAGGTAAGGATTGGTATATAATGGAGAAATTCAGCGGAAAAATATGGGTGCTTGGCGACGACATTGACACGGACATCATTATCCCCACGCAGTATTTGGCGCTAAAGACGGTCGAAGATATGGCGCCCTATGCGTTCTCGCCTTTGCGCCCTGAGCTTGCCTCACGTATACAAAAGGGAGATATGATTGTTGCGGGAAAAAATTTCGGCTGCGGTTCCTCAAGGGAACAGGCGCCTGAAATCATAAAGGCGCTTGGAATAAAATGCGTAATAGCAAAATCCTTTGCGCGCATTTTCTTTCGAAACGCAATCAACAACGGACTTTTGCTGATAGAAAACGATGCGCTTCAGGCCACGGTAAGCGAGGGCGACGAGATAACGGTAACAATCAACGAGGCGATAGAGCACAAGGGCTGTACATATCCTGTTACGTCGCTTCCGGAAAACCTCGTGGATATCATCAATGCCGGCGGTCTTGTGAAGGCGATGCGCAGGCTCAACGGATTAGACTAAAGAAAGGCAGGATAACGCAATGGGCTTAACGATGATTGAAAAAATTGTAAGAAACAATGTCGGAAGGGACGTAAAGCCGGGGGACATGGTGACGGTGAATGTTGACCGTGTGATGATACATGACATTTTTATCCCGTTTGTGGCGGCGAAATTTGAGGAGATGGGATTTCAAAGGCTTTGGGACGCGGATAAGGTTGTGCTTATTTACGACCATTTGGTTCCCGCAAGCCAGGTGGATGACACCAGACATTTTCGGGTGGGAAATGAGTTTGTTCAAAAATACGGTATGAAAAATATACACCGCTCGGACGGTATCTGCCACCAGCTCATGACAGAGGCGGGCTATGTAAAGCCCGGAAATATCGTGTTCGGAACGGACAGCCACACCACGACGTACGGCTGTGTCGGAGCATTTTCATCAGGAATCGGTTATACGGAAATGGCGAGCATCTTGGGAACGGGCACGCTTTGGATTAAGGTGCCTGAAACCATCAGGGTAAGCATCACGGGAAAACTGCCCAAAAACGTCATGGCAAAGGACATTATTCTAAAGCTGATCGGAGATTTGGGCGCGGACGGAGCTACCTACAAGGCGCTTGAGTTTACGGGGGATACGGTGAAAAACATGTCCGTAGCGTCAAGAATGTCCATGTCAAATATGGCGATTGAGGCGGGAGCAAAGTGCGCGCTCTTCACACCGGATGAAAAGACTGCAGAATATTGCGGGATAGAGCTTACGGACAGGGAAAGGGATTTGGAAGGAGACGCCGACGCCCGATACTGCCGTGTCATAAATTATAAGGCGGAGGACTTTGTGCCGGTGATGGCATGCCCGTCAAACGTTGACAACGTAAAGCCTGTGTCAGCGCTTGAGGGAAAAAAGATAGACCAGGTCTTTATCGGGTCATGCACAAACGGAAGGCTTGAGGATTTGATGGCGGCAGCGGAAATACTAAAGGGGAAGAAGGTCGCTCCTTTTGTGAAGCTGATTGTGACTCCCGCAAGCCGCAAGATATACAGGGAGGCGGCGGCAAACGGAACAATGGCAGCTTTGGCGGAGGCGGGAGCAATCATTACACACCCCGGCTGCGGGCTTTGCTGCGGCAGAACGGGCGGCATCCTTACGGACAGCGAGGTTGTGGTCGCAACGAATAACCGGAATTTTTTGGGAAGAATGGGGACGTCGAAGGTGGAAATCTACCTTGCATCGCCCAAATCGGCGGCGGCATGCGCGCTGACAGGAAAAATCACGGAGCCTTAACATAATATCTGAATACAATCCGGCAGGGGGGCTTTATCCCTGCGTATATTAAAAATCCGGCAGTCAGACCTTTTAAGCTGACTGCCGGATTTTCGTTATGCGGTTTTTCCGTCCGCGTTTTCTTTCTTTTCTGAAGAAGCATGGCGTCTGCCGCCGGTCTTTGACTTCCCGGAAGCATCGCTGCTTTTATTTTCGTTTTCCAAAGCCTTCTCCTGCGCCTTGTTCAGATTTTTCTGCGCGGTTGAGAGCATCAGCTTGATACGGTTGAGCTGATTTACCTCGGAAGCGCCCGGGTCATAATCGATTGCCACGATATTTGCTTCGGGATGGAGCCGTCTGAGCTCCTTTATAACACCCTTACCGACCACGTGGTTTGGCAGGCAGCCAAAGGGCTGCGTGCATACGATATTGGGTGTGTCGGTATTGATAAGCTCAAGCATTTCTCCGGTGAGGAACCATCCCTCCCCGGTCTGATTTCCAAGCGATACAATCTCTTTGGCGTGCGCTGCCGTGTCGTAGATATTTGCGGGAGGGATAAAGTGCCTGCTTGCGGCAAAGGCGTCGCACATGGGCTTCCGAAGCTGCTGAATCAGCTTTATTCCCAAACGGCTTAAGCTTGCGGCTTTCCTGCTTGTGCCGAGGTTTTCGGATTTGTAGAGCTGATTGTAAAAGCAGTAGTACATAAAATCCATCAGGTCGGGAACGACTGCCTCTGCTCCCTCATGCTCCAAAAGCTCCACCAAATGATTGTTTGCGGCAGGAGAGAATTTCACAAGGATTTCTCCGACCACACCGACACGCGGCTTTTTGATATCCAACATGGGAACGGCGTCAAATTCCTCAATCATTTCCCGGCACAGCCTTTTGTATTCCCCGTAGGAGAGATACCTGCGTCCGAGAAATTCGTTGCACCGTTTAATCCATTTCCGGTGAATTTCGTTTACGGAGCCGGGAACTGCCTCATAGGGGCGTATTCTGTACACACAGCGCATGAATATATCGCCAAAATTCACCGCATATACGGCGCGGAGCAGAAGCATCGGAGTAATCTTAAAGCCGGGGTTGCTCTCAAGCTTTGAAAGATTGATTGAGATAACCGGAATGTGCTCGTAGCCTGCCTTTGCAAGGGCGCGCCTGATAAAGCCGATATAGTTTGTGGCGCGGCAGCCGCCGCCTGTCTGCGACATGACCACCGCGAGCCGGTCCGTGTCGTACTGACCTGAAAGCACAGCCTCCATAATCTGCCCCACTACTAAAAGGGAGGGATAGCAGGCGTCATTGTTTACGTATTTTAAGCCCATATCCACGCTGCTCCTGTTGTCGTTGTTTAACACCACAAGATTGTAGCCGCAGGTGCGGAAGGTAGGCTCCAGCAAATCAAAGTGAATAGGCGACATCTGAGGACAGAGAATAGTGTAGTCCTTTCTCATTTCCTTTGTGAAAATCACTCTGTTCATTTTGCTTGAGCTGATGGTGCGCTTTTGCTTTCTCTGCTCACGCACGCGTATCGCTGAAAGGAGAGAGCGGATGCGGATTCTGGCGGCGCCGAGGTTGTTCACCTCGTCGATTTTTAAGCAGGTATAAATCTTTCCGGAGCCTGACAGGATATCGTTTACCTGATCCGTGGTAACGGCATCAAGACCGCAGCCAAAGGAGTTGAGCTGAACCAAATCAAGGTCGTCGCGCGTCTTTACATAGCTTGCGGCGGCATAAAGCCTTGAGTGGTACATCCATTGGTCGGAAACGATAAGCGGACGCTCGGGCCGGGCAAGATGCGATACCGAGTCCTCCGTAAGCACGGCGATACCGTAGGAGTTAATCAGCTCGGGAATACCGTGGTTGATTTCAGGGTCAATGTGGTACGGTCTGCCGGCAAGCACAATACCCCGCGCGTTATTTTCCTCAATGTAGGCGATAACCTCCTCGCCCTTTTTATACATATCGTTCCTTACATTATCAAGCTCCTGCCATGCGGCATAAACCGCATCCTTAAGCTCGCCTTCGGGTATTTCGGGAAATTCACCTGTAAGCGCATGCAATATAAGCTCGGGTGACTTAAAGGACATAAACGGATTTTTAAATGCCACCTCGCCGCGTCCGATAGCCTCGACATTATTCTTTATGTTTTCGGAGTATGATGTAACAATCGGGCAGTTGTAGTGGTTATTTGCATCTTCAAACTCGTTTCTCTCATAAAACAGCGCGGGATAGAAGATAAAATCCGGCTTTTGCTTTATCAGCCACTCAATGTGACCGTGCGCAAGCTTTGCGGGATAACATTCCGATTCGCTGGGGATGGATTCAATGCCCATCTCATAAATTTTTCTGTTTGAAACGGGTGAGAGAATCACCCGGTATTTAAGCCGTGTAAAAAACGTATACCAAAACGGATAGTTTTCGTACATGTTTAGAACCCTGGGAATACCGACGCTTCCGCGCACGGCCTCCTTATCAGTCAGAGGCTCATATGAAAAGAGCCTTTGAAGCTTATATTCAAACAGGTTCGGCACGCTGCTTTCCTTCTTTGCCTTTCCAAGCCCCCGCTCACAGCGGTTGCCTGATATGTAGCTTCTGCCGTCGGAAAATTTATTTACGGTGAGGCGGCAGGAGTTGGTGCAGCCTTGGCATTTCACAAGCGAGGTGGTAAATTTCAGCTCGTTAATCTGCTCAATGGAAAGCATTGTGGAAACCGTATCGGGCGCTTCCGGATAGCGCTCCCTTGCGATAAGAGCCGCGCCGAACGCTCCCATGATTCCCGCGATATCCGGGCGTATAACCTCGCAGTCCGCAATTTTTTCAAAGCTCCTGAGCACGGCGTCGTTGTAAAAGGTGCCGCCCTGAACGACAATGTTTTTGCCAAGCTCGCTTGCATCAGATACCTTAATAACCTTAAACAATGCGTTTTTGATGACGGAATACGCTAGACCTGCGGAAATATCGGATACCTCAGCGCCCTCCTTCTGCGCCTGCTTTACCTTTGAGTTCATAAATACCGTGCAGCGCGTTCCCAGATCTATCGGGTGCTTTGCAAAAAGCGCAGCCTTTGCAAAATCCTCCACGCTGTAATTCAGGGATTTGGCAAAGGTTTCGATAAATGAGCCGCAGCCTGAAGAGCACGCTTCGTTGAGCTGCACGGAATCAACCGTCTGATTTTTGATTTTGATGCATTTCATATCCTGCCCGCCGATATCTATAATACAGTCAACGGCAGGATTAAAGAAAGCGGCGGCGTAGTAGTGCGCAACCGTTTCGACCTCGCCCTCGTCAAGCATAAACGCCGCCTTAAACAGGGCTTCGCCGTAGCCTGTGGAGCATGAGCGCACAATCTGCGCGTCAGCGGGAAGAAGCCGGTAAACCTCCTGAATGGATGCGATGGCGGTATTTAACGGATTTCCGTTGTTGCTGCTGTAAAAGGAATATAAAAGCGTGCCGTCCTCTGCAACGACGGCAATTTTGGTGGTGGTGCTCCCGGCATCTATACCTAAAAAGCACTTGCCGTGGTAATCCTCAAGCCGTGCATTCTTTACATGGTGAGAGGCATGTCTTTTACGGAAGGCTTCGTAGTCGCTCTCGCTTGCAAACAGCGGCTCCATGCGTGCAACCTCAAATTCCATTTTGATGTCGGACGAAAGCTTATCCACCATATCGGACATGGAGAAGGAAACCTCCTCCTTTGCGTTAAGCGCTGAACCGATTGCCGCGAAAAGATGGGAATTTGCGGTGTCGATAATATGCTCATCGTCCAGCTTGAGTGTGCGGATAAACGCTTCCTTTAACTCGGAAAGAAAGTGAAGAGGCCCGCCTAAAAACGCAACATGTCCGCGGATAGGCTTTCCGCAGGCAAGACCGCTTATCGTTTGGTTTACGACAGCCTGAAAAATAGAGGCCGACAAATCCTCCTTTGTCGCGCCCTCGTTTATCAGCGGCTGGATGTCGGTCTTTGCAAAAACGCCGCAGCGCGCCGCTATCGTATAGAGTGAACGGTAATTTTTTGCATATTCATTTAAGCCCGAGGCGTCGGTTTGGATAAGCAACGCCATTTGGTCGATAAAGGAGCCGGTGCCGCCGGCGCAGATACCGTTCATTCTCTGCTCCACGTTACCGCCCTCAAAATAGATGATTTTCGCGTCCTCACCGCCAAGCTCGATTGCCACATCCGTCTTTGGCGCAAGCTCCTGAAGGGAGGTGGAAACGGCGATGACCTCCTGCACAAAGGGAACGCCCAGATGCTTTGCAAGCGTAAGCCCTCCTGAACCCGTGATCATGGGGTGAAGGACAATATTTCCCAGCCTTGAATAGGCGTCCTGCAAGAGTGAGGAGAGCGTTTCGCGTATATTTGCATAATGTCTTTGGTAATCGGAAAACAGGAGCGTATGCTCCGCATCTAATATGGCAATTTTAACCGTGGTTGAACCGATATCAATTCCAAGTGTATAAAAATCTTTGTTCATGAAAAACCATGCCTTTCTAAACTACGATAAACCAACACCGGTCGGCATTGCGACCGTTTAAACATACATTTGCTATTATACGACAGCATATCCAAAAAGGCAACACAAAAAGCCTGTGCGGCTTTGGAAATTTATTCAATACTCATTAGATACTATGGGCGTTTTTCGGGGAATATTAAAAAAATATTATAAAAAAATAAAATAAGGAAAGGAAAAAATAAGACTGGTTTACATTTTGTGCCGCGAATGATATACTTTAAAGGCGAACGCAAATTTCAGCAGATTGGGGGTCTGATATTAATATGAATTTTTTGAATAAGCTTGAGCGCAGGGTGGGAAAATACGCGATATCTGATTTGTCAAAATATCTGATACTGGGCTATATTCTCGGTTATCTGATTGAGCTTATCAATTCCGATTTTATCAATTATCTTACATTGAACCCGTACCTTATACTTCACGGGCAGGTTTGGCGTTTGGTCACGTGGATTATCATTCCGCCGTCAGGCTCTAATATTATTTGGACTGTCGTGATGCTGTATTTTTATTATTCAGTGGGAAGCGACCTGGAGCGTACATGGGGAACGTTTTATTATAACGTGTATATTTTTATGGGGATGCTCTTTACCGTTATGGGGGGCTTTGTTATCATGGGCTTAAGCTATATCCCCGGACTTGGCATAAATACCGTAATGAGCTATTATGGACAAAGCGCTTATTTTCAGATTGTGGCGACCTATTTCAGCACCTATTATGTCAATATGTCAATCTTTTTGGCATTTGCGGCGACATTTCCGGAGGTGCGCGTGCTGCTGATGTTTATCATACCTATTAAGGTAAAATGGCTTGGTGTGGCATATGGCGCGCTGCTGGTGGTTGAAATGATAGGCAGCAACATCATCGGAAGAATCGTGATAGCGGCGTCGCTTTTAAATTTTGTGGTATTTTTCCTTATGACGAGGAGCGGTATTCAAAGGATGTCGCCGCATGAGGTAAAGCGCAGGCACAATTTCAATAAGGAAGTGAAAAAGGCGCGTCCGGTGACCGTGTCGAAGCACAGGTGCGCCATCTGCGGCAGAAACAGTGAGGACAATCCTGATGTGGAGTTTCGTTTCTGCTCAAAGTGCAACGGAAATTATGAATACTGTCAGGAGCATCTGTTTGCACATAAGCATGTACAATAACGGGGAGCCGGATTATATGCGGCGTCCGCAAAAGAGTGAGGAAAGCAAATGGAATTTAACCAACAAAATTTTGCCGAGGCGTTGACCCGGCTTAAGGACACGGCGCGTCTGCAGGGAAACATGCTGACGCGCGTTCAGATTAGCGAGGAGTTTGAGGGCTGGGAGCCGGACGGAAAGCAGCTTGCGCTGATAGAGGATTATTTCAGGAATAACCATATCGGAATTGACGAGCCGTCGGATGCGCAGGAATATCTTTCGGGAGAGGACAAAAGCTTTCTCGATATGTTTTTGGAGGAGCTTGAGCAGCTTCCTGTCTTGTCGGACGGGGAAAAGCGTGCTATTATGATGTCGGCGCTTGCAAACGACAAAGCTGCGCAGGAAAAGCTGGTTGAAATTTATCTGCCGGACGTGGTGGAAATATCAAAGCTTTATGCGGGACAGGGCGTTTTGGTTGAGGATTTGATAGGCGAGGGAAACGTGGCGCTGTCCGCAGCGGTCAATATGCTTGACTGCGTTGAAGGGATTGACGAGGTGGAGGGCTTTCTTGTCAGAATGGTTATGAACGCCATGGAGGAGTGCATCGGCGACGAGTCCGACAGCCGGCAGGCTCATGAAAATGTATTGAACAGGGTAAATGAGGTAAATGACAAGGCAAAGGAGATTTATGATAACCTGATTCGAAAGGTCAGCGTGAAAGAGGTCGCGGACGAGCTGGGCGTTGACGAGTCGAAGGTAAGGGAGGCGGTAAAGCTTTCCGCAGATCATATTGATTATATTGAGGGTGCCGCAGATGCAGAATGATAATTTTAAATATGTAATCCAAGATACCGGAAATGTATATTTTGGCAGGGAGCTGACCTATACTGAAATATTGGAAAGAGAGGACGCACCCTTTAAATTCAAGTCGATTATTACCGGGCATATCGCAAAGGACACGGACCTGAATCAGAAAATATACGAGCATCTGATAACATTGGACCCGGATTCTTTTACGTACAAAATATTTGAGCAGCTTAAGCTTTCCGTCAGGGTCTGTTATAAAAAACAAAAAAAGGGCTTTGGCGGCAGAGTTAAGGAAAAGTGGGTGCATGAGGCGTGCCCCGTAAAGCGTTTCTGCGGGGAATATCGGGAACAGGTAAAGGCGCAGCAGATGATTATTGAGGATATTTCAATATCAAAGCTTGCGCTGATGATATTAAATATAGTCTGAAAAGTCCGACACTCACGGCAATAGAGGAATGGGGGTATATAGTGAAAAAAATTGAAGCCTTGACGGCTTACGAGGTAATCGAAGAAAGAGAAATAAAGGATATAGGCTCCATGAGCCTGCTTTTAAGGCACAAAAAAACAGGAGCAAGAATTGCGCTGCTAAGCAATGATGATGAAAATAAAGTATTCTGCATCGGCTTTCGGACGCCGCCCGAAAATTCTACGGGCGTGCCGCACATAATCGAGCATACCGTTCTGTGCGGTTCAAGGGATTTTCCCGTAAAGGATCCGTTTGTGGAGCTTGTGAAAGGCTCGCTCAATACATTTCTCAATGCCATGACATACAGCGACAAGACGGTGTATCCCGTGGCAAGCTGCAATGACAGGGATTTTCAAAACCTGATGCATGTATATCTGGATGCGGTTTTTTACCCGAATATATATAAGGAAGAGAAAATTTTCATGCAGGAGGGATGGCATTATGAGATGGAGGATGAGGATGCCCCCATCACGATAAACGGCGTGGTTTACAATGAAATGAAGGGTGCCTTTTCCTCGCCGGATGAGATTAACGACAGGGAGGTAATGAACTCGCTTTTCCCTGACACGGCATATGGCGTCGAATCGGGAGGCGCCCCTGATGAAATACCGACGCTTACGTATGAGCGTTTTTTGGAATTTCATCAAAGGTATTACCATCCGTCAAACAGTTGGATTTATTTATACGGCAACATGGATATGGCAGAGAAACTTGAGTGGCTGGATGAAAATTATCTGAGCCATTTTGACAGGCTTGAAATTAATTCCGCGCTTGCGCTGCAAAAACCGTTTGAAAGACCCGTGACGGTCGAAAAGGAATATCCGGTCATGGAGGGGGAGTCCGCGGAGGACGGCGCTTACCTTTCCTATAATGTGGTGATAAGCACCAGCCTGGATAAGGAGCTTTATTTTGCGATGCCTGTTCTCGAATACGCAATCTGCTCATCGTCGGCAGCGCCCGTTAAGCTTGCCCTCATTCATAAAAATATCGGAACGGAGATTTATTCCGTTTACGATAACGGCATTTACCAGCCGTATTTTTCCATTGTTTCAAAAAACGCGGATGCGGCGCAGAAGGACATGTTTGTGGAAACGATAGAGCAGGAGCTTACGCGGCTTGTGCGGGAGGGGATTGACAGGAAGGCGCTGCTTGCAGGCTTAAATTACTATGAATTCAGGTATCGGGAGGCGGATTTCGGCTCTTATCCCAAGGGCCTGATGTACGGGCTTCAAATGTTTGATTCGTGGCTTTATGACGACAGTATGCCCTTTGACATGCTTGAGGCGGTTGACATTTACCGTGAGCTTAAGCAAAAAATCAATACGGGATATTTTGAGAGCCTGATTGAGAAATATCTGCTGGGCAATACGCATAAATCGGTCGTGGTGGTTTCCCCTAAGGAGGGGCTTACGGCAGAGAAGGAAAAGGCGCTTGCCGCGCAGCTTGCGGCGTACAAAAACAGTCTGAGCGATGCGCAGATTAAAGAAATCGTTGAAAAAACCAAAGAGCTGCACCGCTTTCAGGAGGCGGAGGATTCCCCGGAGGCGCTTGCAAAGATACCGATGCTTACGAGAGCCGACATGAAAAAGGAGGCGGAGCCGTTTATCAATGAGCTTCGCGAAACCGACGGCACCAAGGTGCTTTTCCATGATGTGCAGACAAACGGGATTGCGTATATCAGGCTCATTTTTGACGCGTCGAACATTCCCGGGGACTTGTTTGCCTATATCGGGGTGCTCAAAAATATTTTGGGATATGTTGATACGGCGGCGTATTCGTATGGCGAGCTGTGCAATGAAATGAATATTCACACGGGCGGCATCACAAGCTCCGTAAACACTTATGTGAATGCGAAAAAGCTTGACGAGTATAAGCTGACCTTTGAATTGAAAACAAAGGCGATGTATGATGAAATAGGCGCGGCGCTTACGCTGATGAAGGAGATTATGCTCTCTTCAAGACTCACGGATGCGGACAGAATTTTGGAGATATTGGAGGAGCTTAAGTCGAGAATGCAGGGAAATATGTCCGAGGCGGGGCAGTCCGTTGCAGCAGTGCGGGCAATGTCGTATTTCAGCGAAACGGCGGCAGTTTCCGAGCTTGTGAGCGGTATTCCGTGCTACAGGCTGCTTGAGCGGCTTACGGCCGATTTTGAGGGCTGCCGCGATGAGCTGATAGGAAAGCTGGATATGCTTATGAAATGCATCTTCCGCCCGGAGAACCTTATGGTCGACCTGACTGCCACGGAGGAAGGCTATACGGAGCTTGCGCCGCTGGTGCCGGAGCTTAAGGGGGCGCTGTTTACGCAGGATGTCAGAAAGGAGCGCTTTGGTCTTACGCCGAAGCTTAAAAACGAGGCGTTTAAGACCTCTGCACAGATACAGTATGTGTGCAGAGCCGGAAATTACCGGACAGGCACGGACTACCGCTACACCGGCGCGCTGCGTGTGCTTAAGGTGATTTTGGGGTATGATTATTTTTGGATTAACGTGCGTGTAAAGGGCGGGGCGTACGGCTGCTCATGCAGCTTTGGAAAGACGGGCGACAGCTATCTTGTTTCCTATCGGGACCCGAATCTTAAAAAGACGATTGACATTTTTGAAAAAACGGGCGATTATTTAAGAGCGTTTGATGCGGATGAGCGCACTATGACAAAATATATTATCGGTGCGGTCAGCGATCTGGACATGCCGATGACGCCTGCCGTCAAGGGAGTTCGCTCCTTGGGCGCGTATCTCTCCAATTTGGATTTTGACGAGATACAAAAGGAGCGAGACGAGTTGCTTTGCTGCACACGGGATGATATCAGGGCGCTGGCGGGGCTTGTGGACGCGATTTTGGAGCAGGACGCCGTGTGCGTGGTAGGAAACGGTCAGGCGATAGAAGAAAACAGGGAATTGTTTATGGAAGTGCAGAATCTGTTCGGCTGCCGGGCTTGAACAGGAATGGGGGATTAATATAAATGAATGAAAATTATAAATCGGGCTTTGCGTCGCTGATAGGCAGGCCGAATGTGGGAAAATCCACGCTGATGAACTGTCTTATCGGACAGAAGATTGCGATTACGTCAAATAAGCCGCAGACTACCAGGAACCGTATTCAGACAATCTATACCTCGGACGAGGGGCAGATTGTGTTTGTGGATACGCCGGGTATTCATAAGTCGAAAAACAAGCTGGGAAATTATATGGTGAATGTGGCGTGGCAAAGCCTGAAAGCGGTGGACGTGGTGCTGTGGCTTGTCGAGCCCACGGATTATATCGGCGCGGGGGAACGGCATATCATAGAGCAGCTTAAGTCGCTCAGAGCGCCCGTAATCCTTGTGGTAAACAAGATTGACACGGTGAAAAGGGAGCAGCTTTTGAGCTGTATCGATATATACAGAAAACAGCTTGATTTTGCGGAGGTTGTCCCGGTGTCGGCGCTCAAAAACGAGAATACGCAGGAGCTGATTGCGCAGATTATGAAGTATCTTCCGTATGCGCACGCCTTTTACGATGAGGACACCGTGACGGATCAGCCCACGCGCCAGATTGTGGCGGAGCTGATTCGCGAGAAGGTGCTGTGCAGCATCGACGATGAAATTCCTCATGGCGTGGCGGTCGTGATAGAGAGCATGAAATACCGCAGGAAAATAGTGGATATCGAAGCCACGATAATATGTGAGCGCGACTCGCATAAGGGAATTATCATAGGAAAAAGCGGGCAGATGTTAAAAAAAATCGGGTCGCTTGCGCGCCCTGAAATAGAGGATTTGCTTGAGCAGCATGTCAATCTTCAGCTTTGGGTTAAGGTCAAAAAGGACTGGCGCGACAGCGATTTCCTCATTAAAAATTTTGGCTATGATGCGGGAAAAAACGAGTGAATAAAAAATTTTTATAAGCACACCCTAACTGTGAGGCTTTTGAGCTTGCATTTTAATTCAGTCCTATTTGGAAAGCTTTACGGAAAGGGAAGGGTCAAAATGTACGAGGATGAGTGGAACAGGTTTATGCAGACGGGGCAGGTGCTTGATTACCTGAATTACAAGGAACGGGAACACAGGGACGACGCCGGAAACGGGGCAGGAGAAACAAATGAGCGCGGGGATGCAGGATTTCGTAATTCTTACGGGGATTATATTAAAATCAGAGCCGATTGGTGAATACGACAGGCGGGTGGTCATGCTCACAAAGGAACGGGGAAAAATATCCGCGTTTGCAAGGGGGGCAAGGCGGCCGGGGAATCGTCTTATGGCTCCTACGAGTCTGTTTTCCTTCGGGCGCTTCAGGCTTTATGAGGGGAGAAGCTCCTATAACATGTCGGAGGCGGAGATTTTAAATTATTTTGAGGATTTGCGCTCGGACTTTACAGGGGCGTATTATGGAATGTATTTTCTTGAGCTGTGTGACTATTATACAAGGGAAAACAATGATGAAACGGGAATGTTGAAGCTTTTGTATCAGTCGCTTCGGGCGCTTATTTCCGACAGCTTTGAGGACAGGCTTGTGCGGTGCATATTTGAGCTGAAGGCAGTCATGCTCAACGGGGAGTTCCCGGGAATCAGCGGCAGCGACGGGCTGAGCGAAAGCGCCGCCTATACGGTTACATATATTATGGACATGCCCTCGGAGAAGGTGTTTTCCTTTAACGTCAAGCCGCAGATTTTGGATGAGCTTAGAGCCTTTTGCCGCAAAATATGCAGCAGGACGTTTGACAGGAATTTTAAAAGTCTTGAAATACTTGAAAATCTTGAATAAGTTGTATATAATATAACGC
>JAJQDE010000006.1 GCA_021202335.1 Lachnospiraceae bacterium
AAACTGGGTGATTTTTTCGGTAA
This sequence comes from Lachnospiraceae bacterium, assembly GCA_021202335.1. Classification (GTDB taxonomy): domain Bacteria; phylum Bacillota; class Clostridia; order Lachnospirales; family Lachnospiraceae; genus COE1. Next base: position 24 of record JAJQDE010000006.1, read on the forward strand.
CGGGTGAAAAAAGAAAATGACATCAAAAAAGGAAACCTTAATACTAAGGTTTCCTTTTTTTAGAGCGATAGACGGGGCTCGAACCCGCGGTCTCGACCTTGGCAAGGTCGCGCGTTACCAACTACGCCACTATCGCATATAACGCGTCCACATCAGACTATAACAGTATATATGATATGCGGCAGCTTGTCAAGGGGCAGAGAAAATTATTCTCAAAGAAATCAGCAAAATGCCATTAAATTTGATTGTTGATTTTTCCGTGAGCGTGTGGTATCATATGTGTTGTAGTAATTGATATTTATTATAGAGAAGATCGTTGTCATTGGCAACAAAAACAGCCCCTTGGAATGTCGGTTCCAAGGGGCTTGCCTTTTACGCAGGCTACACGGCTATTTCTCGTCGTGAATCTTATCAATCAGCTTGTTGATGATATGTATCACAACTCCAGTAATAACAGACTGGATTATAGAGAAGATTGTTGCCATTTTTTCACCTCCTTTCCATAAAATGAAAAGGTTGGGGCAACAGCATTATTTTATACATTCCGACATGGATTGTCAAACTTTTGATACGCATAAAAAAAAGCCTGAAAAATCAAGGCTTTTTATACGAACAAAGAAGCGGGTGATGGGAATCGAACCCACGTGTCCAGCTTGGAAGGCTGGTGTTCTGCCATTGAACTACACCCGCATAATGCCCGGAACCGGAATCGAACCAGTGACACGAGGATTTTCAGTCCTCTGCTCTACCGACTGAGCTATCCGGGCATTGGTCGGCGCACCGACAACAGATATTTTACTAAATGCGTTTGCCTTTGTCAAGCCTTTCCAAAGGCAAAGATTTTGCCCGTCAAAACTTTTGCCCGGCAAAAGTTTTGACGTAAAAGCTCCGTTTGGCAAAGTTCCGTTGCTTTTTGGCGTATGAAATGATAAAATCACTAAGAAGCAAAGCTTATTATATATAGAGGGCTTGGGAATGGATTAAAAAGGAATGGAGTAAAAATGGATAACAGATTGGAATATACATTAAGCAGGGAGCAGTTTGATAAGTTTGAGGAAATGGCGGTTCCGTTTCAGAAGCTGATGATGCAGTATGAGTGCGCAATGCTTGAGGTGCGCACAAAGCTTGAGGTGCTGAATAAGGAGCTTTCCCTTCTGCACAGCAGGAACCCGTTTGAGTCGATTAAGAGCAGACTGAAATCGCCGGAGAGCATTTACGGCAAGCTGCAAAGAAACGGTCAGGATTTTACGATAGAAAATATAAGGGAAAATCTGAATGATATTGCGGGAATCCGCGTGATATGCTCCTTCACGGAGGACATTTATATGCTGGCGGACTGCCTTGTGGCGCAGGACGACATCACATTAATCGAAAAAAAGGATTACATAGCAGACCCGAAGCCGAACGGCTATCGCAGCCTCCATCTCATTTTGGACATTCCCATTTTCATGACGGATGAAAAAAAGCATAGGCGCGTGGAGGTGCAGCTTCGCACCATAGCGATGGATTTTTGGGCAAGCCTTGAGCACAAAATGAAGTATAAGAAGGATATTGAGAACGCGGAGGGAATTTCAGAGGAGCTGAAGTATTGCGCTGAGATTATCAGCCAGCTCGACCGCCGTATGGAGCAGATTTGCAAACGTATAGATAAAAAAGAGCTTTATTCGCAGACCGGAATTTTGCGGACCGACCTTGAATAGAAGGAGGAGCTGCAAATGAATATCGGTATATTTGATTCCGGAATAGGGGGAGTGACGCTGCTCCATCAGGCGCTTGAGTCGCTTCCGAATGAAAAATATCTGTTTTATGCGGACACGGACAATGTGCCCTACGGCACGAAATCGCGGGAGCAGGTTGTGGAGCTGGTGGACAATGTGATGCGCTTTATGACGCGGCAGGGCTGCAAGGCGGTGGTGATTGCGTGCAATACGGCGACGGCGGCGGCGGCGGACGTGATGCGGCAAAAATATGAAATGCCGATTATTGGAATTGAGCCTGCCATAAAGCCTGCGGTAGCTCAAAGCCGGGGTAAGCGCGTGCTGGTGGCAGCCACGCCGCTCACGGTCAGAGAGGAGAAGCTTAAAAATCTGGTAAAGCGTGTCGACGATGAGCATTTGGTCGATTTGATTGCACTGCCGGGGCTTGTGGAATTTGCGGAGCGCGGTGAGTTCGCCTCTGAGGCGGTGGAGCGCTATCTTCTGTCCGCGTTTTCGGGCTATGCGCTTGAAAAATACGGCGAGCTGGTGCTCGGCTGTACGCACTTTAATTACTTTAAGGACAGCTTCCGCAAAATCATTCCCGCACAAGTAAGCATGATAGACGGAAGCGAGGGCACGATAAAGCAGCTTGCGCGCGTTTTGGAGAGCGGAAAGCGGACAGGCGCGCCGCAGAAGGATAAAAATGACACACGTGTCAGATATTTCCGTTCGGGGCGTGAGATAACGGATGCGGACGGACTTGCTTATATGAAAATGCTGCATGATAGATTGGAACGGATGAAGCACATACAGTGATAGCGTATGTGCAGATTTAACAGGGAATGGAGATTTTATGAGGAACTTCGTAAAAAGGCACATAAGGAGCTTGGCGGCGTGGAATTTGGCGGCGCTGCTTGCGCTGTGCTCTTTTTCGGAGCCGCTGCTCTATGCGGCTCAAAATGAAGTTCAGGATGAAGCTCAAGATGAAGCTCAAGATGAAACTCAAAATGAAGCTTCCGGGCAGGAGCCTGCTGAGGCGCGGACAGACGAAGAGAACACGGAAACCGCATCAGAGCTTGAGGAAGCCGCGACGGAGCAGGACGGCTCAGAGGAGGAAACGACCGAGGGGGGAACAACCGAAGAGGGAACAACCGAGGGGGAAACGACTGAGGGGGAAACAACCGAGGGGGAAACATCAGAGGGGGAAACAACCGAAGAGGAAACGGCTGAGGAGGCGGCAACAGACGAGGAAGAGGAAGAGCCGGAGTATGTCTGCCCTGAGGAGCTTGAGCCGGAAAACGTTCCATATGACGAAAATCAGGATGAATTTACCGAAAGGCTCCTTAACGGTCAAAGCGCCGAAAGCGGATTGTTTCAGTCGTACAATTCAAGCGGTGAGGATGAAGAGGAAGATCTTCCCGAAAGCTACGACGCAAGGGACGAGGGCTATCTTCCCGCAGTAAGGAATCAGGGAAGCTGGGGCGCATGCTGGAGCTTTTCGCTGATTGGAGCGATGGAGGTGTCCATGGTCAGGGATATGGACGTTTCCACGGACGACGCCGACCTTTCCGAGCGCCATCTTGCATATTTTGCGTATAACACGGGCTGCGACGTGCTTGAAAACGCAGACGACGACACCATGACGCACACTCCCGAAAGATATTATCTGACGCATGGCGGCAACGACATGAAGGGCGTGGTGCGCCTGATGAATTGGAACGGCGGCGCGTCGGAGGAGGACTATCCGTATGATGAGGACGAGCTGCCTGACGCGTTGGAGCGGACTGACGCGCAGGATGCGCAGATATATCTTGAAAACGCGTACAGCTACAATTTTTCGGGCGCGTCTGATAAATCAGATGCAATCAAGGTCGTCAAGCAAATGATTACGGATTACGGCGCGGTGTCATGGTCATATTATCACAGCTCGGAATATTTAAACAGCGATACAGGAGCGTATTACAACGATAGCAACTCGTCAAGCACTAACCACGCGATTATGGCGGTCGGCTGGGACGATACATATTCAAAGGAAAACTTCAACGAGGACAGACAGCCTGAAAGCGACGGGGCATGGATTATCAGGAACAGTTGGGGAGAGAGCGGCGGCGACGGCGGCTATTACTACATATCCTATGAGGATGTGTCGCTTGGCTCGGGAAACCCCGTGTACGCCTTTACGGTCTGCGACAGCTCCAAATATGACAACAATTATTTTTGGGGAAACACGGCGTATGCGGGCGCTTCGATAGCGGTGAGGAGAGTGGCGCAGGTATATCAGTTGAAGAGTGAGAATGCCGTGCGCGAAAAACTGACGGCGGTGTCATTTCTGATAGGAACCTCGGCGGTGGATTATGAGCTTCAGATTTACAAAAATCCCGATATGGAGGACGGCGTGGTGACGGATCCGACAAGCGGCACGGCGATGCTTGACGAGGCGCAGACGGGAACTACAGGTTATACGGGGCTTTACACGATAGAGCTTGACACGCCGGTTGAGCTTGACGTCGATGATTACGTGGCGATTGTGCTGACATTTCCGGACACAAAGCCTTATTTGTATTTTGACAGAAGCTATACGGCCACATCCTCTGACGGAAGCTGCGAGGGCGTGCATACGGGCGCGTCGGGAGAGAGCTTTTATTCCTCGGGGCTGACATCGTGGACTGACGGCTTTGATTATGACAGGACATTCAGGATTAACGCGCTTACGGTTGACTGCGACGATGTGGAGGAAACGCCTGAGATAAAGAGCATCAGCGCTACGGACGCGCAGGGCTTTGACGATTATCCGACAGTTACGATAAGGTGGACGAAATGTACCGATGTGGACGGCTACCGGATTTATCGCTCGGAGGACGGCGAAAACTACGAGCTGATTGCCGACACGGACAGTACGGTCAGAACCTTCACGGATATGATTTCGGAGCGTAAGACAGCGGAATATTTTTACCGTGTTGACGCTGTTTACGGCGATACGGCAAACGCCTCGGATGCGGTAAGCAAAACCGTGGACGGTACGGTCAGCGCGCCGGATTTTGAGCTTTCATCGTATGACGGATATGAGGCTGTGCTGGAATGGGAGAGCGTGGATGGCGCGGAGGGCTATGAGCTTTGGTATCTTCCGCTTGACGGGGAGGAATACGTGCAGCTTGCGGAGTACGCTTCGGACGATGAGCTTTCCTATACTGCGGACACAAGCGATTGGGAGCTTGGGTACTATTATTACCGGGTGCGCGCAAAGCAGGGCGATGAGTATTCGGACTGGGGCGAGGCGTGCGTAAACAGGGATTTGGTGTGGAGCCGGGTAAGCTATACCTCGGCGTATTTTGAGTGGCTTAGCGTGGACGGTGCGGCGACTTATAAGCTGCGTCATAGGGTAAACGGCAGCTTGTACGTTCTGCCGACGACTACAGCCGCAAGCATGACGGCGAGTGTGAACAGCAGCAGCGGCAGCTATTTGCCCTGCGACGAGCATCAGTATTATGTAACGGCATACGATGAGGACGGTAATTCCATTTACACGTCCTCGACAATTGTATTTTGCATAACGCCTGACGCGGTAAGCCTTGACGGCGCTGAATATGATTATGCGCAGGCTCTTGTGCTGAGCTTTAGCGCGGGCTCAGGCTCCGGCGTGGACGAGGTGGAAATTTACAGAAGCGATGATACGGAAAGCGAGGGTGAGCAGATAGCCTGCGTGGACGCTTCCGATGGCAGCTATACCGACACTGTGGCCAAGGGTAAAACATATTATTACAGCCTGACATCGGTTGCGATTGACAGTAATGGCGGGCGCGTTGAGGGAGAAACGGCGCAGTCAGAAGCGCTGTCGACATTCCCCGAGGCGGCGCTTCTGACTGAGGCGCAGTATACGGTGGGAGAGGGTGTAAGCCTTGCGTGGGAAACGGCGGCAGGAGCAGAGGGATATTATATTGAACGCGCGGAAGCGGACGGAGAATTTGCCCTGCTTGCGGAAGCGGACGTTGATGCAACGGATTATGCTGATGAAAGCGTGGAGGCGGGAAACCTGTACCGATATTGTGTGCTTTCCTGCTATACGGATGAGGACGGGGAGCTTCAGACCGTTGAGGCGGCGAGTGTGACGCAGGTCAAGGCTCTGCCTGCGCCTGTGGCATTTTCAAAGGTTTCGGAGCTTGCGCGAGAGGATGATATGACGCGTGTCGCTCTTTCGTGGGAGCAGGAGGACGGACGGGTTTACTCCATATATAGAAGCGCGGTTTCGGACAGTGAGGCGGAAAGCTATGAATGTATCGCCGAAGGTCTTTCTCAGGGAGAATATACCGACAGCACGGCGGAGCCGGACACCTGTTACGGCTATAAGCTTATCGTCACAATAAACGGGCTTTCATCAGAGCTTGATGACACAACGGCGTTTACGATTACCACAAAGCCCGTGCTTTTGGCGCTTACGGCGACGAGCGGATATATTGAGCTTGTAAGGGATGCGTATGCGGAGCTTGAGATTGTGCCGGAGCCGGCTGATTATCCCGCAGAGGGCGAGCTTGTGTGGTCGGCATGTGACAGCGAAGGAAATGCGCTGACGCTCACTGAGAAAAATGACACCACTGTCATATTTGGCGCGGACGGAAAGGAAATCTGTTACTTCTCTGACAATAAAATTTACGCAGTCTGCGCTTCGGAAACGGCGATTGTCACGCTTACGGCGGCAATCGGGGAAATCAGCGCGGAATGTACGGTTTTTGTATACATTGACGGATTTTGGGTGACGGGAGTAAGGGACTTGACATACACGGGAGCGGCGCTTACGCAGAGCCTTGCCGTTTATGACCGGAACCTGCTTTTGACAGAGGGGGAGGATTACACAGTTTCCTATAAAAATAATGTTAAGGTGTCTGCGGACGTGACGGAGCAGTCAAAAAAGCCTGCGGTAATCGTGAAGGGCAAGGGCAGCTATACGGGCAGCCAAACGCTTTATTTTGAAATACTTGCGGAGTCTGACGAGGACGCGGCGAAGGTGTCTATAGCAAAGGCAAGGGTGAAAAGCATTGCCGCGGTTTACTACGACGGCGAAGCGGCGCAGCCAAAGCCTGTGGTCAGCCTTGGCGGCAGCACGCTTACGGAGGGCGAGGATTATACGCTGTCATACGAGAACAATACGGCGCCGGGAAAGGCTGCGGTCATCATAACCGGCACTAACGGATACAAGGGGCAAAAACGGGTCAGCTTTCAGATAAAATATAATATGGAAAGCGACGAGAGCGCGCTTATGAGCGTGAGCTTTGACGAGAGTGAGGTTCCATATGCGAAGGGCGGCAGCAAGCCGGGGATTAAGGTGTACTGTAAGGGCACGCTTCTTACGGAGGGTACGGACTATACGCTTTCATATAAGAATAACAAAGCCGTTGCGGACGCGTCCGATGTGAAGGCGCCCACCGTGGTTATCCGGGGAAAGGGCAGCTACAAGGGCACGATCAGTGAGAAATTCAGCATTGTGCGGCAGGATATCGGAAATCTTACCCTTACGGCAAAGGACAGGCTCTATACCGGTAAGGCGGGCAGCCATGTCACGGGCTTTACCATCACGGACACGGACGGGAAGAAGCTTTCGGCAGGGAAGGACTATGATAAAACGTCAGTAACCTGCACTGACGCGGAAACGGGCGAGGAGATTCTTAAAACGGATATCGTGCAGCCCGGAACAACGCTGCGCATCACGGTCGCGGCGGCGGAGGATGGCGCGTATTACGGCACGGTATCCGGCGACTACCGCGTGTCGGCGTACGGCATCGGCAAGGCGAAGGCGGCTGTTTCGGCGCAGACCTACACCGGCAGCGCGATTGAGCCGGATTCCCTGACAGGGCTTACGGTTCTCTACAAGGGTGAGGAGCTAACGGAGGGGGAGGCTTATGAGATTACGGGTTATGAAAACAACGTAAAGAAAGGCACGGCAAAGCTTTATATAAGAGGCAAAGGCGACTTTTGCGGTACGAAAACGGTAAAATTTAAAATTAAGACAAGGGTATTTCAATGGTGGTGGCAGTGAGTGGAAGAAAAGCGGATTTGACGCCGGACGAAAAATACATGAGGGAGGCATACAGACAGGCAAAAAAAGCATATGCCCTCGGGGAGGTGCCGATCGGCTGTGTGATTGTGCATGAGGACAAAATTATCGGCAGAGGCTATAACCGCAGAAACACGGATAAAAATACGCTCTCGCACGCGGAGATTATCGCAATCAGGCGCGCGAGCAGGGTAATCGGCGACTGGCGGCTTGAGGACTGCACCATGTATGTTACGCTTGAGCCGTGCCAGATGTGCGCGGGCGCAATCGTCCAGGCGCGCATACCGCGTGTGGTTATGGCGTGCATGAACCCAAAGGCGGGCTGTGCCGGCTCTGTTTTGAACATTCTCGATATGCCTGAGTTTAACCATCAGGTGCAGGCAGAGCGCGGCGTGATGGAGGAGGAGTGCTCGGCGCTTCTTAAGACCTTTTTTAAGGAGCTGCGCATCAGGAATAAGCAGAATTAAAAAACGTGCAAAAACCGTAAATTTCCTATTTATTATACAGGTAATTTATGCTAAAATGAACAAAATGAGCACGGAATGGAGGTTTTCTATGGATGAGATAGCGGTATTGATACCATGCTATAACGAAAGTAAGACAATCGAAAAGGTGATAAAGGATTTTCAGTCGGCGCTGCCTGACGCCGTGATATACGTGTACGACAACAATTCAAAGGACGGAACGGACGAAATCGCAAGGAAGGCGGGCGCAGTGGTGCGCTATGAATATCAGCAGGGAAAGGGCAACGTTATAAGGCGCATGTTCCGCGAGATTGACGCAAAATGCTATATTATGACGGACGGCGACGACACCTACCCGGCGGACGAGGCGCCGAAGCTGTGCGAGGCAGTCCTGGAGAGAAACGCGGATATGGTGGTCGGAGACAGGCTTTCCTCCTCCTATTTTGAGGAAAATAAGCGTCCCTTTCATAACTTTGGAAATTCGCTTGTGCGCGGCGCAATCAACAGCATGTTTAAAAGCGATATCCGGGATATCATGACAGGCTACCGCGCGTTCAGCTATCAGTTTGTGAAATCCTTCCCCGTGCTTTCCAAGGGGTTTGAAATCGAAACGGAGATGAGCATCCACGCCATAGACAAAAACATGCGTGTTGAGAATGTTATCATCCAATACCGCGACAGACCTGAGGGGAGCGAGTCGAAGCTGAATACCTATTCCGATGGGATAAAGGTGCTGCTGACGATTGTAAAGCTCTACAAAAATTATAAGCCGATGAAGTTTTTCACATGGATTGCGGTAATCCTTGCAGTGCTTTCGACTCTGTTTCTTGCGCCGGTTTTGGGAGAATATTTCTCGACAGGCTATGTGGACAGGTTCCCGACGCTGATAGTCTGCTGCTTTGTGTATCTTGCGGCAATGCAGTCCTTCTTTGCGGGGCTTATGCTCTCCACCATGAACCAAAAAAACAAGCAGGATTACGAAATGAACCTGATTTATCTTGACCGGTCGTATAAAGGAAAGCAATAGCTCTATAACCGCTCCTTCAGGTTCTGCACGATGCTGTCCTTTAAAAGCGACCGAAGCTCTCCGGCAGCGTCGATTAAGCCGGCGATTTTTTCGTGAGCGCCTGCCGCGTCATATAAATCGGCAAGAAGATAATAGGACTTGCTCACGTCCGTGCCCGTGGAAACCGCAAACTCAAGCACGGTAACGGCAAGCGCGTCGTCGCCGTTTTCGTGAAGCAGCTCGGCGAGCTTTTGCAGGCAGGTCACAAGATTTGTGTAATGTAAATCGAAATCGCTTAATATAGTAATATTGGCAGTGCCGTATTCAAGCTTGAGGTCAGTGTTGGTGTAGCCGGTCAGGTTTACAATCCGGTATTCGGACAAGTCGTTCAGGGTCTTTAAGCAGGCATTGAGCGCATCTGTCGTGAATGCCGGCTCCATATTTAAAAGCCGGTCGGGGATTGTGATGTAGTTTAAATTGACAAGAGGCTTTTTCCTCGTGAAATTAGCCTGCCTTTCGCGCTCCCAAAAGGCGTTGTCCCGTTTTGCTTCAATGCGGTCGACGCGGCGGCGTGCGAAAAAAAATACAACACAAAAAATTGAAAAGCTTGCAATGATAATAAAATTCATATATAATAATCTCCATTCGGAAAAGGGGTGAACAGCGCAAAATGAACATGAATAATAAGAAAACACAGCGTACCATTGCGGCTGTTATTGCGGTTGTTTTAGTGCTTTGTATGGTGGTGCCCCTGGTCGTAAGCGTTGTGGGGTAGCCGGATTTACCGTACTCTTTGATTATAATATATTTGGAATATATTATACAAGGGGTTCAGGAAAATTAAATGGAGAGGAGGAGAAGCATTATGAAAAGGTATTTGAGAAAATGGCTGTGTACGGCTGCGTTATTGGCGCTTTTGCCAATCCTTGCACCCGCAGGTGATGCTAAGGTGGCGCAGGCAAGGGAGGAAAACGATACCATTTTAAACGGTATTTACATAGGAGAAATCGAGCTTTCGGGAATGACGGCTGACGAGGCTTACGAAACGGTGAACGAGTTCGTTGAGGGCTTAAAAAACAGAAGAGTTACGTTTGGCGTGGTGGGTGATTGCTATGTTGCAGTGACCGCAGGCGATTTAGGGCTTCAATGGGACAATACGGAGGTCGTGGAGGAAGCGGCGGCGCTTGGCAAAAAGGGAAACTTTATCAAGCGTTACAAGGCGATACAGGATTTAAAGAAGGGAAATCAGGTATATGAGCTTGAGCTGTCGCTTGATGAGGACGCCGTGAGGACGGTGCTTGAGGAGCAGTGCGCGGAATATGACATTCCCGCCGAGAACGCGACCATGACGCGCGTAAACGGAAGCTTTACCATTTCAGAGGGTCAGACGGGCGAGGCGATAAATGTTGAGGAATCGCTGGTGAAAATTGTTGAGTACCTTACCGGGGATTGGGATTATCAGGACGCCGCGATTGATTTGGCGGTGGACGTGACCGAGCCGATGGGAAGCGAGGATGAGCTTTCAAAGATTAAGGATGTGCTTGGGACGTTTACGACAAGCTATTCCACAAGCAGCTCCGCAAGATGCAAAAATGTGGAGAACGGCTGCAGTCTGATAAACGGGACGATTGTTTATCCGGGCGAGGAATTTTCAACCTATGAAACGATAAAGCCCTTCACTGAGGCGAACGGTTACTATCCCGCAGGCTCATATCTGAACGGAAAGGTTGTGGAGAGCATCGGCGGCGGCATCTGCCAGGTGTCGACCACGCTTTACAACGCGGTGCTTTTGTCGGAGCTTGATGTTACGGAGCGAAACAACCATTCCATGATTGTGACGTATGTGGAGCCTTCGATGGATGCCGCGATTGCGGAGTCGTCCGGAAAGGATTTTAAATTTGTAAATAACCTTAACTATCCGATTTATATAGAAGGAAGCACGTCGAACAAGACGATTACCTTCACGATTTACGGGGTAGAGGAGAGGGCTGCAACCCACAAGGTGCGCTATGAGAGCGAAACATTGTCGGTGACACAGCCTGACTATGAGGTTATCACGGCGTCGGAAAGCCAGTCGGTCGGCTACATTGACGTGTCGTCCGCGCATATCGGCTACACGGCGCAGCTTTGGAAGATTGTCGAGGAGAACGGCGAGGAGGTAAGCCGCGAGGTGATTAACAAGAGCACCTACAAGGTATCTCCGAGGTCTGCCGTTGTGGGCGTGAGCACTGATAACGCAGCGTATGCCGCGCGTATACAGGCGGCAATCGCGTCGGGAAGCATCGACACCTGCAAGGCGGAGGCGGCGGCAATCAAGGCAGAGATTGCGGCGGCGGCACAGCAGCAGGCGGATTTGGAGGCGTATTATCAGGCGCTTGCGCAGCAGGAGCTTGAGGCGCAGCAGGCGGCGGAGCTTGCGGGCGAACCATAAAAATTGTGATGGGGATTTTATGAATTACGGAAAGCTTAGCGGGGACGTGTATGAGCGTTCGATAGTGAAAGTGATAAAAGCAAATACATCCGAAACAAGGGAAATTTACGATGGTGCAGAAATGGGGAATTTCTGCGCCGTTTTTCCTTGTGGCGAAAATACCCGTATTTGTGCGCAGGCGTCCGCATCAGGCAGACATGCCGCCATAAGAGCGTACCGCGCGGCGCTTAACAGTATTGCGGCGCGGTGCGGCGCATGTGCCGGGGGCTTTGCGGTTCTCTCGCTTTTGGTGCCCGGGCGGCTGCGCGAGATAAAGGTGCGGGAGCTGACGGCGGAGGCGGTGCGTCAGGCGGACAGTCTGCATTTCCCGATTTTGAATGTGAATGTGCAGGTGCTGCCGTGGGTGGATATGCCAACGGCGGTATGCATGGCTGACGCAGCAGGCACGCGGGCGGATTTGCCGGATTTTGCCGGAGGATTTGCGCAAAAGCGCGCGGGTGCGTCGCCGGGAGAGTATATTGTCATGACAAAATGGATTGGGCTTGAGGGGACTGCGGTGATTGCAGAGAGCAGCCGGGAGAAGCTTAAAGCGAGATACCCGTCCGATATTGTGGAGGAAGCGGCGGACTTTTGGCAATACGGCTCTATACTGTCGGAGGCCGCTACCGCCGCTAAGTCCGGCGCAAGCTGTCTGCATGCGGCAAGAGAGGGAGGCATCTTTGGAGGCCTTTGGGAGCTGGCAGCAGATAACAGTGTCGGACTGGTCGCAGACTTAAAAAGCATACCCGTAAGGCAGGAAACCATTGAGGTATGCGAATATTTTGACTTGAATCCCTATGAGCTTATGGCGGGCGGAAGCCTGTTGATTACCTGTGCGGACGGAAACGCCATGGTGCGCGCGCTCGAGTCGGAGGGAATTGCTGCGGCAGTGATCGGAATGATTACAGAGGGCAATGACAGGCTTGTGCGTCATAAGGAGGAGAGCAGGTTTTTGGAGCCTGTAAGGGGCGATGAAGTTTATAAATTTTATGAACGCTTCAGAATGGAGGATAGTGTGAAAAAATAAGCTCGATAGCTTATTTTTCACACGGCTATTTGTGCCGGAGCGTCACAAATAGCTTTGATGGCAGACGCAAATCTGATATTTGCGTCGCCCCGTTGCTAACGCTCCGGAATGGAGGATTAAGATGAGAGAACAGATTTTAACGATAATAGAGAAGAACAGCAGGATTGACCTGCATGAGCTGGCGATTATCCTTGGCGCGGATGAGGCGACGATTGTCAGCGAGATGGAGCAGATGGAAAATGAAGGGATTATCTGCGGCTATCACACGCTCATAGACTGGGAAAAAACGGATGTGGAGAAGGTCAACGCGCTGATAGAGGTGCGCGTGACTCCGCAGCGCGGAAACGGCTTTGACAGTGTGGCGGAGCGCATCTATAAATATCCCGAGGTAAACGCCGTATATCTGATATCGGGCGGCTATGATCTGCTTGTTACCCTTGAGGGAAAGACGCTCAAGGAGGTATCGCGTTTTGTGTCCGAGAAGCTTTCCACGCTCGACCCTGTAATCAGCACGGCGACGCACTTTATTTTAAAGAAGTATAAGGACCACGGTACAATCCTTGGACAAAAGGAAGCTGACGAAAGGATACAGGTGACGCCATGAGAAATCCATTATCAGACACGATTACACAGATAAAGCCCTCGGGCATAAGGAAGTTTTTTGATATTGTCAGCGAAATGAACGACCCGGAGGTTATTTCGCTGGGTGTGGGAGAGCCGGACTTTGAAACCCCGTGGCACATTCGCGACGAGGGGATTTATTCGCTTGAGAAGGGACGCACCTTTTACACCTCAAACGCGGGTCTTTCGGAGCTTCGCGAGGAAATTGGCAGGTATCTTAAGAGAAGGTTTGACTTAAGCTATGACCCAAAAACGGAGATGCTTGTGACGGTCGGCGGCTCGGAGGCGATAGACATTGCCCTGCGCGCCATGGTCAATCCGGGCGACGAGGTGCTCATTCCACAGCCGAGCTATGTTTCCTATGAGCCGTGCACTGTGCTTGCGGGCGCAAAGCCTGTCATCATTGAGCTTAAGCATGAAAATCAGTTCCGCCTTACCGTGCAGGAGCTTGAGGACGCCATCACGGATAAGACAAAGATTTTAATTTTGCCCTTCCCCAACAATCCGACAGGCGCGGTTATGGAGAGGAAGGATTTGGAGGCAATCGCCGAGGTCATAAAAAAGCATGATCTGCTTGTGCTGTCGGATGAGATTTATTCGGAGCTTTGCTATACGGAGCATCATGTGTCGATTGTAAACATTCCCGGCATGTGGGAGCGCACGGTTTTGATTAACGGCTTTTCCAAATCCTATGCGATGACGGGCTGGAGGCTCGGATATGCGTGCGGTCCGAAGCAGATTATCGAGCAGATGTATAAAATCCACCAGTTCTGCATCATGTGTGCGCCCACAACCTCGCAGTATGCGGCGATTGAGGCGCTTAAGAACGGGGACGGCGATGTGCAGGTGATGCGTGACTCCTACAACCAAAGGAGGCGTTATCTGGTGCATGCCTTTCAGGAAATGGGGCTTGAATGTTTTGAGCCGTTTGGAGCCTTTTACATATTCCCGTGCATCAGGGAGTTCGGCATGACAAGCGACGAATTTGCCATGAAGTTTTTGGAGGCGGAAAAGGTGGCGGTCGTGCCCGGGACGGCGTTCGGCGACTGCGGTGAGGGCTTTGTCAGAATTTCCTACGCGTATTCATTGGAAAAGCTTAAGGTGGCGATAGGAAGGCTTGAACGCTTTGTCAATAAGCTGCGCGGGGTTAAGGCCTGATGAATATTGTACTGCATCAGCCTGAAATCCCGTCCAACACGGGAAATATCGGAAGAACCTGTGTTGCGACGGGTTCGGCGCTGCATCTGATTGAGCCTTTGGGCTTTCGCCTTACGGGCAAGGAGCTGCGCCGCGCGGGTATGGACTATTGGGAGCATTTGGATGTGCGCCGTTATATGAACTATGAGGAATTTGCCGAAAAAAATCTGACCGGCGATTCCGATGCGAAAATCTGGTTTGCGACGACAAAGGCAAAGCGGCTGTACACCGAGGCGTCATTCGGCAAAAATGACTTTATTATGTTCGGGAAGGAGAGCGCCGGTATTCCGGAGGAGCTTCTCGTCGATCATGAGGAAGCCTGCATCCGCATACCGATGCTTGACAGCATAAGGAGCCTGAATCTGTCGAACAGCGTCAGCGTTATCCTGTATGAGGCGCTCAGACAGCAGGGCTTTGCGGGAATGCAGCTTGAGGGTGCGCTGCATCATATGAATTGGAAAGCTGACGCTTTGGAATAATGGAGATTAATATGTATTATATAGGAACAGACCTTGGCACTTCGGCGGTAAAGCTTCTCATGATGGACGAGTGCGGGAGGGTGGAAAATGTTGTATCAAGGGAGTACCCGCTTTATTTTCCAAAGCCGGGCTGGAGCGAGCAGCAGCCTGAGGACTGGTGGAGAGCGGTTAAGGACGGATTAAAGCAGCTTATAAGCGGGTATGACAAAACGCAGATAGCGGGACTTAGCTTTGGCGGTCAGATGCATGGGCTTGTTATTTTGGATAAGGACGACCGTGTTATCCGCCCGGCAATCCTTTGGAATGATGGAAGGACGCAGAAGGAAACGGATTATCTGAACAACAAAATCGGCAGGGATAAGCTCTCGCAGTACACGGCAAACATCGCATTTACAGGCTTTACCGCGCCGAAGCTTTTATGGTTGAAAAACAATGAGCCTGAGAATTTTGCGCGTATAGAGAAAATCATGCTGCCAAAGGATTATATTGCGTATATGCTTACGGGAAGCTTTTGCACTGATGTGTCAGACGCGTCGGGCACGCTTTTGTTTGACGTGGAGCATAAGCGCTGGTCGCAGGAGATGCTTGAAATCTGCGGCATAAATCAATCACAGCTTGCGCGGGTTTATGAAAGCTATGAAACAGTGGGGACGATAAAGCCCGAGGTGGCGCATGAGCTGGGGCTTCCTGAGGGCGTAAGGGTGGCTGCGGGCGCGGGCGACAATGCGGCTGCCGCTGTAGGAACGGGAACGGTCGGAAACGGAAGCTGCAATATTTCGCTGGGGACGAGCGGAACTGTTTTTATTTCGCGTGCCGGCTTTGGCGTGGATGCAAACAACGCGCTTCATTCCTTTGCCCATGCGGACGGAAGCTATCATTTGATGGGCTGTATGCTGAGCGCCGCGTCCTGCAATAAATGGTGGATGGAGCAAATCCTGAACACCTCGGAATTTGCAAAGGAGCAGGAGGCGATTACGGACGATATGCTCGGAAACAACACCGTGTATTTCCTGCCGTACCTTATGGGTGAACGCTCGCCGCATAACGATGCAAACGCAAGGGGCGCGTTTATCGGAATGACGCTTGATACCTCGCGGGCGCAAATGTATCAGGCGGTGCTTGAGGGCGTGGCGTTTGCAATCCGCGATTCCTTTGAGGTGGCAAAAAGCTTAGGGCTGGAAATCAACTCCTCAAAGCTTTGCGGCGGCGGAGCAAAAAGCCCGCTTTGGAGAAAAATTTTCGCCAATGTGCTCAATATACGCCTTGAGGTCTTGGAAAGTGAGGAAGGACCGGGGTACGGAGGCGCAATTCTTGCGGCGGTGGCGTGCGGTCGGTTTGCGTCCGTGCAGGAGGCGGCGGACAGGCTTGTTAAGGTGGCGGACGCCGTGGAACCGGACGATCTTCTTGCGGCGCGCTATCAGGAAAGATATGACAAATTCAAAAAGCTTTATCCGGCAGTTAAGGAGCTTTTCCCGCAAATTCAATAAAAGAAGCATATATTACATTGATGAGGATTTTTATGGAATATATAAATTGGAAAGCAAGAGCAAAAATAAACTTAGGTCTGGATGTTTGCAGGCGGCTTGAAAACGGCTATCACGAGGTCAGAATGGTCATGCAGACAATAGACCTGTATGATGAGCTTAGCCTGAAAAAAAGCGCGCAGCCCGATATCCTTTTGCAGGTGACAGGCAGGGACGATTTGGGAAAACCCGGGGACAACCTTATTTACAAGGCGGCAAGCCTTATGCGGGAACGCTTTGACATCAAATCGGGAATAGAGGTAAGCCTGAAAAAAAACATTCCCGTGGCGGCAGGCATGGCGGGAGGAAGCGCCGACGCGGCGGCGACCATGCTTGCCATGAACGAGCTGTTTTTGCTTGGCAGGAGCAGAGAGGAGCTGATGGAGCTTGCGCTTCCCCTCGGGGCGGATATTCCGTTCTGCATTATGGGCGGCACGGCGCTTGCGGAGGGAATCGGAGAAAAGCTGACGCCGCTGCCGGCTTTGCCGTATGCGTCGCTTGTGGTCGTAAAGCCGCCGATTATGGTGCCGACCGGAAAAGTATATCAAAGCCTGGATTTGCATAAAATTGAAAAGCACCCCGATATTGACGGGATGGTGCAGGCAATCAGGGACGGCAGCCTTAAGGGCGTCACTCAGCGGATGGAAAACGTCATGGAAACAGTAACGCAGGAGTGGTTCCCGATTATCGCGGACATTAAAAAAATGCTTTTGGGAAACGGCGCGCAGGGAGCCATGATGAGCGGAAGCGGTCCCAGTATTTTCGGCGTGTTTACGGAGAAAACAATGGCGGCTGATGCCGCAGAGTATGTGGAGGAAACGCTTTGCCGGAAAAATATTGACGCTCAGATTGAACTGACGGAATTTTATAATGCCTGAGAATATTAATCGGCATTATGGGGGATTTGTATGAAAATGGACTTAGGCGACGGGTATTTGCCGCTTCGCGATGTGGTATTTAATACACTCAGACAGGAAATACTGACGGGGAAGATGAAGCCCGGCGAGAGGCTTATGGAGATACATCTTGCCGATAAGCTCGGTGTGAGCCGCACACCCATAAGGGAAGCAATACGGATGCTTGAGCTGGAGGGGCTTGTGATAATGGTTCCGCGCAAAGGCGCGCAGGTAGCGCAGATTTCATGGAAAAGCCTTCAGGATGTGCTGGAGGTGCGCCGCGCGCTGGACGTGCTTGCCATCGAGCTTGCCTGCGAGCGGATGACGAGGAAGGATTTGGACGCGCTTTACAAGGCGTGCGAGAGCTTTGCGGAGGCGACGGACACAAAAGATACAAGGAAAATTGCGGAGGCGGATGTCGCCTTTCATGATATTATTGTGGCATCGACCGGGAATAACAGGCTTACTCAGATTGTGAATAATCTTTCCGAGCAGATGTACAGGTACCGCTTTGAATACATTAAGGATGCCAGCCGCCATCATGTGCTGGTGCAGGAGCACATGGAGATGTGCAGGAGCATACAGGTAAAGGATAAGGCTGCCGCCGCTGATGTGGTCAGAAAGCATATCGATAATCAGGAGCAGGCAATCATCACACAGCTTAAGCTGGAAAAAGGCGAATAAATTGAAAAATTCCGTCCATACTCATTATATCAAGACAATAAGGAGGTATGGACAATGCGCAATATGCGGAATATGATACTGATGCTCGGGGCAGTGCTTTGGATAGGCGCGCTTTCCCCGGAAATTTTTATAAGCACGGGAGCAGGCTGCATTTTTGACGAGGAAGGGAATGCTTTAAGCTTAAAGGACGCGCAGGAGTTTATGGAGCAGTATTTTTACGGGAATGAAGCTGATGCGGGCAAGCCCCAAAAGCCGGAGCTTAAGCTTGGAATTTTGGAATTGTTAAAAAGATAGAGGGGGCGAAGTATGACAAAAAATGTGCTGGTGTCAATCAAAGGGCTGCAGTTTGCAGACAGCGATGTGAGTGAGGCGGCAACCGACGAGGAGCTTGACAGTATGGAAACAATCTGTCCCGGCGAGTATTATCATAGAAACGATGGGCATTTTATCCTTTACGAGGAGCTTGCCGACCAATTTTCCGAGCCGGTAAAAAGCATGCTTAAGCTTAGGGGTAAGGAGTTTACCGTTATCAAAAAGGGACCGGTAAATGTGCAGATGGTCTTTTCGGAGGGTGAAAAAACCCTGACCGACTATAATACGCCGTTCGGGAATATCATGCTTGCGATTGACACAAAAACAGTCCGCGTTGATGAAGCGGAGAGCAGTCTGCGCATATGGGTTGAATACGGTCTTGAGGTGAATTATCAGTTTATTGCTGATTGCAGTATCGATATACATATTACGGCAAAATAAAACCCCTGCAATAAAAATTGTCGCCATTGCGTGACTTTTTTTATTGCATGGGTTCCTGCGGGTTATCCTTTCGCACCTCATCAAGAAGGTGCTTCATGCGCCGTTCCATCTCGGAAAGCTCGGCGGAATAATTCCTGAAAGCGTCAGCAGTTTCATCGGGCGTTTCACCCTTGTAGCAGATGCGGTGCTCCATGCTTGCCCATAAGTCCATTGCAAGTGTGCGGAACTGGATTTCCACGGGGTAATACTGCATTCCCTCAATCCGGTAAACCGGGACGCCGAGCACCATATGGTAGCTTTTATAGCCGCTGCTCTTTGGATAGTGAACATAATCGCTTTCCTTTAAAATCAGTAAATCCGTCTGTGTTTTCACAAGGGAAAGGATACTGAAAATATCTTCCACAAAATAGCATATGACGCGTATGCCTGCAATGTCTGTCAGGTTATCCTTGGCGGTATATGCGGAAATGGGAAGGTTACGAAATGCAAGCTTTTTTTCAATGCTTTTTCTGCTTTTGATACGAGCCTGTATATTGTGAATAGGATAATCGCGGTACTTTTTCCTGTAATCCTCGTTTAACCCGTTCATGCGAACCTCAAG
Organism: Lachnospiraceae bacterium; assembly: GCA_021202335.1. Classification (GTDB taxonomy): domain Bacteria; phylum Bacillota; class Clostridia; order Lachnospirales; family Lachnospiraceae; genus COE1. The sequence continues at coordinate 19,488 of JAJQDE010000006.1, forward strand.
GCGGGTCATTGCTTCCCTGTAAGGCTCAACCAACTGGTAGTATTCCTCCTGTGAAATACGCTCGGTTTTGCGGGGCGGAGCCGGGAAGCTGCTGCTCATTTCCCTGACAAGCTCTTGTCGGTAATCGTTTCTTTCGGCTATCAATACTGTTACCTCCTGCGAGTGCCACTCACCTGTCCGTATAAGACAATTTATAGGAAACGACAAATATTTTTGTTGCTTCTTAGTAAATTATACTCTAACAGAATATTGAAAGCAATTAAAAATATATAAAGTTCACAAAAGTTCACAAAAACTGCACAAAAATTCAAAATAACCGGTAGTATTTCCGGGCGTTTTGATGTTATAATAGCAACATAAGTGAGTAAAACCGCAGATAAAAAGAATGAATGGAGGAAAGGTTGAAAATGAAGATTGCATTGATTAACGAAAACAGTCAGGCGGCAAAGAACGCCATGGTTTGTGAAACACTGAAAAAGGTTGTGGAGCCGATGGGACATGAGGTATATAATTACGGCATGTATACGGCGGAGGACGAGCATCAGCTTACATATGTGCAGAACGGTATTTTGGCGGCGGTTCTGTTAAATTCCGGCGCGGCGGATTTTGTGATTACGGGCTGCGGCACGGGCGAGGGCGCGATGCTTGCCTGCAATTCATTTCCGAAGGTGCTGTGCGGACATATTGAGTCGCCGCTTGACGCGTATCTGTTTTCACAGGTAAACGACGGAAACGGTGTTGCGCTTCCCTTTGCGGAGAACTTTGGCTGGGGCGGAGAGCTGAACCTTGAGTATATTTTCGAGAAGCTTTTCTGCACTCCGGGAGGCGGCGGTTATCCGAAGGAGAGAGTCGTGCCCGAGCAGAGAAACAAGAAAATCCTTGACGAGGTAAAGGCCGTTACACATGCCGATATCTGCGATATTCTGCCAAAGCTTGACAGGGAGCTGTGCAGGGGCGCTCTGAGCGGTGCGAAATTTCAGGAGTATTTCTTTGCAAACTGCAAGGACGAGAGAATTGCCGAAGCAGTGAAGGCTGTTTTGGCATAAGGGGCGCGGTGCGGTATGCTGCTTGATAAAATTTACTATACGGTGCACAGGCTGGATGGCGACTATGCGTATCTTGTAAGGGAGGACGACAGCGCGGCGGAGGAGAAATGCGTCGCAAGGGCGCTGCTTCCGGCAGAGCTTTCGGAAGGCTCGCGCCTTTTATATGAAATGCTTGAGTACAGCTTAATCTGACATATTTAGAGGCAGACCGATTATGAAAAGAAAATTGGGCTTATGGATTGTTCTGTGCGTTTTGCTGCTGCTTAACGGCTGTGCGGAGAGCAGCCTGCCTGCCGGAGAGGAGTCCGGCGGCGTTTACCGCGGCGCCGGCTTGCAGGAGGATATTTCCGAGGAGGTTCAGACATTCTCGGGCGGGGCGTATGCCGTGCTCAACGGCAATATTCCGCTCTTTACTGATGAGGAAAGGAAAAGCACGGATGCGTTTGAGCAGTACAGTGAGCTTGATGAGCTGGGGAGCTGCGGCGCCGCCTTTGCAAACATCTGCCGCGAGCTAATGCCGACGCAGGAGCGCGAGCCAATCGGACAGATAAAGCCGTCGGGCTGGCAGCTTGTAAAATATGACTTTATCGACGGCAATTATCTCTATAACCGATGCCACTTAATCGGCTATCAACTGGCGGGTGAAAATGCAAATGAAAAAAATCTCATAACAGGCACGCGGTTTTTAAACGTTTCGGGGATGCTTCCCTTTGAGAACGAAGTGGCTGATTATATCCGTGAAACGGATAATCATGTCCTGTACCGTGTGACGCCTGTTTTTGAGGGTGATAATTTGGTGGCGTCCGGCGTTACGATGGAGGCGTATTCGGTTGAGGACATGGGAGAGGGCATTTGCTTTTATGTCTATGCATATAATTGCCAGCCCGGAGTGGAGATTGACTATGCCGCGGGGGATAGCAAACTTTCGTCAGAAAGTTTACTTTCGGAAGAAAGTATAATTTCGGAAGAAAGTATATTTTCATCAGATAGCCAACTTTCTAATGAAAGTTTGGCGTCAGAGGATGGAGTTTCCTATATTTTAAACACCAACACAAAGAAATTTCATTTGCCCGATTGCGAGAGCGTTGCGGAAATGAGCGGGAAAAATAAAAAAGAGGTAACGGACAGCCGCGAGGAGATTATCAATGAGGGATATTCTCCATGCAAGCGGTGCAAGCCATAAAAAGCCGCCCGGCATTGTACGGGCGGCTTTTTTGGAACATGCGGAACATGCGGAATGTGCAGAATGTGCAGAATGTGCAGAATGTGCAGAATGTGCCAACGGCACATTCCGGCACATTCCGGCACATTCCGCACATTCTTTAATCATGATAAACCAATGCGTAAACCGTTGACGGATAATCCGTGGTGAATGTAATGGTGTTATCGTCCGTATCTTCATCGGCGAGGATATTGACCACACCGTTGCCGAGCTGTATCAGAGAGAACTGTCTGCCGGGATACTTGTAGGCGTTTGGTATTTCCATGGAATATGTGACAGGCGTGTCAGTATTTTTGATAACAGTGTCGTTCAGGTTCAGCGACACATTATATGCGCCGATGTACTCGTTATCCCCTATCACAAGCGCAAATATCTCAAGCGCGGCCTTGCCCTGAAGATTGCTCTGAGTGGTTATTGCGGTGAGGTAATGCAGGTCGCCCGATACCTTCTTCACCTTTGTGTCTAAATTAATGTACGGGTAGCTTGGATTTGTGGTGTCGTCATAGTCGTCGGACGATACCACGTTAAAGAGCTTATCCCCGGATTTCTGTTTTACCAGACGCGTCATATAGTTGTTTGCGAACACATAGTAATAATCCCCATTGTTGTTGGCAAGCGCAAACTGCACGATGCTGTCAAGCGACGTATATGGGATTTTTTCGCCTATCAGCTCGGTAGACATATTCGTGCCGAGGAAATTGAAACGGCAGCCCTCTCCCGCGCCCGCAAAAACCGTGCCGTCCTCAAGGAACACGCTCGCGTTCATCGTTACCTTTTGAAGATAATTCATATCGGAAAAGGCTCTTGAGCCGATGGAGGTAATCCCGTCATAGACAAGAATTTCATAGACCGAAATGTTAAAGGTATTCCACGGCCTGTTGCCGAGAGCGTCGGCAGAGTAGGAGGGGACTGCTCCCGTTCCCTGCACATGGAGTACGTTTCCTATAAGCTTTACTGTCAGATTCGTGCCGTCTCCGTCTGAGAGCGTCCAGGTCAGATTGCCCGCGTCAGTCCACACGGCGTTATCCTCAGCCGCGTCCGACTCAAGGGCGGGCACGCATACAAGGAGGAAAAGCAGACTGAAAAAAGAAATTAATAGTTTTTTCATGGGTTTTAATGCTCCTTTCAGATTATTGAAAATCAGGGTTTTATTTACATTTATTGTATAATTTGCCGGTTAAGCTGTCAACTGAAATGAATGTCAAAATTTTGTGAACAGCCTTCCCATTTTTATTTCCGGCGCGGTTTACAAGCCTCTTTTTTTATGTTAGATTAGACAATAGGAAAAAAGATATAAACAGGAAGGGTGATTTGATCAAATGCAGAGCAAAGGGAAATATTACATTACGACGGCGATTGCCTACACATCAGGCAAGCCGCATATAGGAAATAATTATGAAATCGTGCTTGCCGACAGCATTGCGCGCTATAAGAGGAAGGACGGCTACGACGTGTTTTTCCAGACGGGCACGGACGAGCACGGGCAGAAGATTGAGCTTAAGGCGGCGGAAGCAGGCGTGACGCCTAAGGAGTTTGTCGATGAGGTGGCAGGCACCATCAGGGGGCTTTGCGATTTGCTCCATATCTCATACGACAAATTCATCAGGACGACAGACCCCGACCACGAAAAACAGGTGCAGAAAATTTTCAGGCGCCTTTACAATCAGGGAGATATTTATAAGGGCGCATATGAGGGTCTTTACTGTACGCCCTGCGAGTCATTTTGGACGGAGTCGCAGTTAAAGGATGGGAAATGCCCCGACTGCGGGCGCGAGGTAAAGCCTGCAAAGGAGGAGGCATATTTCTTCAAAATGAGCAAGTACGCGGACAGGCTTATAGACCATATCAATAAGCACCCTGAGTTTATTCAGCCCGTTTCGAGAAAGAACGAGATGATGAACAATTTCCTCCTGCCGGGCTTACAGGATTTATGCGTGTCGCGCACCTCGTTTAAGTGGGGAATCCCCGTGGATTTTGACGAGAACCACGTCGTTTACGTGTGGCTTGACGCGCTGACAAACTATATCACGGGAATCGGCTACGATGCGGACGGTGAAAGCTCCGAGCAGTATAAAAAGCTTTGGCCTGCCGACCTTCATTTAATCGGAAAGGATATAATCCGCTTTCACACTATTTACTGGCCGATTTTCCTTATGGCGCTCGGCGAGGAGCTGCCGCATCAGGTATTCGGGCATCCCTGGCTTTTGCAGAATAATGACAAGATGAGCAAGTCGAAGGGCAATATTATCTATGCGGACGATTTGGCGGAGCTGTTTGGCGTCGACGCCGTGCGGTATTTTGTGCTCCATGAAATGCCTTTTGAAAATGACGGCTCGATTACGTGGGATTTGATGACGGAGCGTTTTAACTCCGACCTTGCGAATACGCTTGGCAATCTGGTAAACCGCACAATTTCCATGAGCCGGAAATATTTTGACGGAGTGGTTTCGGACAGGGGCGCGGCGGAGGCGCCGGATGATGATTTAAAGGCTGTGGCGACAGGCGTTTACGATAAGGTGGAGGCGAAAATGGACAGCCTGCGCGTTGCCGACGCGCTGACGGAGATTTTGAATTTGTTCAAGCGCTGCAATAAATATATTGATGAGACGCAGCCGTGGGTGCTTGCAAAGGACGAGTCAAGGAAGGACAGGCTTGCGACGGTGCTTTATAATCTTGTGGAAAGCATTTGCATAGGCGCGTCGCTGCTGGAGCCGTTTATGCCGGAAACCGCGGCGAGGATTGTAAAGCAGTTAAACTGCGATATGCGCGGCTTTGAGTCGACCAAAACCTTTGGCATTTATCCGTCGGGAACGTGTGTAACGGACGCGCCTGAGATATTGTTTGCGCGGCTTGACCCGAAGGAAATCGAGGCAAAGGTGGAGGAGATTGCACAAAAACAGCTGGCAGCCTCCGGAGCCGCAAAAGAAGCGGAGGATGACAAGAGTGTCATTGATATAGAGCCGAAGGAAGAAATCACATATGATGATTTTGCGAAAATGCAGTTTCAGATTGGCGAGATTATTTCCTGTGAGGCAGTGCCTAAGTCTAAGAAGCTGCTTTGCAGTCAGGTGAAAATCGGCTCGCAGGTAAAGCAGATTGTGTCGGGCATCAAGGCTTACTATACGCCTGAGGAGATGGTTGGCAAAAAGGTTATGGTGCTTGTGAATTTAAAGCCGGCAAAGCTTGCGGGTGTGATGTCGGAGGGAATGCTTCTGTGCGCGGAGGATGCGGACGGCGCCCTTGCGCTTATGACTGCGGAAAAGCCTATGCCGTCAGGAGCAGTAATAGCATGAAAAATAATTCTAAGGCATCAAAATACGCTGCCTAAGAATTATTAAGTTTCATGCAGATTGCCAACAAGGGAGTTTAACATGATAAAATTAAGCGCAGAAGCGATTATATTTGACCTGGACGGGACCATGTGGGACGCAGTGGACGGTATTCTGTTTACATGGAATATGGTTGTGGCAAAGCACCCCGAGTGCGGGCGGGGCGCCATCTCAGCGCAGGAGCTGGGCGGCTGCCTCGGGCTTCCGATGACAGCCATCGCGCAAAGGCTCTTTCCCGGATTGGCGCCTGAAAAGCATCAGACGCTTTTGGACGAGTGCTGCGCGCTGGAAAATGCATATTTAAGCGAGCATGGGGGAAAGCTTTATCCGAGGCTTGAGGAAACGCTGCTTGAGCTGAAAAAAAGCTATCGGCTTTTCGTGGTGAGCAATTGTCAGAAGGGCTATATCGAGAGCTTTATCAAGGCGCACGGGCTTGAAAAATGCTTTGACGACATCGAGTGCTGGGGCAACAATCTGCTTCCGAAGGGTGAAAATAATAAGCTCATCATGAAAAGAAACAATGTGACAAGGGCAGTGTATGTCGGCGACACGGCGGGCGACGAGGAGTCGGCAAGGCTGGCGGGAATCCCGTTTGTCTTTGCGGAATATGGCTTTGGGGAAGCCGCCGCGCCGGATTATGTGCTGACCGAATTTGCAGGGCTGCCAAAGGTCATGGAAAATATAAGCTTTAAGGAGGAAACGGATTATGGTAAAGAAGATATCAAATAACGATATGAGCGAGGCGTTGGAGAGCGGGCTTGCGCTCGTGGACTTTTCCGCAGGTTGGTGCGGACCGTGCAAGATGCTGGCTCCCGTTTTGGAGGAGCTTTCGCAGGAGCTTGACGGAAAGCTCGGCTTTTTCAATGCAGATGTTGACGAAAACGATGAGCTGGCATTAAAATACGGCATCCGCAACATCCCGGCGCTCATTGTCTTTAAGAACGGAGAGCCTGCTGAAAGAAGCGTCGGCTTTATGCCAAAGGAAAAGCTCAAGGAGTTTATTAAGGCGCAGCTTTAGAGCCGGAAAAGCTCACCACGCGGCTGTCAAATAAAAAAATAAGGGATTTAAAAATTTGACATTATATTGTATAATAGATAGAATGAAAATGGAATTTATAAAAAACAATAAAAAAACAACAAAATCTAACGCCGCTTATCCGTGGACGGTTCTGATACGGGGCGGTACAAAAAGCAAAAGGAGAGACATCGAAATGCCAAAAAAACCGGTTATTGACAAGGAAATGTTTAAACGCAGCGTTTTATATAATGTAAAGACGCTGTACAGGAAAAATCTTGAGGAGGCGACGGACCAGCAGATTTTCCAGGCAGTATCTTATGCGGTAAAGGACGCCATAGTGGACAATTGGATTACGACGCAGGAGGCGTATGACGAGAAGGATCCGAAGATTGTCTATTATATGTCGATGGAGTTTCTGATGGGGCGTGCGCTCGGCAACAATATGATTAATCTTATGGCATATAAGGAGTTTGCGCAGGCGCTTGAGGAGCTTGGGCTTGACATCAACACGATTGAGGATAAGGAGCCTGATGCGGCGCTTGGAAACGGCGGACTCGGACGTCTTGCGGCATGCTTCCTCGACTCGCTTGCAACACTCGGATATTCCGCATACGGCTGCGGCATCCGTTACCGTTACGGTATGTTCAAGCAGGAAATCAGGGACGGCTATCAGAGAGAGGTTCCCGACGACTGGCTTCGTGACGGCAACCCGTTTGAGCTGCGCCGCCCTGAATATACAAAGGTCATTAAATTTGGCGGAAACGTTGCGTGCAGGGAGGAGAACGGCAGATTAATCTGGTATCAGGAAAATTATCAGTCCGTTAAGGCGGTTCCCTATGACATGCCAATTGTCGGATACGGCAACGGCATCGTGAACACGCTCAGGATTTGGGACGCGGAGCCGATGGACTGCTTCAGCCTTGACTCGTTTGACAAGGGCGATTATCAGAAGGCTGTGGAGCAGACAAATCTTGCGAGAAACATTGTCGAGGTGCTCTATCCCAATGACAACCATATTTCCGGCAAGGAGCTGCGCTTAAAGCAGCAGTATTTCTTTATTTCAGCATCGGTGCAGACCGCGATTGAGAAGTATATGTCAAAGCATGATGATATCCACGGCTTCCCTGAGAAGGTGACTTTCCAGCTCAACGACACGCATCCAACGGTGGCTATCGCGGAGCTTATGAGAATCCTTCTCGATGAGTACGGGCTTGAGTGGGACGAGGCATGGGAGATTACGACTAAAACCTGCGCCTACACAAACCACACAATCATGGCGGAGGCGCTTGAGAAGTGGCCCGTGGATTTATTCCAAAGGCTCCTTCCGAGAATTTATCAGATTGTGGAGGAGATTAACCGCCGCTTCCTGCTGGACATCGTAAACAGATATCCCGAGCCTGCCGACAAGATTAAGAAAATGGCGATTATTGCGGACGGACAGGTGAAGATGGCACATATGGCGATTGTCGCGGGTTACAGCGTAAACGGCGTGGCAAGGCTTCACACGGAAATCTTGAAAAATCAGGAGCTTAAGGACTTCTATGAGATGTTCCCGCAGAAGTTCAACAATAAGACAAACGGCATCACGCAAAGACGTTTTCTGCTGCACGGCAATCCGCTGCTGGCAGACTGGGTTACGGATAAGGTCGGCGACGGCTGGATTACGGACCTTCCCGTGATTGAGGGCATTGCAAAGTATGCATCGGACGCAAAGGCGCAGAAAGAGTTTATGGCAATCAAGCGCAAAAATAAGGTGCGTCTTGCAAAGTACATCAAGGAGCACAATGGTATTGACGTAGACCCCGACTCAATCTTTGACGTGCAGGTTAAGCGCCTTCATGAATACAAGAGGCAGCTGCTCAACATTCTGCATGTAATGTACTTATATAATCAGATGAAGGAAAATTCGGGCATGGAGTTCTGCCCGAGAACCTTTATATTCGGCGCAAAGGCGGCGGCAGGCTATAAGAATGCGAAGCTCACAATCAAGCTGATTAATTCGGTTGCGGACAAGATTAACAACGACCCTGTCGTAAAAAACAGGATTAAGGTTGTGTTTATTGAGAATTACAGAGTTTCCAACGCGGAGCTTATTTTCGCGGCTGCTGATGTTTCCGAGCAGATATCGACGGCGTCTAAGGAAGCGAGCGGTACGGGCAACATGAAGTTTATGTTAAACGGGGCGCTCACGCTTGGCACGATGGACGGCGCAAATGTCGAAATCGTTGAGGAGGTTGGCGCGGAGAACGCGTTTATCTTTGGACTCAGCTCCGATGAGGTTATCCGTTTTGAGAATTACGGCGGCTACAATCCGATGGATATTTACAACAGTGACGCGGATATCCGAAGGGTTGTCGACCAGCTTGTGGACGGCACTTATGCTGACGACAGGGAGCTGTTTCGGAGCCTTTATAACTCGCTGCTCAACACACTTGACACGGACAGGGCGGACCGCTACTTCATATTGAAGGACTTCCGCTCATACGCAGAGGCGCAGAAGAAGGTGGAGAAGGCTTATCTGAACACAAGCGGCTGGGCAAAGAGCGCGATGCTGAATGTTGCAAAGGTTGGCAAGTTCACCTCTGACAGAACCATTCAGGAGTATGTTGACGAAATCTGGCACTTAGACAAAGTCGTATTATAGACAACATAAATGCAGGCCCTCAGGGCTTGCATTTATGCTTTAATATGGAGAGGGAATATGGATAAAAAGAAAAAGGAGCAGGCTGTCGTATACAGGCAGCAGGAGATTGCGACGGGAATTTATGATATGTGGATAGAAACGTCCCTGGCAAGCCGGGGGCGCCCGGGGCAGTTCATCAGCGTATATCCGCAGGACAAATCGACGCTTCTGCCGCGTCCTATAAGCATTTGCGAGGCGGATGCGAAAAACGGCAGGCTGCGGATTGTCTACCGCGTGGCGGGCAAGGGAACCGGTGAATTTGCGACCTATAAGTCGGGGCATCGGATTGATATACTCGGCACGCTTGGGAACGGCTTTCCGATTGAGGCGGCAAAGGGAAAGCGGGCGTTTCTGATGGGCGGCGGGATTGGGATTCCGCCGATGCTTGCGCTTGCAAAGGAGCTTGGCAGCGCCGCGGCGAGGGATATAATTGTCGGTTATCGCAACGATGAGCTTTTTTTGGCGGAGGATTTAAAGAAATACGGAAGCGTGCATATTGCCACGGAGGACGGAAGCGCCGGCACTAAGGGAAACGTGATGGATGCGATTGAGGCGGAGGGGCTTTTGGCTGATGTGATTTTTGCGTGCGGTCCCATGCCGATGCTGCGCGCAGTCAAGGCGTATGCGCAGACGCAGGGCATCCCGGCGTATATTTCCCTTGAGGAGCGGATGGCGTGCGGCGTCGGGGCGTGTTTGGGCTGTGTGGTCAAAACGAGGGAAACTGATTCGCACTCGCATGTAAACAATGCGCGCATCTGCACGGACGGACCGGTTTATTTGGCTTCGGAGGTAGAATTATGAACACAAAAATAACCATAGCAGGGGTAGAATTTAAAAATCCCGTGATGACTGCGTCGGGAACCTTCGGTTCGGGTATGGAATATGCGGAATTTGTCGATTTGAACAGGCTTGGCGCGGTAGTCACGAAGGGCGTGGCGAATGTGCCGTGGGAGGGAAATCCGACGCCGCGTGTGGCGGAAACCTACGGCGGCATGCTCAACGCAATCGGATTGCAAAATCCGGGGATTGACGTGTTTATTGAGCGGGATATTCCCTTTTTGAAGCAGTTTGACACGAAAATAATAGTCAATGTGTGCGGGCGCACGGCGGCGGACTATGTGGAGGTTGTCGAAAAGCTCGGCGACAGTCCGGTTGACATGCTGGAAATCAATGTTTCATGCCCGAATGTAAAGCATGGAGGCATTGCCTTTGGACAGGATCCAAAGTGCCTTTTTGATATCACAAAGGAAATCAAGGCAAAGGCAAAGCAGCCTGTTATCATGAAGCTTTCGCCGAATGTGACTGATATTGCCGAGATGGCGAGGGCTGCGGAGGCTGCGGGAAGCGACGCCGTTTCGCTGATAAACACGATTACGGGAATGAAAATCGACATTCACAGGCGTACATTTGCGCTCGCAAACAAGACCGGAGGGCTTTCGGGACCTGCAATCAAGCCCGTGGCGGTGCGCATGGTATATCAGGTGGCGAACGCGGTCAAAATACCCATAATCGGTATGGGCGGCATTGCGAACGCGGAGGACGCCATTGAATTTCTGCTTGCGGGAGCCTCGTGCGTGGCGGTAGGCGCGATGAATTTTGTCAACCCGTACACGACCGTGGAGATTGCGGACGGAATAGAAGCCTATATGAGGCAGTACGGCATCGAAAGCCTTACGGAAATTATCGGGGGATTAAAATAATGAATATTTAGGACCTCTTGGACATAGATTTGAAGTATCAGAATGAGAATCTTGCCGGGAGGTCTTTTTATATGGAGCTGTTAAAGAAGGATATTCATACCGAACGGATAAAGGCGAAGTCGCTTTTGCAGGTACCGTTGGAGGAGGACGTCAATGTTTCGGATGCAAAACCGGACGTGGCGCGCGTGATATACAGCAGCGGGCGGGTAAAAACAGATGAGATAAAGGTGGGAATGAACAAAATATGGGTGAAGGGCAGACTGGAGTTTCAGGTCATGTACCGGGCGGAGGGCGCGGGGGAGGGAATTTCCGGCATGGAGGGCGAGCTGCCGTTCATGGAGGAAATCTTTCTTGACAAGTCGGGGAGCCGGGACAGTCAGGACAGTCAGGACAGAGTAATCTGCCGGACGCGCCTTGACGACCTGCGCGTGCAGATTATCAACTCAAGAAAGCTTAGCATACAGGCAGTCATAAGCCTTGAGCCGCGCGTGGAGGAAACCGTGTCGGAGGAAATCTGCATTGGGCTTGAGGGGCTGGAAGAGGGGGGCTTGGAATCCGGCATCGAATATCGGAAAAAGCAGTTGGATTATCTGGAAACGGTGGTAAAAAAGAGGGATTTGCTGCGGATTCATGAGGAGGCGAAGCTGCCTGCGGGAATGCCTGATATGGGCGGCGCCATTTGGAAGAGCATGGATGTTTCACAGATCAGCTTTCGGGCGGCGGACGAAAAGCTTGAGGTCGGCGGGGAGCTGAATGTGTTTGTGGTGTACCGTGAGGATAATACGGACAAAATAAACTGGTATGAGGCGGCAGTGCCGTTTACCGGAAGCGTGGAATGTCAGAACAGCCGCGAGGGGATGCTTGCGGATGTTTCATACGATATAGGGCATGAGGAAATCAGCATACGCGATAATTCGGACGGTGAAGCGCGGCTGATTGGCGTGGAGGCTGCGCTTGAGCTTGAAATGAAGCTCTATGAAAAGCAGCAGGCGCAGGTGATTGCGGATGTGTATGGAGTAAGCTGCGAGGTCAGCGCCGTCACGGATAATCGGCGTTTTTGCAATCTCCTGGCGGAGCTGAATGTTGAGGAGAAGCTTTCGAGGAATATCCGGCTTGAGGACACGGAGAATAAGGTGCTGCAAATCTGCCACTGTGACGCGCACCCCGTAATAGAGGACGTTGCTTTTGAGCAAAATCAGGTGCGCATAACGGGCGGGGTGGAGCTGAGGCTTTTGTATTCGTCCAATGCGGAGGAGCCGGCGATTTACCCGATTCATGAGAGTATTCCGTTTGAGATTACGCGGGAGCTTGAGAACGCGGCGGACATGGATATTGAGCAGTATGCGGTGAGTGCGCAGCTTACGCGGCAGACTGTCAGCATACAGGACAGCGCGCAGCTTGAATGGCGGGGGCTGCTGAATCTGCGCCTGCTTGTGTATGAGGGCAGAAACGAAGCGATACTGACGGATTTAAAGCTTTCCCCCATTCCCGATGAGGTGCTGGAGGGACTTCCGGGCTTTGCCATTTACCGTGTGGCGGGAGGCGATTCGCTTTGGCAGATTGGAAAGAAGTATTATGTGAGCGTGGAGCGCATCAGAGAGATAAACGGACTTACCGACGACGCGGTTAAAACCGGAGATAAGCTTTTAATTTTAAGATGAAAAAACAGGGAGCCTGAATCAATTTGATTTAAGCTCCCTGTTTATAAAGGAAGCTGCCGCCTCACGAATTTTCATTCGTTAAAGCGGCAGCCTTATACTTATTTTGAAATTACCGTGCCGTCCTCAGTGCTGGTGACTGTTGAACCCCTCATGCTTTCCAAAAGACTGTAAATCTTTTCAAGGACTGCATCGTAGGTCTTTTGAGAAATTTCGGGAAGCTCGCCGCCCCACGCATCTTCAGCCTGCTCGTAGCCCTTTAGGAAAGCCTCGCGCATTTCCTCGAGCGCGTCCGCGTCATTTCCCGCAAGCGCCGTCGCGAATGAAACAATGCGGTCTGACGTCTGCTCCACGCCCCAATAGCCGTCCTCGGAAATATCCTCCTGCGCCTTCTTTTGCGTTTCCTCATCTACCGTGTAGTTGCCGCTTGCAAGAAAACGCCATATGTTGTTTGCGGCGCCGAAAGCGTTGGTCTGCTTTGAAAGCATGTCTTGAACAAGCGAGGTGAGCTGTGCCTCACGCTTTTCCAGATCCGCCTTGAGCTGGTCGACAATCGTTTTCCTGTCGTCCTCCGAAAGTGTTGTTTTGTCATATACGGCTGCTTCAGTAGCTGCTGTTGTTGATGTTGATGTGCTTTCCGTTTCTGCCGCATTTGAAGCTTCTGATGCGGCAGAGGTTTCCGCCGCTGCGGAAGCTTCTGTTGTGACCGCAGCATATGCGTCGCTGACCGTGCTGCTGATTCCTGTTACACCCATAGGTATCCCTCCCTTTCTTTTTAAATTCCTGCCCGCAGTTATGACCCCTTATGCCCCCCAAAGCTGCCGGAAACGGACAGACCTTTTGTATATAATATTATCGGCGGAGCACTGCAAAAAATTAACAGGCTTTATAAAATTTCGTGAAATAAAATTTTATGAATTTCTCCTTAAATATTTATATTTTCAGATAATAATGTTACAATGAACAAGAAGACGTCAGGACTGCAGGCTATAAAAAGGAGTGGCGCTCTATGAGGATATTCAGGAAATCGGTGTGGCTGATTGCCGCAATGCAGATTGCGATTATTATATATGCAGTGGTAAGCTTTCGGGTGGACGACATGACGCTGGTCAAAGGAGAGGTCTTTGACTTTAACTCGGGCTGGACGCTTACCTGCGGCGACGGTGAGGCTTTCGGGATAGATACCCTTCCGTATGCGGGGACAAGCGGCGCATATGAAACAGTGGCGCTTGAAAATACAATACCAAAGGAATTTGCGGGCCTTACAATGAAATTCCTCACGGCGGATAAGGAAATCCGCGTGCTGATAGACGATGAGGAAATCTATCAGTTTGGAACATATGATGAGCGCTCCTTCGGGCAGACTCCCGGAAGAGTGATGAACTTTGTGGACATACCGGCTCTGTCAGGCGAGGGCAAAATCAGGATTGAAATGCGCTCTCCCTACGAAAATTACGCCGCGAACATCGACAGCATAGAGGTAGGTCGCAGAGATATCGTAATCCTGCGCCATATCGCGTCAAAGCTTCCCGCCATGGGATGCAATATTGTCATTTTGTTTGCGGCAATAATACTGGGAGCCGTCGCGCTCATCGAGCTTGCTGCAAAGGGAACCACGGGAGGGCTTGAGCATTTATGCCCCTTCTGCCTTGTAAGCTTCATATACTTTTCCATAGAAACAAAAATGCTCAACATCATTTACGGAAATCAGACCCTGTATTCAATCTGCGTGTTCTTTTGCCTGATGCTGATGCCGGTTCTGCTGCAGCTTTATTTTGAAAAAACGGCGAGGGGAATTTACAAAAAAATTTCAGGGGCGATGCTGGCTGTTTCGATTGTAAATGCGATTATGCAGCTTATATTGCAGGTGCTCGGCGTCAGGGATTTTATGGAGATGGTGTTCCTTTCCCATATACTGATTTTTGCGACAATCGTGTTTGCGATCATCATGTATATTGACGGACTGAAAAAGGAAGGGATAAAAAACAGGGATTTTATTCTTACGATAACAGCCATTTTCTGTATGGGCGCGGGCGCGATAATTGATTTGCTGCGCCAGTATATTGTTAAGGTCGGAGATTTTGGAAAGTACAGCCGCATCGGTTTTACGGCGTTTGGCGTCATTATGGTTTATATCCATGTGATGCGGATAAGCAGGCTGTTTGCCGCAAACGCCGAGAAAGCGGCGTGGACAATGCAGCAGGAGAAGGAGCGGGTCGAGGAGCAGAATAAAATGCTTTTGCATGCGCGCGAGGAGGCGGAGGCGGCAAGGCAGGAGGCGCAGGACGCCAATAAGGCTAAGAGCAGCTTCCTTGCAAACATATCGCATGAAATCCGCACTCCTATCAACGCGGTGCTCGGAATGGACACCATGATACTGCGCGAAAGCCATGAGGAGAACATCAGGGAGTACGCAAGGGACATCCACAGCGCGGGCAAAAATCTGCTTTCGCTGATAAACGATGTGCTTGATTTTTCAAAGATAGAGTCGGGAAAAATGGAGCTTGAGCCGGTTGACTATGAGCTTACCTCACTTCTCGGGGACTGCTACAATATGATTCAGATGCGCGCGAAGGATAAGGGGCTGTTTTTCAGGATGGAAAACAGCAGCTCAATACCGAATCTTCTTTACGGCGACGAGGTGCGTATCAGGCAGATTATCATAAATCTTCTGACAAACGCCATAAAGTATACGGAAAAGGGAGATGTCGTGCTGTCGGCTGACTGGGAGAAATTAAGCGATGACAAAATGAAGCTCATTGTGGCGGTGAAGGACACGGGAATGGGCATCAGGTACGAGGATCAGCAGCGGCTTTTTGATTCCTTCCAGCGGCTTGACATGGAGCGCAACAGAAAAATTGAGGGTACGGGTCTTGGTCTTGCCATCACAAAGCAGCTTGTGGGTATGATGGACGGAACGATATCCGTGGAGAGCAGCTATGGCAGAGGCTCGACATTTACGGTGGAGATACCGCAGCTTGTGCGCGGCTTTGAGCCGATAGGGGATTTTCAGGTACAGCTTGAGGAAAGAATTGATTACAGCGAGGAGTATCAGGGCAGCTTCAAGGCTCCCGACGCGCAAATCCTCGTCGTGGACGATGTGCCGATGAACCTTAAGGTAATCCGCGAGCTTTTGAAGGGTACGCAGATTAAAATTGATACGGTCGAGAGCGGCAAGGAGTGCCTGAGAAATATCACGCTGAAAAAGTACAATATCATATTCCTCGACCATATGATGCCGGAAATGGACGGAATTGAAACGCTCAGGAATATGAAGTGGGTGGCGGAGAATAAAAATACTGACACGCCTGTCATAATGCTGACCGCAAACGCGATAATAGGCGCAAAGGACGAGTACCTTAACATGGGCTTCAATGATTATCTGGCAAAGCCCGTCAAGGAAAGCGAGCTTGAAATGATGATACGCAAGTATCTGCCCAAGGAGCTTGTGATGGAGGGAAATGCTTCGGATATCGGAAGCGGCGCGGCGGAGAAAACCGGTGCGGCGGAAAAATCCGTTGTGCATACGCCGCCCGTGGAGCCGCCCGTAAGGGACAACGGCTTTATGGCAAAGCTCGATTTCCTTGATGCAAGGGCAGGTATGCGCTACTGTGCGGGAAGCGAGGCGATTTATGCGGAGGCAATCAAATCCTACGCCGTGGGCAGACTGCGGGATGAGATTGTGGAGTATTATGACAAGGAGGATTGGAAAAATTACAGTGTGAAGGTGCATGCGCTTAAGAGCACCTCATTGAATATCGGCGCGGTGGAGCTGTCGGAGCTTGCAAAGGCGCTCGAGCGCGCGTCAAAGACCGGCGATATTGCGTTTACCAAGGCGCAGCATGAGAATATGATTAAGGAGTATGACGAGCTGATAGAAAGGCTGAAGGATGTTTTAGGGGAGGAGTAAATATTAGTATGAAATATGACGTTATTATTATCGGCGCGGGACCGGGAGGCATTTTTTCCGCGTATGAGCTGATGAATAAAAGCAGTGATTTAAAAATCGGCGTGTTTGAGTCGGGGCATGCGCTCGACAGGCGAAAATGCCCGATTGACGGTGATAAGGTGAAAAGCTGCGTCAACTGCAAAAGCTGTTCCATCATGAGCGGCTTTGGCGGGGCGGGAGCGTTTTCCGATGGCAAATATAATATCACGAACGACTTTGGCGGAACGCTGTTTGAGCATATCGGAAAGGCTAAGGCGCTTGAGCTTATGCGCTATGTGGACGATATCAACATGGAGTTCGGCGGAGCGGGGACGAAGATGTATACGACGGCGGGCACGGGGCTTAAGAAGCTTTGCCTTCAAAACAAGCTGAATCTGCTTGACGCGTCGGTGCGGCATTTGGGAACGGATATCAATTATATTGTGCTTGAAAATCTCTATGCACGGATGCGCGGCAGGGTGGATTTTTACTTTGATACGCCGGTGACGGACGTGGAGGTTGGCGAGAGTACGTTCCGTATAAGCTGTGAGGGCGAGTCCTACGAATGTGACAGATGTGTCATTTCCGTGGGAAGGAGCGGAAGCAAGTGGATGGAGAAAATCTGTGAAAAACTTTCGATTGCCACAAAGTCAAACCGGGTGGATATCGGCGTGAGGGTGGAGCTGCCGGCGGTGATTTTTTCGCATCTGACTGATGAGCTTTATGAGAGCAAGATTGTTTACCGCACGGAAAAGTTTGAGGACAGGGTGCGTACCTTTTGCATGAACCCTTACGGAATCGTGGTGAACGAGAATACGAACGGCATCGTCACCGTGAATGGGCACAGCTACGAGGACGCGAATAAGCGCACGGCAAACACGAACTTTGCGTTGCTGGTGGCAAAGCATTTTTCGGAGCCGTTTAAGGACAGCAACGGTTACGGGGAGAGCATCGCAAGGCTTTCCAATATGCTTGGAGGCGGTGTGATCGTGCAGCGCTTCGGGGATTTGGTGCGCGGCAGGAGGAGCAACGAAAAGCGCATTGAGGAGGGGCTTGTAACCCCGACGCTTGCCGCGACGCCGGGCGATTTGAGCCTGGTGCTGCCAAAGCGCATTTTGGACGGAATTATCGAGATGCTTTATGCGCTTGACAAGATTGCGCCGGGCACGGCAAACGACGACACGCTGCTTTACGGCGTGGAGGTTAAGTTCTACAACATGGAGGTTGATATTGACGACAATCTTGAGAGCAGATATCCGGGGCTTTATATTATCGGCGACGGAAGCGGCGTGACGCACTCGCTCTCGCATGCGTCGGCAAGCGGCGTTTATGTTGCGAGGCAGATTTTGGAAGGGGAGAATATTCATTGAAAAACAAAAGAGGCATTATAAAGACGCTTCTGCTTGCGGGAATACTGGTGATGACATGTCATATTATGACATGTCATATTATGTCAAGCCATATGGTACGGGTATATGCCGCGCAGCCGGAAAGCGGCGCGGATATGGAGCAGGAGCGCACGGATCTTGCTGACGGCGAATACAGCATTGAGGTGACGCTGAGCGGAGGCAGCGGAAGGGCGACAGTCGTTTCTCCTGCCGTAATGACGGTTGCTGACGGCATGGCGACAGCCCGGATTGAGTGGAGCAGCCCGAATTACGATTATATGCTTGTAAACGGGGAGAAATATCTCCCGATTAACGCGGAAGGAAATTCCGTGTTTTCCATTCCTGTTTTGTGCTTCGACAGTGAAATGCAGGTGACGGCGGACACGACGGCAATGAGCGTGCCGCATGAAATAGAATACACGCTTGTGTTTGACGGGGCAAGCGCGGCGGTCTTGAGCAGTGAAGCGGCGGACACGGCAGCGGAAGGGTTTGATTTAAGGCTGATGTTTTTGATTGTGCTTGCAGTCATGAGCGCGGCGGCGGTGGCGGCATATGCGCAGTATAAGAGGTAAGCTGGGGGCGTTTGTGCTGCTTGCGGCTTCGATTGTGTTTTTGGCTGCCTGTGCGGACGGGGCGGCGCAGACGGGCGCATATGCGCAGATTGACGGGCTGCAGTGGCAGGAGCGCGAGGAATTGAGCTACGCGGAGGGCTTTTCCATAGACAAATACGAGGGGGGCTGGCGTCTGCTTACCATTTCGGACGGCAGCAGATATCTTGTAGTGCCGGAGGGGCTTTCCGCGCCGGAAGGGCTTGAAAATGACATCCATGTCATAAACAGACCCGTTTCCGATATTTATATGGCGGCGTCCGCGGTGATGGATATGTTCCGCGCATTGGACGCGATTGACGCGGTAAGGCTTTCCGGATTGGACGCGGACGGCTGGTATATTGAGGAGGCAAAACAGGCAATAGAGGACGGCAGGATGCTTTATGCGGGAAAATATAATGCGCCCGATTATGAGCTGATTTTGTCGCAGGGCTGCACGCTTGCCATAGAAAATACGATGCTTCTGCATGCGCCGGAGGTGCAGGAGCAGCTTGAAAAGCTCGGCATTACGGTGTTTACGGATTGGGCAAGCTATGAATCGCATCCGCTCGGGCGGGTGGAATGGGTCAAGCTATACGGCGCGCTTCTTGGCAGAGAGGATGAGGCGGCGCAGGCATTTGCCGCACAGGAGGCGGCTCTGCGGCAGATAGAGGAGCGTCAGGCAAAGACTGCAGGTGCGGACGTGGAAAAGACTGTGGCGTTTTTCTATATCACAAGCGCCGGCGCGGTAAGCGTCCGAAGCCCGTCGGATTATATTCCGAAGCTGATTGAGATGGCGGGCGGAAAATATGTTTTTGACGATTTGGAGGACGCCGGAAAAAAGCAGTCGTCGGTGACGCTTCAGGCGGAAGAGTTCTACGCGCGCGCAAAATCGGCGGATTATCTGATTTACAACAGCGCCACGGGCGGCGGGTATGAGTCGCTGGATGCGCTTCTTGACGATAACGGCATTTTGGAGGACTTTGACGCAGTGCATAGCGGCAATATCTGGTGTACCGCTAAAAATCTTTATCAGGAATCGATGTCAGTGGGAGGGCTGCTGACGGATATCTGCGCGATATTGAATGATGAGAACCCGCAGACAAAATACATTTACCGGCTGGAATAAGGGAAGAGTGAAAAATATGCGCAAAAAGCAGCGCGGAAATAAGGGAAGCATGAAAAGAAGATACATATTTGCATATGCAATTTTAATCGCCGCTGTGGCGCTGCTGCTGATTTTGAATATTGCAATCGGGAGCGTCAGGATTTCTCCCGGTGATATTTGGAGTATTGCCATAGGGAAAAAGACGGACGTTCTCATGGAAAGCATACTGTGGCAGATACGTCTGCCGAGGGCGGCAGCGGCGGCGGTGCTTGGCGGCGCGCTTGCGCTTTCGGGATATCTGCTGCAGACCTTTTTCCATAATCCTATAGCGGGGCCGTTTGTGCTTGGGATTTCCTCGGGGGCAAAGCTTGCGGTTGCGCTTGTGATGATTGTCTTTACGCGGGAGGCTGTGCGTGTCAGCTCGGCGTCAATGATAGCGGCGGCGTTTGCCGGCGCGCTCCTCTCCATGTGCTTTGTGCTTTTGATGGCGCGCGCGGTGGATAAAATGTCCATGCTGATTGTGGGCGGCGTGATGATTGGCTATATCTGCTCGGCGATTACCGATATTGCGGTAACTTTTGCGGACGATGCGGACATCGTAAACCTGCATAATTGGTCGAAGGGCAGCTTTTCGGGGATTACATGGGAAAACGTGGCAGTCATGTCCGTTACGGTGTTTGCCGCTTCGGCGTTGATTTTTCTGCTTGCAAAGCCGATTGGCGCATATCAGCTTGGAGAGGTCTACGCGCGGAACATGGGAGTCAATCTGCGGCTGCTTAGGATATTGATGGTGCTTTTGTCGAGCGTGCTTGCCGCCTGCATCACGGCGTTTGCGGGTCCTGTTTCCTTTGTGGGGATTGCGGTGCCGCACCTTGTAAAGCGGCTGCTGAAAACGTCAAAGCCGATTTTGATGATTCCGGCATGCTTTCTCGGAGGAAGCGTCTTTTGCCTGATGTGCGACCTTTTGGCGCGCACGATGTTTGCGCCGACTGAAATGAGCATCAGCACGGTGACGGCTGTCTTTGGAGCGCCGGTCGTAATCGCGGTTCTGCTGCGGCGCAAAGGAGGGACGGGCTGAAAATGGCGGATTATTCTTTACATACGGAAAGGCTGTCGGTGGGCTATAACGGCAGACCGGTGCTGGAACGGCTTGACTTCGGCGTAAACCGGGGCGAGCTTGTGACGCTGATAGGGCCAAACGGGGCGGGAAAGTCCACGCTGCTCAAAAGCCTTGCGGGACAGCTTGCGCCTGTTGCGGGCACTGCCTATATTGGAAAGGACGCGCTTGCGGATATCAGCGCGGACGCGCTCTCAAGGCGGCTTGCCGTGGTTTTCACCGAGCGGCTGCGAACTGAGCTTATGACCTGCCGTGATGTGGTGGCGACGGGGCGCTACCCGTACACGGGACGCTTTGGGATTTTGTCAAAGGAGGATAGGAAAAAGGTCGCGGAGGCGATGGAGCTTGTGCAGCTTAACGGGCTTGCCGACGCTGATTTCCAGAGCATAAGCGACGGTCAGAGGCAGCGCGTGATGCTGGCGCGCGCAATCTGTCAGGAAACGGAGATTATTCTGCTCGACGAGCCGACCTCATATCTTGATGTGAAGCATAAGCTTGAATTTTTGTCGCTTTTGCAGAGGATGGCGCGCGAAAAGAAGCTTTCGGTGATTATGTCGCTCCACGAGCTTGACCTTGCGGGGAAGGTGTCGGATAAGCTTGTCTGCATCGGAAAAAACGGGGTTGAGCGTGTCGGCACGCCGAGGGAGGTTTTCGTGCAGGGATATATCAGCGAGCTTTTTTCCATTACCGCGGGAAGCTTCGACGAGGCTTCATACGCCATGGAGCCGGAGGCGCCAAAGGGAGCGCCGGAGGTTTTTGTCCTTGCGGGAGCAGGCTCCGGCAGGGAAACCTTTAGGGAGCTTCAAAGGAAGGGAATACCTTTCGCTACGGGGATTATTTTCGAGAGCGATTTGGATTATCCTGTTGCGAGGGCGCTTGCCGCCAATGTCGTGTCCGCCGGCGCGTGCGAGCATATCGGAAATAAGCGGCTGCAAAGGGCAAAGGAGCTTGCGGCAAGCTGCAAAAGAGTTATTTGCTGCCGGCGCGATTTTGCACCATGGGAGCCGGAAAACCGGGAGCTGTACCGGGAGCTGAAAAAGAATTTCGCGGCTTTGGAGTGAATAAACAGGAAAAAATCGAATAAACTTGAAATGAGCTGATATTCATGCTATAATGATATCAGCCAAGAAGGTTATGTGTGCCATGTGTACACAAAGCGACCCCCCCAAAGAATCCGCTTTGGGGGGGTCATTTAGGCTAGTTGTCACGATTATCTCCGTCCAGCCATTTGCAAATGTAATATCCGACTACACTTGCCGTGACAGAGATTAAGAAGGTTATTATTATGTCCATGTATACACCCCCTTCCGTTGCCGGATTAGGTGTGACAACGGAACAAGTATAGCATGTGCGGACAAGTATAACAAGAAGAAAGTTTCCGACCTTTTCGTAGTATAAAATAAAAATAAATCTGCGGGGGCTTATCAATGAGGTTAAGTGATTTATTGGAATATGAAAGCATTGTCGTACAGTGCCATGACAATCCGGATGCCGACGCGATTGCAAGCGGCTACGGAGTTTATATGTATTTTCGCAAGAAGCGCAAAAACGTGCGGCTTGTGTATGGCGGGCAGTTCGTCATTCAAAAAAGCAATCTCGGCCTGATGATACGCGAGCTGGAAATACCAATAGAGCACGTGGCGCGCATTGACCCGCCCGAGCTTCTTATCACGGTGGATTGTCAGTACGGCGAAGGAAACGTGACGCATTTTGACGCAAAGGCGATTGCAGTCATAGACCACCATCAGGTGGGCGGCGCGCTGCCGCGGCTCAGCGAGGTCAGGAGCGGACTGGGCGCGTGCTCGACGCTGGTGCGCGAGCTGCTGGCGCAGGAGGGCATGGACATGAATGACGACATAAACCTTGCCACGGCGTTATACTACGGACTGATGATGGACACGGACCGGTTCAGCGAAATTTCCCATCCGCTGGATAAGGATTTACGCGACGATGCCGCTTACGACAGAAATAAAATCGCGATGCTGCGAAACGCCAACATATCTCTTGAGGAGCTTGAGATTGCCGGAGAGGCGCTCTGCGGCTACGAATATGAGGAAAAGCACCGTTATGCAGTTATTCCGGCACGCCCCTGCGACCCCAATATCCTTGGAATCATCGCCGACATGATGCTGGAGGTGGACGCGGTGGATTACTGCGTGGTGTACAGCATACTGCCGTTTGGCATAAAGCTGTCCGTGCGAAGCTGCAAAAAGGAAACGCGGGCAAACGAGCTTGCGGATTACCTGACGGAAAACATAGGCTCCGGAGGCGGACATGTCGAGAAGGCGGGCGGCTTCATCCGGCACGAACTTTTGCTGCGCGAGTACGGTGCGGACTGCACGAAGGAGCAGTGCGGCGCCTTTTTTAAAACGCGCCTGAACCAATACTTCGACGAATCGGAGGTGATTGACTCGGAGGTATACACCGCGGATATGACGCAGATGCAGACCTACCGCAGAAAAGATTTGCGGCTTGGCTATGTGAAGGCCTCTCAGATATACCGGACCGGGACACAGGTCATGATCCGCACGCTTGAGGGCGACGTCGACCTGCCGATTACGGACGATATGTATATTATGATCGGCGTGAGCGGCGAGGTATACACAATGGAAAAGGAGGAGTTTGAGCGCAACCATAAGGCACTCGATGAGCCGTATGTCTTTGCGGGTGAGTACCAGCCGACGCTAAGGCGCTCGAGCGACGGCAGCAACATCTCACTCATTCCATATGCAAAAGCCTGTGTGGCGGCTGATAATGTTGAAATCCGGGCAAAACAGCTTACCCACAGGGTTAAGGTTTTTTCCCGGTCGGACAGGGAACGCTACATGCTCGGCAAGCGCGGCGACTATCTTGCAGTGCGGGGCGGCAATCCGCATGACGTGTACGTGATTGCGGGCGATATGTTCGAGCGCATATATGGAAAAAAAGACTGAAATTGTCGGAAATAAATAAAAAAAATTAATTTTTTTCAAATTTTCTGTGTACATATACAAAATTATACGATATAATTATGAATGTAGCCATAACAATAGTTATAACAATAGTTATAATGATAGTTATGACAACAGTTACAAAATATTTTATTAATGGAGGGAATTTTTTATGAAAAAGAAACTCGTAAGCGTACTTATGTGCGCGGCAATGACGGCAACCGTTCTTGCAGGCTGCGGTTCATCATCAACAACGACAACAACAGACACATCATCAGCGGATACATCTGCAGCAGATACGTCAGCATCTAATGCGGCAGAGACAACTGCTGCTACAGAGGCGGCAGCAGACGCATCAGCAGATGCATCAGCATCAGGCGATGTGCTCACAATCGGCTTTGCGCAGGTAGGTCATGAGTCTGACTGGCGTACGGCATCCACAAATTCATGCCAGACCGTATTCACGGCAGAGAACGGCTATGATTTACAGTTCGTTGACTGCGATAACGATTCGGCAGTTCAGATTGAGGCAGTCCGTGGCTTTATCGAGCAGGACGTTGACTACATCATAATCGACCCCATCGTTTCAACAGGTTGGGACACAGTGCTTACAGAGTGCGAGGATGCAGGCATTCCCGTAATCGTAATCGACCGTACGATTGACGACTCAGACAAGTATGTTTCATGGGTTGGTTCAAACTTTAAGACAGAGGGTCTTGCAGCCGGCGAGTGGTTAAAGGCTTACGCTGAGCTTAAGGGCATCGAGGACATCAACGTGCTCGTTATCGAAGGCTCAACAGGCGCTTCAGCAACAATCGGACGTACAGACGGCTTCAAGGAAATCGCTGACAGAGAGGGCTGGACAATTCTTGACTCACAGAACGGCGACTTTACGCAGGCAGGCGGCCAGGAGGTTATGGAGTCTTACTGCAAGAGCTATGAGGGACAGTTCAACGTAGTTATCTGCCAGAATGATAACGAAGCATTCGGTGCAATGGACGCTATGAAGAACGCAGGCGTTTCTTACGGGGTGGACGGCGATGTTATTCTTGTTTCCTTCGACGCTTGTACGGCAGGTCTTGAGTATGTGCTTTCAGGCGACATCAACGCAGACTTCGAGTGCAATCCCCTTGCAGCTCCTTTCGTGGAGGAGGTTATCCAGACACTTGAAGCAGGCGGAACACCTGAGAAGGAAGTATACATGTCAGAGCATTGGTTTGTAAATGAAGATATCCTTTCTTCAATCACGGTTGACGGCGAGGAGCAGGAGCTTACGGTTGTTGACCAGGCAGTGGTTGACGCACAGTATTAATCAGCAGTACATAATTCCAAATATCCCGGCAGGGATTTGGGAATGGATTATTGGGAGGAGAGGGATATCTCCTCCCATGTTATTAAGTGCGCGGAGGGCAGCGCGGAAATGGGGTAGAATATGGATAATCAGGTTATTTTGACCATGAGGGGGATTACGATGACCTTCCCCGGCGTAAAGGCGCTTGACAATGTGGATCTTACGCTGCGAAAGGGCGAGATTATGGCGCTCATGGGAGAAAACGGTGCGGGAAAGTCGACTCTGATAAAGTGTCTGACAGGCATAAACGCATTTGAGGCAGGAGAAATACATTTAGAGGGAATAGAAGGAGCGGTTGTAAACCACTCTACACTGGACGCGCAGAAAAAAGGAATCTCCACGGTTTATCAGGAGGTAAACCTCTGCCCGAACCTGAGTGTGGCGGAAAACCTCTTTATCGGGCGTGAGCCCAGGACAAAGCTGGGTACGATTAATTGGAAGGAAATGGTAAAAAAAGCGCAGAAAATCATTGACGATTTGGATATAAAGGTTGATGCGACGCAGAACCTTGAGGAATGTTCGCTTGCGCTCCAGCAGATGATAGCGATTGCGAGAGCCGTGGACATGGACTGCAAGGTGCTGATTTTGGATGAGCCGACCTCGTCGCTTGACGACAATGAGGTTGAAAAGCTGTTTACGCTGATGCGGCAGCTTAAGGATAAGGGTGTGGCAATCGTGTTTGTCACCCACTTTTTGGAACAGGTATATGCGGTATGCGACCGGATTACGGTCTTGAGAAACGGACAGTTAGTCGGCGAGTACCCCATTAATGAGCTGCCAAGGGTTAAGCTTGTGGCGGCAATGATGGGCAAGGATTTTGACGACCTTGCAGCCATCAAAACAGGGGAAAAGCAGGACTTTAGCAAGGCGCCGCTTGTAGTTGACGCAAAGGGCATGAGCCATAAAGGAACGATTAAGCCCTTCGACCTTGAAATCCACGAGGGAGAGGTTGTGGGACTCACGGGGCTTTTGGGCTCAGGGCGCAGCGAGCTGGCAAGAGTTATCTACGGCGCTGATAAAAATCAGACGGGAGAGCTGAAATTCCGCGGAAAGAAAGCGGACATCAATGCTCCCATCGACGCGATGAAGCTCGGAATGGGACTGCTTCCCGACGACAGAAAGGCGGAGGGAATAATCGGAGACCTTTCCGTGAGGGAAAACATCATTCTCGCGCTTCAGGCAAAGCGGGGCGTTTTCAGGCTCCTGCCTATGAGTAAGCAGATAGAAATTGCGGACAAATACATTGACATGCTTCAGATAAAGACGGCAAGCAGAGAAACCCTGATTAAGCAGCTTTCAGGAGGAAATCAGCAAAAGGTTATCCTCGGAAGATGGCTTGCCACGGATCCGAACTTCCTTATCCTCGACGAGCCTACGCGTGGAATTGACATAGGCACAAAGACGGAAATCCAAAAGCTTGTGCTTAAGCTTGCGGGAGAGGGCAAGAGCCTGATTTTCATTTCCTCGGAGATAGAGGAAATGCTGCGCACCTGCTCGAAGCTGGCAGTCATGCGCGACGGTCAGAAGGTTGGCGAGATTACTGAAAATCTGACTCAGGAGAACGTGATGAAAGAAATCGCGGGAATGGGGGCTTAAAATGAACAAAATAAAAAAACTGACAGGAATGCCATTGTTCCTTCCTATCTTTTGTATGATTTTAGTTATGGCAGTAAACATCATTTACGATGTTGCAAACGGAAATTTTGCTTTGAATTTCTTTACGATATCCATTCGGAACGGAATTTTGTACGGCCGTCTGATTGATATTCTCAACAGAGGAAGCGAGATTGCGATTTTGGCAATCGGAATGACCTTAGTGGTATCATCATCGGCAGGTACGGATATTTCGGTAGGCTCGGTAATGTCGCTTGCGGCGTCCTTCTGCTGTATGCTTCTTGCGGGCTATGGCGTGTCGTCAACGAATGAGCTTGCAATGCCGCTTATCATAGGCGTGCTCGGCGGAATGCTGATGGGCTGCGTGTGCGGCGCGTTCAACGGCTTTTTGGTTGCAAATCTGAACGTGCAGCCGATGGTCGCCACGCTGATTTTGTATTCGGCGGCAAGGGCAATCGGGCTTTTGCTCTGCAACAACATGATTGTATATGTGCGTGTTCCTTCCTTTAAGGTATTCGGCGACTATGTGGGTATAATTCCGACGCCCATCATCATCGCGGCAGTATGTATCATCATCATTACGCTTGTGCTCAAAAAGACCGCGCTCGGTCTGTACATACAGAGTGTAGGTATCAACAAAAAGGCGTCGAGGATTGCGGGAATAAAGTCGGAGAAAATGATTTTCCTCTGCTATGTTATCTGCGGACTCTGCGCAGGCATCGCGGGAATTGTCGCGGCATCGAGAATAAGCTCCGCGGACTCCAATAACATCGGCAAGAACTTTGAGCTTGACGCAATTCTTTCCGTGGCGCTCGGCGGCAACAGCTTAGGCGGCGGTAAATTCCGCCTTGCAGGCTCGATTATCGGCGCATACACGATACAGGCGATTACCACCACACTCTACGCGATCGGCGTTTCGACAGAGCAGGCGCCCGTTTATAAGGCTGTCATCGTTATCATTATCGTGGCGGTACAGGCTCCTCCCGTGAAAGCGTTCTTCAAAAAGTGGTCGGCAAAAAGACAGCTTGCTAAGGGAGGTGCGGCATAATGAAAAAGAGAAAGATTAATGGAAATACACTTCTGCTGATAATTACGATTGCGCTTTTCGTGGTGATGTATGCGGCAGGCTGCATTATATATGGAAGTAAAGGCTTTACGCATTTACAGACCTTTTTGAACATACTTATAAACAACGCAGGGCTTTTGTGCGTCACGAGCGGAATGACCTGCGTCATGCTCACGGGAGGCATTGATATTTCCGTCGGCTCTCTGATTGCGCTGGACTGCATGTTCCTTGCGGTTGGCATGGAGCGCTGGGGCATGAACCCCGTCGTGCTGTGCATTTTGGTGCTTCTGATAGGTATTCTGTTCGGCATTGTGCAGGGCTTTTGCGTGGGCTACTTAAACATTCAGCCCTTTATCGTGACGATGGCGGGCATGTTCTTTGGCAGAGGTATGACGGCGGTAATCTGTACGGACCAGGTGTCCATCAGCAATGAAACCTTTGTTGCATGGGCAAATAAGAAAATCCAAATCCCGTTTGGGATAGGCTCCTACACAAACAGCAAGAGTGTTCTGCAAGTGCCGTTCATCCGCGTGACCGTAGTGATAGCGCTGCTTGTGCTTGTTGTCATTTTCCTGATGCTGCGCTATACGAAGTTCGGGCGCAACCTGTATGCGGTCGGCGGAAGCGAGCAGTCGGCGGCAATGATGGGACTTGACGTGAAAAAGACAAAGATGTACGCATACATACTTTCCTCATTCCTCTGCTCTATTGGCGGCATATGCTTCTGCTTGAACACTATGTCGGGAAACGTGCAGCAGGCGTCAGGGCTTGAGATGGATGCGATTTCGTCGGCGGTTATCGGCGGCACGCTCCTTACGGGAGGCGTGGGAAACCCCATCGGTTCCTTCTTCGGCGTGCTGATAAACGGTACGATTTCCACGCTGGTTAAGACCAACGGAAAGCTTTTAAGCTCGTGGTCGAACATCGCGGTGGCGGCGCTGCTCTGCTTCTTCATAGTGCTGCAAAGCATCTTTGCGAAGATTAAGGAGAAAAAAGGGTGAAGGCTTTGCCTTCACCCAAGAAAAAATAAAGAATGTGCCGAAAGCACATTCTTTATTTTTTAAGTGATATTTTAATCAAGCGATTTTTTGATTGCCGACATAAGCTCGTCGTATGTTTCGTATGCCGGCAGCTCGGGATTGTCAGCCTTGATTTTATCAGTGCTTTTGAATAAAAAGCCCGCCTTGCTTGCCTTTATCATCGCCAGGTCGTTGTAGCTGTCGCCGCTTGCAATGGTTTCATAGCCGATGGACTGCAAAGCCTTCACCGTGGTAAGCTTCGACTGCTCGCAGCGCATCCTGAAGCCCGTAATTTCGCCGTTTGCGGCAACCTCGAGCGAGTTGCAGAAAATGGTAGGCCAACCGAGCTTTTTCATCAGCGGTGTGGCAAACTGCTCAAAGGTATCGCTGATAATGATAACCTGGCAGAGAGAGCGCAGCTCATCCAAAAATTCCTTTGCGCCGGGGATAGGGTCGATTTTGGCAATCGTTTCCTGTATCTCCTTAATGCCAAGCCCGTGCTCCTTGAGCACTCCAAGCCTCCACGTCATAAGCTTGCCGTAATCAGGCTCGTCGCGCGTCGTCTTTTTCAGCTCCGGTATGCCGCTTGCCTCGGCAAACGCAATCCATATTTCCGGCACCAATACACCCTCTAAATCCAAACATGTTATGTACATAATTTTCATTCCTTTCGATTAAAAATTCCCTTATCCTAAGAGTATACCATATTCCGGGCGGAAAACCGCCTGAAATTTGAGAATATTATCAATTTGTGTAAATCTGCCCAAAATACGGCTGTTTTTTTTTTTTTGGTATACATTGACGATGAAAAAATTTAAGTATAAGTATAAAATGTAAAAGACTGGATTTATTACAGCTTTGGCGGCACAATCGGTATAACGATAGTTATAATAATTATTATGAATTATTATGGGAAGAGAATTTGTACAGCTATGGGAAAACCGAAAAGTGCGGAATGAAACTAAAGGTTAATTTTAAGAATGGGAGGAGCAAGTATGTTTAAACCGGGATTGTTTAAACGAGCGCTGCCGGTTGTGCTGAGCGTGGCAATGACATTTCAGTCTATGCCCGTGACGGCGCTGGCGGCGGAGGACTCTTCGGTTGTCACGGAGGACACAGCCGGGGAGAGTGAGGAAGCCAATGACGCTGCTGAAGAAGCGGATGCGGCAGAATCGACGGAAGCAGATGCGGATAACACCGTATCAGAGAGCGCTTCTTCAGAAGCTTCTGAAGCTTCAGAATCTTCTGAAGCAACGGAAACAATTGAAACAACAGAAGCATCTGAAACGGCTTCTGAAGCTGCGGAAACGATGCAGACGGCTGACGCTGAAACTGAAGAAGCAACACAGACAGCGGAAACTGAAAAAGAAGCTGAGGTGGCTGACGTAAACGAAGATGGGAGCACTACGGTCAGCGCTGTTATTGATGTTGATTATGAGAGTTTAAAGTCGTATGTATACGATGATGATTTGTCGTACACATCCCTGACCGATACGGTTTCGAGTGTCTATGACGAGGACAACGAAAATCCGTTTGGGAATATTCTGAGTAAAATTAAAGATAGCAGTTACGGTATTCTGACCGTGACGGATGAAAGCACGGGAGATTCTTTAGAACTCGTGAGTAAGCTGACCTGCACATGGCAGAGCCAAAACAGCGAGGGCGAATATTCCGATATGGCTTCGGGAGATACGCCGTATGAGGCGGGCGCGTACAGACTCTATATTTCACTTGATGAAAAGTACGCGACAGCGGAGGCTGTTACAATCAATTTCGAGATTGAACAGCGTGAGATTGAAATTGGAAAAGGCAATTTTAATACCAATATAAGCTCAGGCGATACGGTCGCTGAGGTAATAGAAGACCTTAAGGCTGAATTAAGCTTCACGTCAGGCAGTGACGATGACGATTTCTCCGCATATGTGGGCACTCCCACAATCGTGGTAAGATATACCACCGGTACGGAAGCGCTTGCTGACGGAGAAAAGCTCCTTAAGGGCAGCGATTACAGCATTGATATCAGTGCGGAGCCGACCGATACGGCAAACTATACGGTAAAGTCTTTGACAATCAACCTGAATGTTGCCGAATTGAAAAAAACCGAGCTGACAATCACCGATAAGTACGAGGCGGATAATGAAACGGATATCACCAGAACATACACGGGTGCAGCGATTACGGCGCCTGTATTGAATGAGGAGATTACCGTAGTCGTGACTTCAGTGGAAGAAACCGATGAAACGACAGGTGAGGCGCTCGTCCTTGTGGATAATGAATTGAGTAAGCTTACGGCAAGCTGGACAGACGCGGACGGGAACGAGCTTACGGAAACTCCTGTGGACGCAGGGGCATATTACTATGTCCTGACATATACGGACAGCGAGGGTGTATATGCCGACGCGGAAGATATGGTAAAGGTAGTTGTGGAGCCGGCTGCGCTGACTCTGATTCCTTCGCTTTCCGATACGGATTATTACGTGGGCGCATTGGCGTCGGATGTGACGGCAAAAGCAGCATATACTCTCCAAAAAGAGGATGGAACCCCATATGGCTATGACGAAGATACCTTTTGGGGAGTATCTTACAGCAATACTTACAGAAATCAGTCATATGAACCGGTATTCACGCTTCAGATGGGTACAACCACAACGGAGGACGGCAAGTCAACCACAACGTGGGAGGATTTAGATGCAGACGATGAGATAGAATATCCTTCCGGAGCCAACACCATAGATGAGGAAAATGTAACAATTGCTTACCGACTGGTGTTTGCGGGAGAGAAAGCGCTCTTTAGTGAAAGCACCGGAAATATTATTTCGGGTACAGAAACATCTGCTGCGGATACCTCCACAAACAGTGCGGAGAAGAACTATGCGGTGGACGTGACGGACGAAACACTTGAGGCGAATGCAGTCGACGTGACGGTAAGCGCCGCAACAAAGGTGACGATTGACACGAGTGCAATGCTGCCTGATGGAGTGACGGCGTCTGACATTAATACCGATGATAAGCTTTACAGCAAGGTATATGACGGCGAACAGCTTTATACGGACAGAGCTGCATATAAGAAGGCAGTCGTGACCGCGGACGGCACACAGGTTGCAAGCAACACCGATTCGTCGCTTACTTATACATGGTACGAATTTGACCTGATTACGGAAACGGAATTGGACGACGAGGGCAATGAGGTGACTACGGTTACACCAAAGCTTGGCGATACGGTCGGCACATCATACACCTCTAATCCGAGCGATGCGGGATATTATGCCCTTGAAGTTTCTTATACTGATGCAGACCATGTATATGCGGATGCAACGGCATATGTGTACTTTGAGATTGAAGAGCAGATTATCCGTGTCGTTCCGACATCTGAGGTTTCCGTATATGAGGGCTGGACGATATCGGAGCTGACAGAGAACAGGACGGATGAGCTTACATATACGTTTGAAAAGCTGAAGGATAATGACCTGACCGCAGGCGAGTGGGAGGCAATGGATACCCTTTCTCAGGCGGATGAGGATGATAAGTTATTTACGCTTGATTGGTTCGTTCTCAAGGGCGACAGCACGGACGCAAGCACGGCAAGCTACACGAAGATTGGGGACGAATATGATGAAAGCTTTGCACTGAGCGTTCCTTATAAGCTGGGCGCTTGCGTTACCCTTTGTCCATATGATAAAGATTACAATGCAAATGCTTACTATGGCAATTACATTTGCGAATATACCGTTACGGAGGATGGAACTGAAACGGAGAAATGCGCGGGTGAGGACAGCGCTGTTTCCATTACGGTAAATGCCATGGGTACGACGGAGCTTGATATCACCATCGAAACCACAAAGCTTACATCGCTCAAAAAGACCTATGACGGCACGGCGTTTGATATATCGGAGGCAATCGCGAACGGTCTTGTCACGGTTACAAAGAAGAACACGGACGATGTGGTAGTGACTACGGGCGATGACGCGGAAATCGCGCTCACGTATGTGTGGACATGGAATTATGATGGAGAAAACTATTCGGAGGCAGTTAATGCCGGAACATACGGACTGTATGTGTACTATGAGGGCGGCGACACCTATAAAAATACCGAAATCTCTGATGGATTTATCGCGTATATCACCATTGACCCGAGAGAGCTGACAATCACCCCCGGCTTGATTTCCGAGGATGAGATTGTTGCGGGAATTTCTGCTTATTCGGTAATCGACGGTTCGGCAGCCGTGATATCCGGCTATATCGACGCGGACACGGACGCGTTCTCGTTTGATACGGAAACGGAAACAATCGCCGCTGCAGATGCGATTGGAAGGGCATATGCGCAGGTTACACTTGATGATGCCTATGCTTATTATCTTAGAACAGGAAAGACTTATGTAGCGGAATATTCTTATGTCAGCTTGAATGAGGATGCGCTTGCGGACGAATATGCGGACAATTATGAGCTTGTGTATACTCCTGTAACGTTTACGGTTACGCAGAGAGGAAACTCGACGGCTGATGAATACGACTATTATTATTCTTATACCGATGATAATGGCGATTATCAAAATTGCACTATCGCGGAAACTGGATTGACCGCTTCCTACGGAAATCAGACAGTTACGGTTAAGCCGCTTGAGGGCATCGCATACAGCTATGACGTTGCATATTATGACGATGATGAAGGCGAAACGGTTGAGCTTGGTGACGGCAACTGGTTTACATTTGAGATTACCGCACCGGCGGAATTCATGGCGGACGGCACTTCCGGAAACAGATATCCGTCAAACTTTATGAGCTCCGTTGTATATAAGAACAGTATTCTGAATAACGGAGGATATGTGCTTGAAAGCGATTCTTCATACATTATCGTGGCGTTTGAGGCATCAGCGTTTGAGGAAAATCCGGAGTTCGATATTGTGTGGGAGAACGGCTACACGGAGCATTACGTTGTTGACCTTTCGGAGGCTGAGCTTGAAGCTAACCTCACGGAGGCAGTGGCTCCTAAGTCGCTTGCTTTCAACGGCGTTGACAGCAAGATGGTAGTAGGCGAAACACAGCAGCTTGACGTTAAGATTACAAAGACGCTGCTTGACGACGTTATCTGCCTGAATTACGCGGTAGTTGACGGGGATGATGTGGTAAGCATTACAGAGGACGGCGGATATGTTACCGCGCTTTCAAAGGGCAGCGCTACAGTGGAAGTATATCCCGTAAAATATGATAAGCAGGGAAATGCCGAGCGCTTAGATTTTAAGTCCGTTACGGCAAAGCTTACTGTAAGCGATGTATCTGCGCCGAAAATTTCAAAGGTGACAGCCTATGGCAACTATGTGGAGGTAAAATATACAAAGCCTTCAGACGGTTATCGCCGTGAAATTTACGTGATGGAAGGAAAGAACCTTAAGCCGGAGAGCTTTGAAACGGCAATCGAAAACGGAACCGTATCGCTTTACGGATATGCGAATAATTATGAAGCAAGTTCATATTACTGCGATGGAGATGTTGTTACCTGCTATGTGTCCGGATTAGAGCCGGAAACGGAATACACGGTATACATAAGGAACGTCAGCGGCATCAGAACGCTTGAGGACGGCTCTTTGGTCGTATCGTCAAAGGCAGGGGCAACAAAGGGCTTCAAGACGACAAAGGTGCAGCTTGATGAAATTGCCCTCAGCTTTGATGAGGAGCAATATTATGATGAAACAAATCCCATTATTACTTATAACGAGGATGAGTATAGAGAAGAGGTCGCCCTTTCGCAGGGAAGCCTTACAATCGACGCATTAGGAGAATATGCACGTCAGGACGCGGCGGCGGATGCGGACGACAAGATATGGCTTAATCTTTTGGAGATAGGCAAAGACTCGGAATACCTTGCGCCGAAGCTTACTTTCTATGCGTTGAACGGCAGCTGGCACTATATTGAAGACAGTTATAGTACGGCAGCGGAAGCTAAAAAGGATGGCAAGACCATTATCGGCGATAAATATTATGGCACGGCTTCTTCCATTGCCAAGGTGGATAAGAAGGGAACAATTAAGCTGAGCGGCGTGGGCTATGTCTACATTGTGGCGTACGACAGCATCAGCGGAGAAATTTCAGAGCCATATGAGCTTTATGTTTCGGCGGATATCGGTAAAATTACCGCAAAGAAGCTGACGCTTGCGGCGGGAAATTATGCAGCCATTTACAGCGGTCTGACCTTCTATGACACAAACGGCAAGAAGATTTCCGTGGCACAGCCTTGGAATTACGGGTACAATGTCACGATATCGGGCGATGGTGTAGAGTATGATGATTATAGGTATTTGTATGCTGTCGCAGAGAATGCAAAGGCTACGGTCACTGTATCGTTGGAAGGAAATTCGGAAGTAAAGACATCCTTTGACGTTACGACAAAGGCTATGGATAAGCTTAAGAGCCTTAAGGCTGCCAACGTGATGGATACAAGCGCCGAGCTTACCTTTACGTATGGCACAAGCGCAACCGATATTGACAACCTTTCGTTTAAGATTGATGTAAGGAACAACAAGAATGTGCTGGTTTCATCGGATATTGTCAGCGCAGGGGAGTATCGTGACTGGGATAATTCCTCAAGCAAAGCATATGCGTTCTGTTATTATTTAAGCGGCTTAACGCGCAAGTCGACCTATAAGGTATCTGTTACGCCGATTTATACCTATGAAGATGTAACAGTGACAGGCAAGGCGGCGACCGCAACGGTCAAGACGACGGATGTGCCGGCATATAGTGGAGAACTTCTTGAAAGCGATAGTTATGGCGGCATGGACATTTATGTAACGGGTCTTTCTTATTCGCTTGGCAGCAGCAGTGCACCGTATCTGACGTCAGGTCATGATTATACCTTTGTTGCAAAGGGCGCAACCTACACGGCAGCTACAAGAGGAAGCGATACGCTTACATGGAAGAGTTCTGACTCGAAGGTAGGCTCTGTTAAGGCTGTGGCAGGCACCTACACGGCAACCTTTAAGGCGCTCAAGGTGGGTGTGACCACGATTGAGGTAAGCTCTAAGCTCAGAAAGGGCGTTATAGCGAGGTATTTGGTAAGAGTTAAGGCAGTAGGCGCCGCAGGCGACAGTGCGATTGGAGATTACGCGGAAGAGGATAAGATGGACATTCTTGACCCGTATTACACATCGGATATCGAGGTGCTTACAGAGGATAACCCGGTAAGATTTACGTCATCCAACGGAACTTATGATTACAAGTGGGTGAAGTTTACGGCTCCGGCGTATGGAGAGTATAGCTTTAGCTACACAGGCGATGTGGAAGGCTGCTGGAAGCTTCCGGATGATACTGACAGCTCTGAAAGCGTAACCGGTGGGTCAACTCAGACTCTTAATGAGGGCGAAACCGTATACTTCAAGATTGCGGGAAGCTTTTATATCAGAGTCGACGGCACAAAGTATACAAAGCTGACTACAAAGACGTCAGTAAGCTCATCAGTCGAACATATTATATTTACGGCTCCCGAGGACAATTATTACACCTTTGAGGCGACAGCCGCAAATATGAGCGCAAGCTGTGCGGGAGCTGCGACAAAGAGTCTGATTCTCTACAATGCGGATAACAGCTCAAGCTATACGAAAGCAAGGGCTTCCGTGGGTCTTGAAAAGGGTGAAAAAATAACTCTGACACTTAATGATACGGATACGGATTACGAGGTATCCGTAAGCAAGAGAACGGTCACGACTCTTGAGGCAGGTACGCCTGTTTCGATTACCGGTCTTACGGCAGGTGATGAGAAGTGGTACAGCTATACGGCTGCAGTGCCGGGAAGCTACACCTTTGCGTCAACAGACGCTTCGGCAGCAATCACGGCGACAGTGTATGCGGATATTACGACAGCAAGCAGCAGCGATACTCTTGAAATGAGTGACGATGATAAGAACTTTAGCGAAACAAGGACGCTCGGCAAGGATGAAACGCTCCTGTTCTGCGTAACGACAGAAAGCACGGATGCGGTCACGGCAAACATCAGCGTATCGGCTCCGGCGACAGATACAGTTGTAGAGGGAACTTCAAAGAACATATCGGTAGCGGCAAACAGCGAAACATGGGTATCATTCACGGCGGATGATGATGATGCGAAGTATACGCTTACGGTGGATTCGTCAGATGTAACCGTTACGGTTTGTGATGAGAATGGAACAGCTTTGGCGAAATCAAAGTCATCATCCGGTATAGTGGTTGAGAATAAGGGCGATAATGTCTATGTAATCACAGGCTTAAGCAAGGGTACGGTTATATATATCTGTATTGAGAATGACGGTGAAGAAGCCGTGACGCCTGCTGTCCTTGTTGAAAAAGCGGCGGCGACGCCGATTACGGCAGGAGCTTCTCAGTCATTGACCGTTGAAAATGGCGGAAAATACCTGTACAGCTTTGAGGCAGAGGAATCAGGCTTGTATGTATTCCGTTCAAAGGTAACGGCAAACGATGGAAGCACGCATACTCTGTACGCAGACAGATATACAAGCGTAAGCTCTGCATCTCCGAGCGTAACCTATTGGGCAGCCGGATATGATTACAGCGATTATGATTTCTATAAGGAGATTAAGCTGACCAAGGGTGCGACGGTAATTTTTGAAGTATATTCAAATGACACCTGCACGGATTCGGAAGGCAATGCGGTGACGATGGAAGCGGAAATTTCCGTTACTAAGGTAAACGCGGGCGACATTCCGGATGAGATTACGTTTGACGCAAATGATGCGGGAGCGACACAGTGGTTCAAGTATAAGGTGACAGAGGACGACACATATGCTGTTGATTACGAGGAAACCACAGGCAGTACAAAGCTTTATTATTCAATAAACGGTTTGGTTGCGGACGATAGTGGCGATTGGAACCGGCTGTATGATGGAGATGAGCCGGAATTTTCCGCAGGCGATACGATTTACTTCAGGGTTGTAAATACCGATACGACGGAAGCTAAGGCTGTGCTTACCCTTACCGGCAAATACAGCACAAGAGAGGATGTTCCCTCATCAGCCTTTACGGTGAAAGCAGGGGAAACAAACGCCTATAAGTTTGATGTGACGGAAACAGGCAGATATCAGCTCACATATACCGTAAGCGACGGCAGCAATGTTTACGTATATGTAAATGACACAACAAGAAACAACGGCTATGAATTTGTCGGAACTCTTGGAGAAACATATTATTTTGACGTAAAGAACAACGGCGATGCGGATGCAACCGTAACGCTGACGATTACAAAGATAGTGCCTACGTCGATAGAGGCGGGAGAGTCTGTTGAGCCTGCTCTTACGGCGGGTGTATATCAGTGGTATGAATTTGAGGCGCCGGCAACGGCAAGATATGTATTTTCAGCTTCAAATGCAAACGTATATTACAGCACTACCTTCCCGACATTAACGAGAGCGTCCAATCCTACAGAGGTGCTTCTCAAGAAGGGAACAACGTATTATATCAGGCTTTATAGCAGCGAGGATGCGACAGCAGCCTTGTCTGTAAGCAGAATCGTGCCGACAACGCTTACGGCGGGAACGGCAGCGGAGGCAAACCTTAAGAGCGGTGAAACGCAGTACTTTGAGTTTACGGCAGGCAGCGAAGCCTTCTACAAGCTTGCTCTTGAACTTGCGGATAATATGGAAGTAAACGCATATTACTACCGTGATGCGAGCGATGAGTCAGACTCAATTGAAACGGACGATGAAGGAAGCTTCTATTTTGAGAGCAGTGCAGATTCAAGCATGCTGATTGCGCTGGAAAGAACTGACAGCAATGAAACGGAAACTCTTAAAGCAACGCTGACGGTTTCTTTGGAGTCTGAGCCGCTGGTTCTTGAGGAAAGCACGGACCTTGATATTACGGTTAAGAGCGGCGAGTACAGGTTAGTTACGTTTACGCCGTCCGCAACATACAGATATGCTTTCTATGCAAAGGATGTTCCCGATGGCGTTACCCTTACGGGCTGGTCGCTGGATGATTATGGCGTAGAGCTTGACGGAAGAATTTATACGGAAGCGGTCTGCGAAATTCCTGACACCGTAAGCTTTGTAATCGGCGCTGAATTTGACGGCGACGGTGAAAAGACCTTCAAGCTCCGCGCGGAGAAGGTGACGGCAACAGCAATCGAAAATAATGCGGTTGAGGGAACCGTTGACGCAGGAATGGCGAAGTGGTATTCATACACGACGACGGAAGCAGGCTACTACACGTTTGCAAACGAGTGCGACCTGACGGCGTATACCTATGATGAGATTACAGGCGGTATAACGGGTTATATCGCAGGCGGCAGTTCAGATAATGAACTGATGCTTGCAGGCAAAACGATTTACATTAGAATGAACAATACCGGCAGCAGCGAAGCGGCAGACGTGAAGCTGACGATTACTGTGGATGTGATACCGAGCCTGACGTTAAATCAGGCACAAAGCGTAAGCTTAGAGGCGTATGATGACACATATTATAAGTTTACGGCGCCGAGTGCGGGAAATTATGCATTCTATTTTGAGGGCATTGATTATTATCGCGTGTATGGGTATTTATATGACAGTGAATTGGAGACTTTGACTTCAGGCTACGGTTACTCAGGATATGATTTTGCCGTAAGCCAAAGCCTTGCATATGGTGAAACAGTGTATTTGAACGCGTATAATTACAGATCTTATACACAGGAATTTACTGTTACGGCAATGAAGCTTGAGGAAAATCTGACACTTTCGCTGGACAGTAAGGCAGTGGCGGTTTGGGACAGCGCTTATACGTACAAGTACGTGACCTTTACCGCGCCGGAAACAGGCTTTTATGATTTTTCGTATGTGAGAGTGAGCGGAAGTCTGTCAAGCAGTAACGTTACGATATCTACGGACGGAGGAAGCAGCTACTATGCTCTTAGCGGGTATGGAACGGGAGTGCTTCTTGCAAAGGATGCTGAGGCAACGGTGCGTTTGTATAACTCAAGCGCTTCCACGGTTGCGATGGTAAGCGTTGCAAAGAGCGCAAGCAAGACGATTGAAACGCTCTCAGTTGACAGTGAAACGAGTGTTAGTGCAGAGTCCGGCTCATATGTATATAAATACTATGAGTTTACGGCGCCGAGCGCGGGAACCTATGTGATTGCATCTTCGGGAAACAGCAGCTATATCAGAACAATGCTGTATGACGACACATTGTCGGATTATACGCAATCTGTTTACACCAGCGGTGATTTTGTAAAAACCGCGACGCTTGCAGCCGATGAAACAGTATATTTATGTGTTTATAATAATAGCTATGCGCTGGACTTCACTATTAGCGTGACGCAGGCTGCTTCTGCCGAGGAGGATTTGACATTATCAATCGGAAGCCCTGTTACGGTAGCATGGGGTGACTCTTATGACGATGAATATACAATCAGCTTTACGGCTCCTGAAACGGATTACTATACCTTTGCATATTCCGGAAGCAGCAGCGTTAGCGTGACGGCTTACTGTGATACGGATGAAGAAGGTAATCCTACCGCAAGCTCATACCTTTACATGAATTATATTGAGAAGAATACAACAGTTACGCTCACGGCGACAAGCACAAGCACGAATACTGCGGCAGTTATCAGCGTATCGGCGTCAGAAACCCTGACGCCCGGTACCTCAACGGACGTGAGCCTGAGCGCATACGAAAGAGCATGCTATAAGCTTACGGTGGAGGATGCCGGAAATTATGCAATTTATTCCGACGGAAATACACAGTATATAAGCCAGGTACGTTTATATACTACGGATGGCAGCTACACGCAGAGCGGCTCTGTATCTTCTTGCGATTTCATCAGGGCGGCGGAGTTGGAAGAGAGCGGAACGGTATGGCTGTATATTTACGGCTATTACGCGACGGACTTCACGTTGACGGCA
This sequence comes from Lachnospiraceae bacterium, assembly GCA_021202335.1. Lineage (GTDB taxonomy): Bacteria > Bacillota > Clostridia > Lachnospirales > Lachnospiraceae > COE1. The sequence goes on from JAJQDE010000006.1 coordinate 60,116, forward strand.
TCTAAAGTCAGCTCAAATGCAACGACAGTGACGACGAGTGAGGATGCGCTTTTGGCATGGAGCAGCAGTGACAGAACATATAGCTACAGCTATGTAAGCTTTACCGCGCCGGAAACAGGCTTCTATAACTTTGAATGTTTAAGTCAATACAGTTATGTTTACTATTACGGCAGTGATGATACATACAGTAGCAGCAGCCGTATGTATAGCGGTACGGAATACATGTACAGTCTTACAAAGGACACAACGGTATACTTTGGCGCATATAAATACTCATCAAGCTCGGGAGCTGTAAAGATAAGCGTGTCCGAGCAGGAAGTGGGAACGCTGACGCTTGACAGTACGGAAACGGTAAGCTTTGCATATGATGAGGCAGCTTGGTATTCATTTACGGCAACGGATGCCGGAATGTACAGATTTTATTCAGAGAGCTATACCGGTAATTATCCTTATGTTTACCTGTATGATGCGGATATTAGTTGTATAGATAGTACCGGCGGCAATTTCAGTTTAGCTGTTGGTCTTGATGCAGGGGAAACGATTTATTTTAAGGCATATACAAATAATACTTCCTATGCGTCAACAAGCTTTGATGTGACGGTTGAAAAGCTGAAAGAGCAAACGATTACCTCCGGCAATACGCTGACTGTCAGCGGAAATTCGGTCGGATTATATAAGTATACGGCGTCAGAGGCAGGAACCTATGTTATATCTTCTGAAGGCAATGCAAATTATTTAGTAACGGATTTGTATGACAGCGATTATGCAAGCCTTTCTCAGGAGAGTTCTGATTATCATGAAGATTTTTACAAGGCAGCGGATATTAGCGCGAATGGTGCGGTATACCTGTATGTATGTAACTATGATTCTGATGATGCGGAATTTGTGGTTACGGTTCAATCGATATCAGCATCGGATACAACTGTCAGCTTAGATAGTGACGCAACGGTTGTGTGGAGTGGTACAGATAACAGTTATAGCAGTAAATATGTATCATTTACGCCTTCGGAATCGGGATATTATCGGTTCAGCTATACCGAATTTAATGGTTACTGTTATTATAATGGGACTGATGGAAGTTCTGCGGATGGGAATTATACAACGCTGGGAAGGCATTATCTTGAGTCAGGAACTACATACTATGTCCGCGTATATAATTATGCTGTTCCGGCAGTCGTGAAAATCAGTGTATCGAAGATGTCGGTTTTGACACTTGGCAGCACTCAAACTGTAAGTGCAGAATCGGGAAGTGAAGTATGGTACGCCTTTAAAGCAACTTCTGATGGAGAATATGAGTTCTACTCAAATAGTTATAGCGGCGGTTATCCATGTGTTGCCCTGTATTTTGATGGTTATACATATGCGAGCTATAGTTCCTCAGGCTATTTTACTATAGATGTGAGCTTGACAGCAGATCAAGTAGTATTCCTGGAGCTGTATACAAGCAGTGATACGACGACAGAAGTGACATTTGGTGTTAAGGAATGCACGGAAGAAACCGGGAGTACAGAAGAGGAAGCTGAATAAGAAGCTGCAGATTAACTGTTTTGCAGCAATAAAAGCCGCAGCGATATAAAAGCGCGGCAGACAAAAATGACCGGCGTCATTATGACGCCGGTCATTTTTATTTAACCGTTCGGCTTATTTGAAGAATCCTCTATAATCCTGCGCACCTCCTCAAGCGTCTTTTCGGAAGCCTCCGCAATCTGCTCCAAAGAATAACCGTTATTATGAAATTTCACAATCATTCGCGCCTCCCCCTGAGAAATGCCTTGCGAAATACCCTGAGAGATACCTCGCGAAATTCCGCGTTCTTCACCCTGAGCAAAGCCCAATTCTTTGCCGTGTTCTTCGCCCCGGGCATAGCTCTTTTGCGCTTCCTTCTCGACTTCCATATCCCATTGCGGCTGCATTAAGTCCTTCAACACTTCGAACATATTTTCTTCCTCCTTTACCCCCTGAAACAGTTTCCTGTTTGCTTTCGCGGAAACCTGCATGATGGAGTCGATATAATCCAGCTCCCTCCTGTCCGTAACCTTCCCGGATTCCGTTATCAGCCTGTGCATGTCTTCCGGTTTCATGGAATCCGTCAAAGCCTTTATCCATATGTGATTATCACCCGTAAGCTCCCTCGAAACGATTACCTGCGTGTCGAAAAAGCCCGCCCCGCCGACATAATAAATCCCCTTATATGCTTCCTCTATATGGCAGCCCTGACTCCGAAACCACTTAAAAAGCTTTACGGGTCTGCGGTTCCTGACCATCGTGACGGAGATATCACCGGATTCTATCCCGTTGCTGCCGTCCGCCGCCGCTTTGTACAGGCAGGCATACGCATAGGTCTTAAAATACTGGTCAATCCCCATGCTGTCATTGGGCGATTTGTATTCTATGATATTGTGCCCCTTAAAAATCCTCCCGATTTCGTTCTGCAGGGTAACGTCCCTGTTTTTCCTGATAATCAGCATGTCAATCTGCAGAGGCTTGGTATTCAGCAGATATTCCTTACGGCAGTCGAGATACTGCCTGTCGGCGTTCATCTCCATCATCATCGCCGAATAAAAAGCCGAGTGCCACTGCGTGTTTTTCTCATCATTCATGTGCAAAAGTCCCTTTCAAGATATTTTGTAAGACCCGTACGCAAATGATGGAGCTGCTTTGGAAAACGCAGAGCATTATCCGCTTACATTATAACATTCCAAAACTGCCGTGGCAAGGCTTCAAAGTCCGTCATTTGCGCGCCGGGATATAAATATTGGATTGGTGATGTGATCACATCATTGATTGAAGCCGTAGCCTCAAAAGAACCAAAATTCGTTTAAAATATATCATATCGCGCAGGTGATTTCAAGTGCTGATTTTGACATTTCGGGGAAAAAATATCAGCGCTTCTTTTTTTAAATGTTAAACTGTTAAAAAATTGACATTTACGCATAATAGGGCTATACTAAAGGTAACGGTATGCTTTGTTACCGGTGTGAAATCTGAATATAAAAGTATTGGAGGTTAGCAGTATGTTAGTATCAGCAACAGAAATGCTTAAAAAAGCAAAGGAAGGTCACTATGCGGTAGGTCATTTCAACATCAACAATCTCGAATGGACAAAGGCTATTTTACAGACAGCTCAGGAGTTAAACAGCCCCGTAATCCTCGGCGTATCAGAGGGCGCGGGCAAATACATGACAGGCTTTGGCACGGTCGCATCGATGGTCAGAGCGATGGACAAGGATTTGGGCATCACGGTTCCCGTTGCGCTCCATTTGGACCACGGTACCTACGACGGCTGCTATAAGTGCATTAAGGCGGGCTTTACATCCATTATGTTTGACGGCTCTCATTATGCAATTGAGGAAAATCTCGAAAAGACAAAGGAACTCGTGGCAGTAGCGCATGGCATGGGAATGTCAATCGAGGCTGAGGTCGGCGCAATCGGCGGCGAAGAGGACGGCGTAGTCGGAATGGGTGAGTGCGCTGACCCGGCAGAGTGCAAGCAGATTGCTGACTTGGGAGTGGATATGCTTGCGGCAGGCATTGGAAACATTCACGGAAAATATCCTGCAAACTGGGCAGGCTTAAGCTTTGAAACGCTTGACGCGATTCAGCAAAAGACAGGCGTTATGCCCCTCGTGCTTCACGGCGGCACAGGTATTCCCGAGGAAATGGTTAAAAAGGCAATCACGCTCGGCGTTGCGAAGGTAAATGTAAACACGGAATGTCAGCTTGCATTCCAGGAGGCTACGCGTAAATATGTCGAGGCAGGAAAGGACTTGGAAGGAAAGGGCTTTGACCCCCGCAAGCTTCTTGCTCCCGGCGTGGAAGCAATCAAGGCAACCGTTAAGGCAAAGATGGAGCTTTTCGGTTCGGTCGGACGTGCTTAAAAAATATGAAGAGATTATCTTAATTTGTAAAAAGACCATAGGTCAGGGCCTATGGTCTTTTAGTAGTAGTGACACGGAGGGAAAACATGGCTTTTACGCATTTGCATGTACATACCGAATACAGCCTGTTGGACGGCTCAAACAAAATAAAGGAATATGTCAGGCGCATCAAGGAGCTGGGTATGGACAGCGGTGCGATTACGGATCACGGCGTTATGTACGGCGTGATAGATTTCTATAAGGAAGCAAAGGCAAACGGCATCAAGCCGATTCTCGGCTGTGAGGTATATGTGGCGCCGAATTCCCGCTTTGACAAGGAGCTGACAGGCGGTGAGGAGCGTTATCACCACCTTGTTCTGCTTGCGGAAAACAACACCGGATATTCCAACCTCATGAAAATCGTAAGCAAGGGCTTTACCGAGGGCTACTATTATAAGCCGCGTGTGGATATGGAGATTTTAAACGAGTACCATGAGGGCGTTATCGCGCTTTCAGCCTGTCTTGCCGGAGAGGTGCCGCGGCTGATTGTGAAGGGGCAGTATCAGGAGGCAAAAAAATGCGTCCAAAAATACCTCGACTGCTTTGGCAGGGGGAATTATTTCCTTGAGCTTCAGGATCACGGAATACCCGAACAAAAGACGGTGAACGCGGCGCTTGTGCGTATCAGTAAGGAAATGGACATTCCGCTGGTGGCGACAAACAACGTTCATTACACATATGCCGACGACGCGCAGGCGCACGATATCCTGCTGTGCATCCAGACTGCAAAAAAGGTTTCCGATAAGGACAGGATGCGCTATGACGGCGGACAGTATTATGTAAAAAGCGAGTCGGAGATGCTCGCGCTTTTCCCGTATGCGCGGGAGGCAGTCGCCAATACGGCGCTTATTGCTGACCGATGCAATGTGGAGATTGAGTTTGGCGTCACAAAGCTGCCAAAGTTCGACGTGCCGGAGGGCTACGATTCGTGGAGCTATTTAAACAGGCTGTGTAAGGACGGCTTAAGGGAGCGCTATCCGGAGGACGACGGCGCGCTGGCAAAAAAGCTGGGTTATGAGCTTGGCGTCATAAAAAGCATGGGCTACGTGGATTACTTTCTGATTGTGTGGGATTTCATCAATTGGGCGAGAAAGAACGACATTCCGGTAGGGCCGGGGCGCGGTAGCGCGGCAGGCTCGATTGTGTCCTACTGCCTGCATATCACGAACATCGACCCGATACGCTACAATCTCCTTTTCGAGCGCTTTTTAAATCCGGAGCGGGTTTCCATGCCGGATATTGACATTGACTTCTGCTACGAGCGCAGGCAGGAGGTCATTGACTATGTGAGCGAAAAGTACGGGAAGGATAAGGTGGTGCAGATTGTCACCTTTGGTACAATGGCGGCTAAGGGCGTTATCCGTGACGTGGGGCGCGCCATGGATTTGCCCTATAATCTCTGCGACAGCATAGCCAAAATGGTGCCAAATGAGCTGAACATCACTCTGAAACGGGCGCTTGAGATGAATCCCGAGCTTCGCAGACTCTATGAGGAGGACGAGCAGGTGAAAACCCTCATCGACATGAGCATGAGGCTTGAAGGGATTCCGCGCCACACGTCCATGCACGCGGCGGGAGTCGTAATCTGCCAAAGGCCCGCGGACGAGCTTGTGCCGCTTTCGAGGGGAAGCGACGGCTCGATTACGACACAGTTTACCATGACGACAATCGAGGAGCTTGGTCTGCTGAAAATGGACTTCCTCGGACTGCGGACGCTGACGGTCATAAAGAATGCGGTCAAAAATGTGGAAAAAACCACGGGAATCGTAATCGACCCGGACAAAATCGACTATGACGACAAGAAGGTGCTTGCCTACCTTGGCACGGGAAAGACCGACGGGGTGTTCCAGCTGGAAAGTCAGGGCATGAAAAACTTCATGAAGGAGCTGAAGCCGCAAAATCTGGAGGATGTGATTGCGGGAATATCGCTCTACCGTCCGGGACCGATGGACTTTATCCCCGCATATATCAGGGGAAAGAATAATCATGCGGAGGTCACCTATGCCTGTCCGCAGATTGAGCCTATTCTTGCGCCGACCTATGGCTGTATTGTGTATCAGGAGCAGGTGATGCAGATTGTGCGCGAGCTGGGCGGATATACGATGGGGCGAAGCGACCTTGTGCGGCGTGCGATGAGCAAGAAAAAGACCTATGTCATGGAGCAGGAGAGGGCAAATTTCGTACATGGAAACGAGGCGGAGCATGTGCCCGGCTGTGTGGCGAACGGTATACCGGAGAATGTGGCGGACCATATCTACGACACTATGATTGATTTTGCGAAATACGCGTTCAATAAATCGCATGCCGCCTGCTATGCGGTTGTCGCATATCAGACTGCGTATTTGAAATACTATTATCCGGTGGAGTTTATGGCGGCGCTTCTGACCTCGGTGATTGACAACGCCTCAAAGGTTTCGGAGTATATCATGGTGTGCAAAAGCATGGATATCCGGATTCTGCCGCCTGACATAAACGAGGGCGAGGAGGGCTTTTCCGTGTCAAACGGGGCGATACGCTATGCGCTCACCGCAATCAGGAACGTCGGCAGACCGATTATCCGCGCTATCGTGGAGGAGCGCAGGGCGCATGGAAGGTATCAAAGCCTGAAGGATTTTATCGAGAGGACGCAGGAGAGCGACGTGAATAAGCGCGCAATAGAGAACTTCATCAAGGCGGGCGCGTTTGACAGCTTCGGGCCTACGAGAAAGCAGCACATGAGTGTGTACGCGCAGATATTGGAGGGCATCGCGAACAGCAAGCGCGGCATCATGGCGGGACAGATGTCGCTGCTCGAAATTGTTTCCGACGAGCAGAAGGAGGAGCTTGAGGTGAAGATGCCAAACGTCGGCGAATACGAGAAGGAGCTGCTGCTTAGCTTTGAGAAGGAGGTGCTCGGCTTTTACGTCAGCGGACACCCGATGGAGGAGTATCAGAAGCTTTGGGAGAAGCGTATCACGGCTAAAACCTCGGATTTTTATCTCGATGAGGAAACGGGCGCGGTCCGCGTGCGGGACGGCGCAAGAGCCGTAATCGGCGGCATGATTATGGAAAGAAAGATTAAGTATACTAAAAATGATAAGATTATGGCGTTCCTTAGCGTTGAGGATTTGGTGGGGAGCGTGGAGGTCATTGTGTTTCCAAACGCATATGAGAAGTATTCGCCAAAGCTTATGGAGGAAAATAAGGTGTTTATCGAGGGCAGGGTTTCCGTGGAGGAGGAGCGCGACGGTAAGCTGATCTGTGAAAAGGTCACGGCATTCAGCGAAATCCCCGGGAAGCTGTGGATAAAATTCCCCGATATGGCAAGCTATGTGGAAAAGGAGCCTGTGCTGATGGACGCCATCTATGAGTCGGAGGGAAACGACAGCGTTGTTATTTATATAGAAGAAACACGTCAGAAAAAGGTGCTTTCCGCAAACAAAAACGTCAATGCGGACAGGGAGCTTACGGACCGGCTTGGCGCGCTGTTTGGAGAGGATAATGTCAGGGTGGCGTATTAGCGGCGTATCAGCGTGTTGAAACTGACTATTGTAATCTTGCCGAAAAAAGGGTAAAATGAACCTGAAATACGACGACGAGGAGGTAATGAAAAAATGTCTAAGGAAATCAAGACAATCGGTGTACTGACAAGCGGCGGCGATGCACCGGGGATGAACGCCGCAATTCGTGCGGTGGTAAGAAAATCTCTTACAAACGGAGTAAAGGTAAAGGGAATTAAGCGCGGATATCTTGGACTTTTAAATGAGGAAATTATGGATATGGAGGCGCACAGCGTCGCGGATATTATCCACACGGGAGGCACAATCCTCGGCACGGCAAGGTGCCTGGAGTTTAAGCAGGAGGATGTGCAGAAAAAGGCGGCGGACATATGCAGGGCGCACGGCATTGACGGGCTTGTGGTAATCGGCGGCGACGGCTCATACAGAGGGGCGCAGGCGCTTGCAAGGCAGGGCATCAATACGGTAGGCGTTCCGGGCACGATTGACCTTGACATTGCATGTACGGAGTATACGATTGGTTTTGATACGGCAATCAACACGGCGATGGAGGCAATCGATAAGGTGAGGGACACCTCCTCCTCGCATGAGCGCTGCTCCATTATTGAGGTTATGGGAAGAAACGCGGGCTACATCGCGCTTTGGACGGGCGTTGCAAACGGCGCGGAGGATATTCTTCTTCCCGAAAAGTATGATTACGATGAGCAGGCGCTGATTAACAATATTGTCAGCAGCCGTAAAAAAGGAAAGAAGCATCATATTGTGGTAAATGCTGAGGGAATCGGACATTCTACCTCTATGGCAAAGCGCATTGAGGCGGCGACGGGCATTGAAACGAGGGCGACAATCTTAGGCTACCTGCAACGCGGCGGCCATCCGACCTGCAAGGACAGATTTTACGCGTCAATCATGGGCGCATATGCCTCAGACATTCTCTGCGAGGGCAATTCAAACAGGGTCGTTGCATACACGCACGGCAAGTTTGTAGACTATGACATCGAGGAAGCGTTGAACATGACAAAGACGATTGACGACTATCAATATGAAATATGCAGGAAGCTTTCCCGCTAACATAATGAGATAATCCAAAGGTGCGGCGCGCCTTTGGATTATTTGGCAAATGGGGGGAATGGAAGGTTTGACATGAGGTGGAAAAATGCATAAAAGGTTTTCAACGACACGAATGATTGCGTTGGGCTTTGCGCTGATTATTGCGCTCGGCACGCTTCTGCTGTCGCTTCCTGTTGCTGCAAGGACGGGGGAGTCCGACATTTTGACGGCTCTGTTTACCGCAGTGTCGGCGACCTGTGTGACGGGACTTGCAGCCGCCGACACCTACCGGCATTGGACGCTTTTCGGGCAGCTTGTAATCCTCTGCATGATACAGGTGGGCGGGCTGGGATTTATGACGATAGGCGTGTATATTGCCGTCCTTTTGAAGCGCCGGATTGGACTTCAGGAGCGGGAAACGCTTCATGAAAGCGTAAACACGCTTGAGATTGCGGGAGTCGTGAGGCTCGTAAAAAGTATTGTCCAGGGCGCATTTATAATAGAAGGAATCGGTGCGGCGCTGCTGGCGGTAAGCTTTATTCCGCGCTTTGGCGCGGTACGCGGCATTTATTTTTCGATATTTCATTCCGTGTCCGCCTTTTGCAACGGAGGCTTTGACCTGATGGGGATAAACGAGGCGTATTCATCCATGACGGCGTTTGAGGGTGACGCCCTCGTGAATCTCGTCCTCTGCGCGCTGATACTTGTGGGCGGCATCGGTTTTGTGGTGTGGGACGATGTGCTTAAGCACAAATGGCATTTTAAGCAGTATCTTCTTCACTCGAAAATTGTCATTGTGTCGACGCTGGGGCTGACGGTAATCGGAACGCTTCTGTTTTTGATTTTTGAGAATAACGCGACGCTTGCGGGAATGACGCCCGCGCAGAAGCTTTTGGGAGCGCTGTTTTCGTCGGTAACGCCGAGAACTGCGGGCTTTAACACTGTTGACACGGCATCGCTCTCCAACGCGGGGACGCTTCTGACCATGCTGCTTATGTTTATCGGCGGCAGCCCCGGCTCCACGGCGGGCGGCGCAAAGACGACGACGTTGGCAGTGCTTTTGTGCTATGCGATGGCGATGATTCGCGGCAGGGAGGACATCAACCTTTTCGGCAGGAGGCTGACGGCTGATGTGGTCAAAAAGGCAAACGCGGTCGTCGTAATCAATCTTTCACTTGCGTTTGTCGCATCGTGCGCGGTCATGGCGCTGCAGCCGGATATTTCCATGACGGACGTGGTGTTTGAAGTGCTTTCCGCAATCAACACGGTGGGAATGACTACGGGGATAACAAGAAACCTGAATATTGCCTCGAAGCTGATTGTGGCGCTGCTGATTTACTGCGGAAGGCTGGGCAGCCTTTCATTTGCGCTTATCTTTGCAAAAAAGCCTGCCTCCAATGCAGTGCGCGAGCCGCAGGAGAAAATCATTGTGGGCTGACGCGTTTGGCGGCAGGCTTACGAAACGGACAGGATTTGCTTTAATCGGGAAGGAACGGGTTAATTGCCATGAAATCAATATTAATTATAGGAATGGGGCGTTTCGGGCACCATTTGGCGCAGGATTTTTTGGAAAACGGCCATGATGTGATGATAATGGATTTGTATGAGGAGAAGGTGGAGGACATGGTTCCCTACGCCACCGGTACCAAAATCGGCGACTGCACGAAGGAAGAGGTTTTAAGGAGCGTGGGAATTGCAAATTTTGACGTGGTGTTTGTGTGTATCGGGACAAATTTCCAAAGCAGCTTAGAGATTACCAGCCTTTCAAAGGAGCTTGGCGCAAAGCGCGTTATCAGCAAGGCGACAAGGGATGTGCAGGCAAAGTTCCTGCTGAGAAACGGCGCGGATGAGGTGATTTATCCCGACAAGGACATTGCGCAGAAATGGGCTGAAAAATACAGTCTTGACAATATTTTCGACTATATCGACCTTCCCGGGAATTTTGGGATTTATGAGATGTCTCCCTTAAAGGAATGGATAGGAAAGAGCATCAGGGAGTCGAATATTGCCGCAAGATACAAAATTTCCATTCTCGCAATCAAGAAAAAGGGCGCGGACTCAATCAGCCTGATGCCCTCTGCCGATTATGTCATCAATAACAGGGATCATCTTATGATAATGGCGGCAAACGAGGTCGCGGAGGATATTATCCGCAGGAATAAGAACCATTTTGCATAGCGGGAATGGAAGATAAAGGAGGGAAAGCATTTGATTACAGGCATGGGAAACGCGCAGGTGAAACGGATTATCAGTCTTTTGCAGAAATCAAAGCTTCGCCGCAGCGAGGGCGTATACGTCGTTGAGGGCGTAAGGATGTTTTTGGAGGCGCCTTTGGAGCATATTAAAGAGATTTATGTGTCAAAAAGCTTTTTGGACAAGGCGAATAAGCAGTCGATTGAAAAGCTTAAGGCCATGCGCTATGAAACCGTTTCCGACGATGTATTCCGGAAAATGTCGGACACGCAGACGCCGCAGGGCGTGCTTTGCGTGATGGAAATGCCCGCTTATTCGCTCGACGGGATGCTTAAAAATGCAGGCAGCGCACCGTTTTTTATGCTGCTTGAGGACATACAGGATCCCGGGAATCTGGGCACGATATTCCGCGCAGGTGAGGGCGCGGGCATAGACGGCGTGATCATGACAGGCAATACGGTCGACGTATTTAACCCTAAGGTCGTGCGTTCCACAATGGGCTCCATTTACAGAGTGCCGTTTTTGACGGGGCAGGATATTGCGCGGACAGTCAGTGCCCTAAGGGAGCACGGCGTGGCGGTGTACGCGGCGCATTTGGACGAAAGCGGGGATTACGCCGCCTGCGATTACGCGAGGGCGTCCGCTTTCCTGATAGGAAACGAGGCGCGGGGCTTAAAGCGTGAAACGGCGGGTTTGGCGGACCGCTGCATCAAAATCCCGATGAAGGGGCAGGTGGAGTCGCTGAACGCGGCGACGGCAGCAGCCGTTTTGATGTATGAGGCGGCAAGGCAGAGAAGATACGCATAATGAACGAAATGGAAGGGAGATTAAAATGAAAATCGGTTTTATTGGTCTGGGGAACATGGCAACGGCGATGCTTGGCGGGATTATCGAAAAAGGGCTTTACAAAAGCTCTGAAATAATCGGTTCCGCAAAAACCGAAGCAACGGCGGAAAGGGTCGCGCAAAAATACGGGGTGGAAGCCTGTACGGACAATAAAAGGGTCGCAAAGAGCGCGGACGTCATCGTGCTTGCGGTAAAGCCCATATTTATGGAGGAGGTCATTTCCGAGATAAGGGACAGCGTGGATGAAAGCAAGCTCGTGATTTCGATTGCGGCGGGAAAATCCTTGGAATGGATTGAGGAGCGCTTCGGAAAGCCCATAAGGCTTGTGCGCTGCATGCCCAATACTCCCGCGATGGTCGGCGCGGCATGTACATGCGTGTGCCTGAAGCCGGACACGGGCAAAGAGGACGAGGAGCTGACGCTTAAGCTGATGGAAAGCTTTGGAACGGCGACAGTGCTTCCCGAGCGTCTGATGGATGCGTTTGCGGCGGTTGCGGGAAGCTCGCCGGCATATGTTTTCATGTTTATTGAAGCGATGGCGGACGCGGCGGTGCTTGCGGGTATTCCCAGAAAACAGGCGTATGAGTTTGCCGCACAGTCCGTGCTTGGCAGCGCCAGGCTGATGCTGGAAACAGGGATGCACCCCGGGGAATTGAAGGATATGGTATGCTCGCCCGGGGGAACGACCATAGAGGCGGTGAAGGTGCTTGAGGAGCAGGGGATGCGCGCGGCAGTGATTGACGCAATCGGGGCGTGCGTGGAAAAAAGCAGGCTTCTGTAGGAACGCTGCTCCGGATGATTCTTTGTTGAAAATTCGCGGTATATAGGGCGATGCGTAAGGCAAATTTGGCAAATATTACCCGGATTTTTCATTTTTACCAAAATTATTTCCAAATTTTAGTAAATTTTTGATGAGTTTATCAGAGTCTGTGGCTTGACAAGTCGCAGGCTCTTTGCTATTATATAAAAATCGTAACAGATGTTAATAATTATGTAACATTTGTCGCAAAAAAGTAAGAGACTTGAAAAAATGATGAAAAGGTTTCTTGCAGGAACAGGAAATGGAGTAAAAATGAAGGCAAATTGTAAAAAGTGGAGATGTTTGTTGGTTATTACGACAGCAACGACTGCGATTACAGCTTTACCAATCAGCACAGTGCAGGCCGGCGCCGGCTCCACGTCTGAAAAGATGAGCGGCACATTCCTGACGGCGGGTGCGGGCTTCACGTCTGAAAAGACGGACGGCACATTCCTGACGGCGGGCGCGGCGGATATACTGGACGCGGACATTTCAATGGAAAACGACGAGCTTAGGGCTTATATACAGAGCAGGACGGCTTCCACGCCGCAGCTTCGCCAGGAGGACGAGGAAGAGGAAAGCCTGCGTGTGATGGCAAAGGTAAATGAATACGTAAATATGAGAGCGGACGCCGACCAGGATGCGGAGAAGGTCGGTGTGCTCTATAAGGACTGCGGCGGCGAGCTTGTAGAGCAGAAGGGCGAATGGACTAAGGTTGCATCCGGCGACGTCACGGGCTGGGTAAAAAGCGAGTACCTGTATTTCGGAAACGAAGCGCAGGAGCTTGCGGAGGATGTGGGTATGCTTACGGCATATTCGGAAACGGAAACATTAAGAGTAAGAAAGGAAGCGAGCCTTGAGTCCGGCGTGCTCGGGCTTTTGGCTAACGGAGAAGCGATAGAGGCAATCGCCGAGGAGGGCGATTGGGTGAAAGTAAGCTACGAGGGAAGCACCGGATATGTGTCCGCAGATTATGTCAATGTAGTGTTTGACATTGATACGGCGGAGTCGATGGCGGAAATCGAGGCAAGAGAGGCGGCTGCTAAGGCACAGGCGGAAGCGGAGGCGCAGGCAAAGAGAAACGCGCAGAAGGAGGCGGTGCTTGCATCCGCATCTGAGGTTGAGATTCTTGCAGCGCTGATACAGTGCGAGGCAGGCGGCGAATCCTATGAGGGACAGGTGGCGGTAGGCTCCGTGGTAATGAACCGCGTAAGAAGCGCCGGCTATCCAAACAGCATTTCAGAGGTAATTTATGCGTCAGGTCAGTTTGTGCCCGCCGCAAAGGGAAAAATGGAAACGCTTATTTTAAACGGAAACATTAAGGCGTCCTGTGTGCAGGCGGCAAACGATGTCATTAACGGCACCTGCAATGTCGGCGATGAGCTTCATTTCAGAAGAAACAACGGCAGGGACGGAATAGTTATCGGAAATCACGTATTTTACTGATTGCAGCTTGTATATTTAGAAGGAAACGGATAGAAGCGTTTCTTGAGGGAAACGCTTCTGACCGTTTCCTTTTGTCGTATAGGAAAGTTCGTCCCAAGGGTTGCCCATTTCCCTGAATTGTAGTAAAATGAGAGTTAAGTTTAAGTAACGGAAAGTGAAGGTTTGAAAGCTTTCAGCTTTTAAAATGTGGTCGTGACATGAGGTGAGAATATGGATTTGAAGGGACGCAGCTTTTTGACATTAAAGGATTTTACTCCGCAGGAGATTATATATCTGATTGACCTGGCGGCAGAATATAAGGAAAAAAAGAAAAGAGGAATACCGCACGATACGCTCCGCGGGAAAAATATCGCGCTTATTTTTGAAAAGACAAGCACGCGCACGCGCTGCTCGTTCGAGGTGGCGGCGCATGACCTCGGAATGGGGACGACCTACCTTGACCCGACAGGCTCGCAGATTGGGAAAAAGGAGTCGATTGCGGACACTGCGAGGGTGCTCGGCAGGATGTATGAGGGCATTGAATACAGGGGCTTTGAGCAGACGATTGTGGAGGAGCTTGCAAAATACGCGGGTGTTCCCGTGTGGAACGGGCTTACGAACGAGTACCACCCGACGCAGATGCTTGCGGATATGCTTACCATACGCGAGCATTTCGGGCATTTGGAGGGAATAAAGCTTACATACATGGGCGATGCGCGCTACAACATGGGCAATTCGCTGATGATTGCCTGCTCAAAGCTGGGGCTTGATTTTACGGCGTGCACGAATAAGGAATATTTCCCGGATGCCGCGCTCGTGGCACAGTGCAGGGAGTACGCAGAGCAGTCGGGCGCGATGATAACGCTCACGGAGGAGACACAAGCAGGTACAAAGGGCGCGGATGTCATTTACACGGACGTGTGGGTGTCCATGGGAGAGCCCGACGAGGTGTGGGCGGAGCGTATAGAAAAGCTTTCGCCATACAAGGTGACAAAAGCCGTTATGGACAACGCAGGAGAAAAGGCGGTATTTTTACACTGCCTGCCGGCTTTCCACGATTTAAAAACAAAGATAGGCAAGGAGCAGGGCGGGAAATATAATTTCACCGATTTGGAGGTGACTGACGAGGTCTTTGAATCGGAGAGGTCGCTTGTGTTTGACGAGGCGGAAAACCGTATGCACACGATAAAGGCGGTTATAGCGGCAACGTTGGGAGCTGTGTGAATGAAAAAGGAAGATATATTAAGACAGCTTCGCGAGACGGACGGTTTTGTCAGCGGGCAGGAGCTGTGCGCTCAGTACGGCGTGTCGCGCACAGCTGTGTGGAAAGCGATTAAGCAGCTTGAAAAGGACGGCTATGTGATAGAGGCGCAGAACAACAAGGGCTATCGGCTTGCCAAGGACACAGCCGGGATGGTGTTTTCAAAGGCGGCTGTTGAAAGCTGCATGGACACAAAGCAGATTGCAAGGAAGCTTGTCTTTCATAAGGAAACAGGCTCGACAAATCTTGACGCGAAGGCTCTTGCGGAGAAGGGCGCGGAGCCGGGAACGCTTGTCGTGGCGGACATGCAGACGGCGGGACGCGGGCGCAGAGGACGAAGCTGGGATGGAGCTTCCGGGAAAAATATTTACATGTCGCTAGTGCTTCGTCCTGACTGCCCGCCTGACAAGGCTTCCGCGCTGACGCTTGTTATGGCGCTTTCGGTGGCGGAGGCTGTAAAGGAGCTTTCGCCGGATGTTTCATGTATGATAAAATGGCCAAATGATATCGTCATAAACGGCAAAAAGGCGTGCGGCATACTTACGGAGATGAGCGCGGAGCCGGACTGCATACACTATGTGGTAATCGGCGTCGGCATAAATGTAAACCAAACAGAATTTCCAAACAAGATAAGCGATACTGCTACATCGCTTTTTTTAGAGTACGGCAGGGAAATCGACCGCTCGCGGCTTGTCGCGGCAATCATGA
Organism: Lachnospiraceae bacterium; assembly: GCA_021202335.1. GTDB lineage: Bacteria > Bacillota > Clostridia > Lachnospirales > Lachnospiraceae > COE1. The sequence continues at coordinate 75,812 of JAJQDE010000006.1, forward strand.
AACGCTTTGAGGAATGTTACTGCCTTTTTAAGGAGCGATATTTGCTTACGCCTCTGCTTGACAGGTACAATTCCATGCTTGTAAACATGGACAGGCAGGTGCGGGTGCTTGACCCCAAGGGCGAGTATGAGGGCATTGCCAAAGGAGCCAACGAAAAGGGCGAGCTTATCGTTGAGCGCGCAGACAGCGGCGAAACGGTATGCGTCTACGCGGGAGAGGTGTCCGTGAGAGGCGTTTACGGGTACGCGGTATAATGAACGCAAAAGCGCGAGTTTGGAGGTTTTGGCATGAATGAAAACGATAAACGCACCGTGCTCTGCGGGGCGAACGCTTATGAACAGAAATATTATTTTAATGAAAAATTTAACGCTATCCCGGACTCAATTAAGGAGGAACTGCATATCATATGTGTGCTCTTTACCGAGGAGGCGGGCGGCGTTTTTACCATTGTGTTTGAGGAGGATGGAAGCGTAAGCCTTGAAACGGATGCTTACGAGGAGGATATCCTCTATGATGAGATAAGCAGCGGTCTTTTGGTGCGTGAAATCAGGCTGCAGCGCCGGGAGCTTTTGGAGTCGCTGAGTCTTTATTACAGGGTTTTTGCACTCCATGAGCCGATAGAAGCGCTGATAAAGGATGAGGAGCAGTGAAAATGGTTTTAGCGGCAGATGTTGGAAATACAAATATTACCTTTGGCGTGTATGACGAAAAACGGCTTGCAACGACCTTTCGGCTGATGTCGAAAACGCCGAGGACGTCGGATGAGTACGGTGTGCTGATTACGGAGCTTTTGCAGAAAAACGGCATTGACAGGGGAAAAATAGAGGGTACCGTCATTGCGAGCGTGGTACCGAATGTGATGCATTCGCTGGTCGGCGGCATCAGGCGCTATGTCAGTGAGCGGATTTTGCAGGTCGGCGCAGGAATAAAAACCGGTATTAAAATTGTGACGGAAAATCCAAAGGAAATCGGTCCGGACAGAATTGTGGACGCGGTTGCCGCATATGAATTATATGGGGGACCGGTGCTTGTGATAGACTTTGGCACTGCCACCACATACGATTTAGTTGATATAAACGGCTGTTTTTGTGCGGGCATCACCGCTCCCGGCATCAGGATATCCGCAAAGGCGCTTTGGGAGGACACGGCGAGGCTTCCGGAAATCGAGATAAAAAAGCCTGCCTCAATTCTTGCGCAGGAAACGATATCGAGTATGCAGGCAGGGCTTGTGTACGGTCAGATAGGACAGACGGAGTATATCATACAGCGCGTAAAAAGCGAAACGGGCTACGAAAATTTAAAGGTAGTGGCAACGGGAGGACTTGGCAGAATTATTTCCGGAGAAACGAGTATGATACAGGAGTACAACAGCTTCCTGACATTGGAAGGTCTTAGGATTATTTATGGTAAAAACAACAGGTAGTCGGAACAGACAGGTCAAAATCGGCAATGTGGTTTTGGAAAATAATGTATTTCTTGCACCGATGGCGGGTGTTACGGATTTGCCCTTCAGGCTGCTTTGCAGGGAGCAGGGAGCAGGGCTTTTGTGCATGGAGATGGTAAGCGCAAAGGCAGTGCATTACAATAACAAAAACACGGAGTCGCTAATGGAAATACATCCGGACGAAATGCCCGTGTCATTGCAGCTTTTCGGCTCAGAGCCGGATATCATGGCGGAAGCTGCCGCGCGGATAGAGGAGCGCCCGTTTGCGATACTGGACATAAATATGGGATGTCCCGTCCCAAAGGTGGTAAACAACTGCGAGGGAAGCGCCCTTATGAAAAATCCGAAGCTTGCGGGTGAGATTGTCAGGGCAGTGGCGCGCGCCATATCAAAGCCTGTCACGGTCAAAATAAGAAAAGGCTTTGACGCTGACAGCGTGAACGCCGTGGAGATGGCAAAAATCGCGGAGGCGAACGGAGCGTCGGCAGTGGAAGTTCACGGACGCACGAGGGAGCAGTATTATTCGGGAAAGGCGGACTGGGATATTATAAGGCAGGTGAAGGAGGCAGTCAGCATACCCGTGATTGGAAACGGCGATGTGACAGATGGAGCGTCGGCGGCAAAAATGCTTTCCGAAACCGGTTGCGATGCCGTCATGGTAGGACGCGCAAGCCGCGGCAATCCTTGGATTTTCAGGGAAATCAACACATACCTTGACACGGGAGAGCTTATGCAAAGGCCTTCCAACGCGCAGGTGCGTGATACGATTTTAAGACATGCCTCCCTCCAGCTTCAATACAAGGGAGCGTATACGGCGATACGCGAGATGCGAAAGCATGTGGCGTGGTATACGGCAGGATATCCTAATTCCGCAAGGCTGCGCAGAATGATAAATGAGATGGAAACGATGGCGGAGCTTGAGGAGGGGATTTGCAAAATCTTGACATAACTGCCAAAAAACGCTATAATACATTAGTTTTTATCGTATAGGAAAGTCTGTCCGGTGTTATCAGGTAACTTGTTATATAAAATAGTATGAAAGGAAGTAATTTCATGGAAGCAAAGAAGAATTTATTGACGCGTGAGGGTCTTAAGAAATACGAGGATGAGCTGCATGACCTTAAGGTTATTAAGAGAAAAGAGGTAGCTCAGAAAATTAAAGAGGCACGGGAGCAGGGAGACCTTTCCGAGAACGCCGAGTATGACGCCGCAAAGGACGAGCAGCGCGACATAGAGGCAAGAATAGAGGAGCTTGAAAAAATCCTTAAAAACGTTGAGGTTGTCGACATGGACGACGATGCAAACAACTTGGAGCAGGTAGGCTTCGGGCTTGTGGTAAAGGTTAAGGATAACGAGTTTGGCGATGAGATGGAATTTAAAATCGTGGGCGCCACGGAGGCAAACAGCCTTAAGGGTAAAATCTCAAATGAGTCGCCCCTCGGGAAAGCGCTTCTCGGTGCAAAAAAAGGAGAAACCGTGACTGTCGAGGCGCCGGCGGGCGATATTGAATACACGATTTTGGATATATACAAATCGGAGGCTTAAGGGGGAAAATTTCAGTGTCACAGGAACAGAACAGCAATCAGGAAAATAACGGGCAGCAGGACGTAAACAGGCTTCTGCAGGTGCGCAGGGAAAAGCTTGCAACCTTACAGGAGGCAGGAAAGGATCCGTTTCAGATAACAAAATTTGACGTTACGCATCACAGCCGGGAAATTAAGGACGGCTTTGATGAGCTGGAGGGAAAAAGCGTTGCCATTGCGGGAAGAATGATGTTTAAGCGCGTCATGGGCAAGGCTTCTTTTTGCAATATTCAGGATTTAAACGGAAATATCCAGTGCTACGTTGCAAGGGACTGCATCGGCGAGGAGCCTTATGCTGATTTTAAGAAATATGACGTGGGCGACATACTTGGCGTAAGCGGAGAGGTTTTCAAGACAAAGACAGGCGAAATATCAATCCACGCGGCTTCCGTTACGCTTTTGTCAAAGAGCCTGCAGATACTTCCCGAGAAGTTCCACGGGCTTACGGACACGGACACGCGCTACCGTCAGCGATATGTGGATTTAATCATGAACGCAGAGGTTAAAGATACATTTGTAAAACGCTCCAAAATTCTTTCAAGCATCCGCCGTTACCTTGACGGGCAGGGCTTTATGGAGGTCGAAACGCCTATGCTTGTGTCCAATGCGGGCGGCGCGGCGGCAAGACCCTTTGAAACGCATTACAATGCGCTTGACGAGGATGTGAAGCTTCGCATTTCATTAGAGCTTTATTTAAAGAGGCTCATTGTAGGCGGTATGGAGCGTGTTTACGAGATTGGGCGCGTATTTAGAAACGAGGGCTTAGATACAAGACATAATCCCGAGTTTACGCTTATGGAATTATATCAGGCGTACACGGACTATTACGGCATGATGGATCTGACGGAAAACATGTTCCGCTATGTGGCGCAGGAGGTGTGCGGTACAACAGTTATTCCGGACATGGAGGAAACGATAGATTTAGGAAAGCCATTTGAGCGTCTGACGATGGTGGAAGCGGTCAAAAGATACACGGGAATTGATTTTGACGAGGTTCCGGACACGGCGGCGGCTAAGCGGCTTGCAGACGAGAAGGAAGTACACTATGAGGAGCGCCATGCAAAGGGCGATATTCTGAACCTTTTCTTTGAGGAGTTCGTCGAGGAGCATTTAATCCAGCCGACCTTTGTAATGGACCACCCGGTCGAAATATCGCCCCTTACCAAAAGGAAGCCTGACAAGCCCGACTACGTGGAGCGCTTTGAGCTGTTTATCTACGGGCGCGAGATGTGCAACGCCTATTCCGAGCTGAACGACCCGATTGACCAAAGACACCGCTTCGAGGAGCAGGAAAAGCAGTTTGCGCAGGGCAACGAGGAAGCAAACCACACGGACGAGGATTTCCTGAACGCGCTGGAAATCGGTATGCCCCCGACAGGCGGAATTGGCTATGGCATCGACAGACTGGTGATGCTGTTGACAAACTCACCGGCGATTAGAGATGTGCTGCTGTTCCCGACGATGAGAAGCACAACCTAAAAAAGCCAGTGTTTATGCGGCTTTGCGGCACTTGAAATGCTAGGTTGACATCAATTTGACATCAAATTTACATTGTATGATGTACTAATTTGGACTTAGATGGACAGTTATAGAAAATAGAACCGTCAAAACTAAATAGTTTAATGCTATTAAAAGGACATTTTCCTAAATTACAGGAGAGTGTCCTTTTTCTGTTGTTATGGTAAACAACAATTAAATTTAAGGAGGTTCTATTATGAGTAACACAGCGTTAAGAGCAGAGGAAACCAAGAAACAAAACATTATTTTTATCAGCGAAGCACATGAGAAGTTCTACTATGAAAAATTGAACGAGGTACGTTGTCAGGATGCGTACCATAAGGCATTGGTATATTGTCTTGGAATTTGCAACGACACCAGAAGAAACATTAACAGTATTTATGATTTTAAGAGAGGTCTTGTAAAGCCGAAGTGCCTGCATGAAGGCTGGCAGACAAGCGGGAGCATGAAAGTGGTGCGTATGGCATTTAACCTGTACTGTAACGGAACACCGAGCGTTGACGGTTACAGAAAGAAAGAGGAGCAGCTAGATGAGTGTAGACAGTACACAGTAGAGGATATATTCTGCTGTGCCTATGCCACTTATTTCTGGCAGGCGGTACAGATACGGTATCCGGAGTATGTAACGTATAACAAAAATCTGTATGCCATGCTTGGAGGACGGGATTGATGTTAAAAGTCAGGCTTATGGGAACGAAGAACGATATTAAGTGGTTCGGGAAGATTTTACAGCGGAATCCGAAAATCGAAGTGACGGAATTTTCCGAAATGTTCCCGAACAAAGGGACAAAGAAATATTACAGGACTTATGTGGAAGTCAGGAAAAGCAACATAAAAGAAAACCAGTAGAAGCAAAGGAGAATCTATCATGTGTAAAATAATCGCAATCGCAAACCAGAAAGGCGGAGTGGGCAAGACCACTACCACAAGCAATTTAGGCATAGGACTTGCAAAACAGGGAAAGAAGGTGCTTCTGATTGATGCGGACGCACAGGGCAGCTTAACAGCGAGTTTAGGCTTTACGGAGCCGGACAGTCTGGAAGTCACGCTTGCAACCATTATGGGGAATTTAATCAATGATGAAGAAGTAGAGCCGACAGAAGGTATCCTGCATCATGAAGAAGGGATAGACCTTATGCCGGGGAACATTGAATTATCTGGTCTGGAGGTTTCACTTGTAAATGTTATGAGCTGGGAAACGGTGTTGAGGGCATACATAGAGCTTGTCAGGGAGAGCTACGATTATATCTTAATTGACTGTATGCCTTCCCTCGGCATGATTACCATAAACGCCTTTGCCTGTGCCGACAGTATTTTGATACCCGTACAGGCGGCATACCTGCCCGTCAAAGGCTTGCAGCAGCTTATCAAGACAGTCGGCAAGGTAAAGCGGCAGATTAACCCGAAACTGGAAATTGAGGGTATATTACTGACAATGGTGGACAGCCGGACGAACTACGCAAAGGACATCAGCGCCATGCTGAAGGAAGCCTATGGAAGCCGGGTAAGGATATTTACAAATGTCATTCCCATTTCCGTCCGGGCGGCGGAGATTTCAGCGGAGGGTGTCAGCATCTACAAGCATGATCCAAAGGGGAAAGTGGCGTCAGCTTACGATTCTCTGACAAAGGAGGTGCTTGCAGATGGGAAGTAACACAAAATCAGGGAGTGCGGCAAAAATCAGAATGGAAAGTTTTGATGACCTGTTCGGCGGGAGTGCCGCACAGGAAAGCGGAATTGAGCAGATTATCAATGCGCCGCTGACAGAGCTTTATACGTTCAAAGACCACCCTTTCCGGGTGGAGGACGATGAGAAGATGGAGGAAACTACGGAGAGTATCCGCCAGTATGGGGTGCTTGTGCCGGGGATTGCAAGACCGAGGGAGGGCGGCGGCTATGAAATCATAGCCGGACACCGCCGCAAACGTGGTTCAGAGCTTGCCGGAAAGACAGAAATGCCAGTGATTGTCCGCAATTACACCGATGATGAAGCCACGATTATCATGGTGGATTCCAACATTCAGCGGGAGGACATTTTACCGAGTGAGAAGGCGAGAGCCTATAAGATGAAATATGAAGCTATGAAGCATCAGGGGAAGAAGTCAGGGAAAAACACCCTTGATGAAGTGGGGGAAGCCGCCGGGGAGAACGCAAAAAAGGTTCAGCGGTACATATGGCTTTCCCGATTATCAGACGAACTTCTCATTATGGTAGACAATAAAAAACTTGGCTTTTCGCAGGGTGTGGATATTTCTTTTCTGGCAGAAGAAGCGCAACAGTGGGTGCAGGCTGTCATAGAGGAAAAAAGCTGCAATGTCAGCATGGTTCAGTCGGCAAAAATCAAGGAATACGGCAAGACCGGAGAGCTTACCCTTGCAATGGTGCGCCTGATACTGGCGGAAGAAAAGCCGAAGGAACGGAAAGTGACGCTGAAAGCGGATAAAATCAGCGAATATTTTGCGGAGGACTGCACAAGTGAGGAAATAGAGGGTATCATCATTCAGCTATTGGATGAATGGAAGAAAAGACAATAGAGGGGAGGTGCGTCGGCATGGATGGCACGATAAAATTTGACTATTATTATGGCATCGAAGCGGAACAGTTCTCTTTTTACAGAGTGCCGAGGCTGCTGATAAAAGACGCAAGGTTTAAAGAGCTGTCCAGCGATGCAAAGCTCCTTTATGGTCTGATGCTTGACAGGCTGGCATTGTCAATCAAGAACGGCTGGCTTGACGAAGAAAACAGGGTGTATATCCACTATACGATGGACAGCATAATGGAGGATTTGGGCTGTGCAAAAGAAAAATGTGCGAAAGTGATTGCGGAGCTTGACAGCAAAAAAGGAATTGATTTGATTGAGAAGAAAAGGCAGGGATTGGGAAAGCCGGATATCATTTATGTGAAGAACTTTGCCACCCTTGACACAGGAAAAGAACCGGACGGAGAACCGGAAAACCCTGATAATGCTGACAGTTTTGCAGAAGTTCGGAAACCGAACTTCCAGAGGTTCGATAATCAAACTTTCAGAAGTTTGGAAATCGAACTTCAAGAGGTTCGGAAACCGAACTTGCAGAAGTTCGAGAACCGAACGCTAATTATAACAATAATAATTATACTGATCTGAGTTATACCAATCCTATCAATCAATCTAATCAGGAGATAGAAAAAGCAGAACAGGGCAAGCTGGATAATGATATGATTGATGTGATGGATGAAGCTAACGCCTATATGGAAATCATTAAGGAAAATATTGAGTATGAGCATCACATGAAATATGGCGATTGGAGTGACAGGGGACTGTATGAGGAACTTTACGAGGTTATCTGTGAGATTGTATGCGTAAAGCGAAAGACGGTAAAGGTCAATGGGGAGGATTATCCTTATGAGCTTGTAAAATCAAAATTCCTGAAGCTGAACAGTTCCCATTTGGAGTATGTTATTGGATGCATGAGGGATACCACAACCAAGATAACCAATATCAGGGCATACATGGTGACCGCCCTCTACAATGCGTCCAATACCATGAATCACTATTACCAGCAATTGGTGCAGCATGATATGTATGGCGGAGGGTGGGAAGAAAAAGGGCTGTTACAGTCCAAAACGGAGGGAGATGGATAGATGGAGTCCATGACGGATATTGACAAGGAAATGAAACGGGAGGCGGCAAAGGGAAGCTGTCCGTTAAGATTTGTGAGGATAGAATTTGGTTCTTCCCCTTATCAGGAGATTAAATCAAAGGAAAAACTGCTTGAAGTGCTGTCCTACCTGTTGAGGACAGGCGATTATGGTAGGTTTGCCGGGAAAGGAACAAGGAATAATGTCTACATGGATATAAAAGGCAGGAAGCCGGTATTTAAGCGTACCCGTTCCTTTATTGACCGCAATAACATTTTTGAGGCAATCCGCAGATACGGAAAAAAATTAAAACCGGACTTTGACGGGCATACTTATCTTGAAACAGTGCAGTGCATCTTTGCGCTGCCAAAAGAAGAACAGGAAAAGTACAGGGTGACTTATGACGGGCAGGAAACAATAGTTTTCCCTATGTCAGATAAATATATCATCGGACTTTACAAACACTGTATTTCAGCTAGGCAGACAGTCGTTGCAGAGGAAATTCCCCATAAAGGATTTTCAGAAAAAGAACAGGGGATTATCCGGCTGGAGGGTGTGCGTGACGTGATGTTCCGGTGTCTTTTGTTTGATAATATAAAATATGGGGAAGGCGTGTTGTGTGCTGACCTCTGTACGATTTACTGTTTAAAGGAAAACGTATAACTTTTGGACATTTTGTCCAGAAGCAGTTAGGAGGATCATTTATGGCAGAAACATATATTACGGAAGAACAGCGGGAAAGATGCCGGAAAGTGGCTGATGCGTTTACTGAACTGTATGAGCTTGCAGATGTGGTGGTGGCAGATGCCGGAAGGTTCGGCTTTGTACGTCTGCAATGGTTCAATGAGGGCGAAGGCTTTGATTCTGCTGTGGCGTATTCGGACAGTTCAGAACTGTTTGAGGAATTATGGCGGATATGGTATGAACATGAGGTTCTAACGCCTGTGCTTGGAACACCGCTTGCAGAGCTTGACTATGGCGATATATATCAGACGCTTTCCAAAGACAGGCAGGAGGAAATACAAAAGAAGAAGGACTATTTCCTTGCACTGTGCGGCGGGGGAACTGTCTAAGGGTAGAAATCCTGATTTTTTTACAATTCCTTTGGAATTTCTGATAAAATGGATTTATCAGGATAAAAGACAGGAGTTGAGCCGTTTGGGGAAAAAGAAGCGCCTGAAAAGGGCAGACAGGACATATAAAGACTTAAAGCAGAAGCAGAAAGCAAAAATAGCAGACTGTATGTTTGAAAAGACCTGTGATTATTACAGGGAGCATGATAAGATGCCGGAAGGAGAGGATAGTGAAAAAATTGCGGAACAAATTTATCAGAGGGTAAAGGGGATAGCAGAAAAGGCTTCCTTTGATGAAGTATACCGCCTGTATCTTTACCGTCTGCCACGTTATGAAACAAGGATTGCGGAGAACGGGCTTCCGGAAAGGAAAGAGAAAAAGAAAGAAGATGCAGACAAGCCGAAAACCAAGAAAAAGGGCATGAGTAAAAAAGTATGCCCGAATTGCGGGAGGAAGATGAAACAGCAGTTTATCGGCTTGCAGCACTGTAAATGCGGCATGAGCTGGAAAAAGGATATAGGATATTTTGAGCGTACTGGGGATATGGTCTTTGCTCTGGAACGCAGGAAAGTCGGGAAAAAGACAAAGCAGTGTCCAGTAATACGATACAAGTAAATTGAATATGGTAAACAGAGTCAGGGCAGTTATAGGTTGTTATAGCTGCCCTTGTTTAATTCAGTAGTTTTGGATATGTTGTTCTAAAAGCCATTACAGTATTTTGGGCTTTTATGACGGTCGAGATTAAAAAAAGATTATATTAGAAAAGAGAAGGGGTATCAATATTTTTAATTTTTAAAATAGATGCAAGAAAACATATGGAAGTGCCGATATCTATTTATGAAAGTTAGAATAAGCTTTCTCATGTTTTGTAAATATATTTGCGCAGCATATTACTTTTTCACGAGAAAGAAATTTGAAATTTCGAGAAAAAATAAAACAGAATATAAATATATACAGAAAGAGAAAGTATATAAAAGATAGGAGGCATTTGGAAGAAATGAAAGATGAGATAATTATCAATCAGTTGGTAGAGTATATTAAAGAAGAACGATATAATCAAGCTGTAATGATTGATGGAGATTGGGGTTCTGGTAAGACTTATTTTGTAAAAGAAAAATTACTAAAAAAACTTGAAAATGAAATACCAGAAAAGAAAATTTATTATATATCATTATATGGTGCTTCTTCTCCCAATGAGGTTATTAACGAAATATACACAGCTATGTTTGGGGAGATTATTGCGCGTAAGTTGGGAGAAAAAAAGAGTATAGCCCTGCAAAAAGGCATTTCCTTTACATCAAAGCTAATTGCAACAGGTATGAAATATTTTAATATTGATACAAATGATTTGCCGGATTTATCAGATATCAAAGATGTGAAAGAATCAATTATTGTTTTTGATGATTTGGAAAGATGTGAGATTGAAATTAACAAAGTATTAGGTATGATAAATAATTTAGTTGAACATAATGATGTGAGGATCATTTTAGTGGCAAATCAAAAAGAGATAGGAAGAATGAGTTTTTCAAGAGAACTATCAAGTAAATTTCAGGTGGCGTTGAACGAGAAAATAATATTAGATGAAAAAAACTCTGACAAGCAGCAGAATAACAAAGGTTATACAAGAGAGCAATTATTTAACAGAACAGAGCAATTATTTGCTGAGGATATTTTGTATAAAAAAGTAAAAGAAAAGTTAATTGGATTGACGATACGGTATGAATCCAATTTACAGGACATATTTGTGTCTGTGGTGAAAAAGTACATTAAAGATGATGAGGTTGAGAGATACTTATTAGATAAGAAGCAGATGATTGTTAATTTATTTGAAAGTAAGCGGCACTATAATATTAGAACACTTATTTTTTCTTTAATAGCTTTTGAAAAAATATATAAGATAGTAGATGCAATAATATTTGAGCCTAAAGTATATATAGAGAATGAAATAGAGAGAGTGTTAAAATACATTATTATTTCATCTATACATATAAAATCTGGAAAGACACCATATTCGTGGCAAAACTGTTCATCAAAATCAGGTATTATATATTACGATAGGAACAATATTGTTGATAGTGCTGTTTATGGTTACAAATTTGTAGATGAATATTTGTTACAATGCAAATTAGATATTCAAGAAATCTCAGATGTGATTACAAATGATGAAAATGAGGAAAAAAGCAGTAATGAATCAAAAGAGTTGGAGAATTCTTTGCAATATAAAAAATTGTATTCTTGGTGGGAATTAGAGGATGAAGAAATTGAACAAATATTATTAATCATTTTAGGAGAATTAGAACAATTAAAATATTCACCTATGTACTTTAAGGAAATGATAGTTACACTTATGCAGTTGGATCATCATGGGTTTGAATGTATAGAGTACAATAAATATGTTGAACTTATGATTATAAAACTTGAAAAATATGAAGGAACGTTAAGACGTGATAATTTTGAAGTTTTAAGTGATAATGAAGAGTTTATTGAAAAATATAACAATATTGCAAAAAAATTATTAGAATTTATAGATAACAAAGAGCAAGGCGAGAAAAAGGAAGATAATGGTTTCCTAGTAAAAAGACAATGCTGGGATGAAAAATTCCAAATGGAATGTATAAATCGTAAAGATAGATATATTTCAGATAATAAGTTTTTTTGTTATATTGAGCCAACAAAGTTTATTGAGCAATTACAAGAAGCAAAGGTATGTGAAATTAACCATTTTGTATTAGGTGTGAAATCAGTATATAGTTTTTCTAACTTAAATGAGTTTTTTAAAGCTGATATTACAAATTTAAAGAAAATAATTAATCAAATTGATATTGAAAAAATGAGTGATGGCAAAAAAACTAGAAAAATTGCGTTAGAAAAATTAATAGGTGAATTGAATGAAGCATTAAAATCTATTGAAGAACCTATGTATTAGATTGGATTAAACAGCGTCAGGGCAGTTATAGACCGTAAATATCGGTTTGTAGCTGCCCTTTTTGCATTTGTGGAACTTTTGGACAAAAAGTCCAGAAGTGGAAAGGAGAAAAAGGGAATGAAAAACAAAAAGGTAAAAACAATGCTTTCTGTGCTTGCAGTGGTCGCAGCGGCAGGGAGTGGAATCTGCTATGCAGTGAAGCATGGGGGAAAGAAAAAAACAGCAGATATGGCAGCGGACGATGCGGCTCTGCATGAGGAAGGTCTGACGGAGGAAAAAGTGAGGGAATATCTGCTGCGTCTGTTCCGGCTGTACGAGGACAGTGAGTTTGATGACCTTGTGGAATTTTTGGGCGATGGAAGCGAACCGAGGGAATATGCGGCGGACAACTATTCCAGCCAGTTATTCCCTTATCTCAAAGAGGGAATGAAGCAAGTAATGATGCTGGAGGGGGATGACGGTACGGGGAACGAACCATTTGACATGACGGACGTGCTTTTCTGTTATCCAGCCTGTATGATAGGCTGCGAGATACAGGAGCTGTTTTCAGATAGGTTTGTACTGAGCCTTGAAAGAGAGATGTGGATGTTGGAAAACGGGGAGTTTGCGTCTGTTTACTGCGTCAGCATGGGAAAGGACGGCGGGCGGATTTCTTACCGTTTTCTGGATACCTTTATCAAAAATCAGGGGGATATTCCAATCTGTTTTGATGACTTGGAAAGCAGTTTTACAAAGATAATCGAAGCGGTGGAAGAAGGGAGGGAGCCGGAACTGCCATAATCCGGTCAGAAAGGAGAGCTTATGAAATATCTGCTGCACAGGCTGTACGTTCCACCCTGACGGACGTACAGAAATAAGAAAAGAAGGAGGAAAACCATGCAGGAGGAAGTGACACAGAAAACGATAGCCCTTGTGTTTAAATCTTCCCGGCTGACTGCCGACGTGCTGAAAAAGGCAATGAAGATGTATCTGGAACACCGGAAACAGGGAAAGCAGGCATCTCATGGGAAGCTGTCAGTAAAAGATCTGGTCGGTCAGGGTATGGGTGCTTCGAGCATTGAGGTGACGGATAACAACATCAAGTCCTTTGAGCGGGTGGCGAGGAAATACAACGTAGACTTTGCTGTGAAAAAGGACAAGACTGCCTCCCCGCCGAAGTACATGGTATTTTTCAAGGGCAAGGATGCCGACGTGATTACGCAGGCATTTAAGGAATTTGTAAAAGTTAATGAGAAAAAGCACAGCCGCATCTCCGTAAAGGAGAAGCTGGCGGAGTTCCGGGAGCAGTCAGGAAAAGACAAGAACCGGGAGAGGGCAAGGGAACACTTAAAGGACAGGTGGCAGTCATTATGAGTAAAATCGTAGAAGGCATTGCCAAAGACTTAAAAGCAGTCCCTGAAAAGCTCAAGGCAAAGACGGGGAATGTTGACAAAAAGAAACTTCTCCTTATGAATCTCCCTTATGTGCTTGCCGGGTATTTCTGCGATAAAATAGCGTGGCTGTGGCGGATATCGCCGGGGCAGGACGCTTCCGCAAAGATGATGGCGGTCATGGCGGGGATGGAGGACTTATTTTCTAACCTGTTATCGAGTTTTTTCCCGAAGGATTTGCTGATAGGCGCAGGATGCGGCACCATGCTCCGCCTTGTGGTGTATTTCAAAGCCAAGAACGCCAAGAAGTTCCGGCATGGCATGGAGTACGGCTCTGCGAGGTGGGGAAATGCAAAGGATATTGAGCATTATGTCGATCCGGTATTTGAGAACAACGTGTTACTCACAGAAACGGAAAGGATGATGATGTCGGGCAGACCGAGAGAGCCGAAGTATGCGAGGAATAAAAATATCCTTGTTATCGGCGGCTCTGGTTCGGGCAAGACGAGGTTTTTTGTAAAACCGAACCTGATGCAGATGCACAGCAGCTATGTCGTTACCGATCAGAATGGGATAATCTGATAAGGAAAGAGAAATAAATGCCGAAAACATGGGCTTTTCGGGGAAAGGAGATACACTCGATGTTAAATAAAATCACAGCTTTGTATGAGCGTCTTTCCAGAGATGATGAGGTTCAGGGGGAGTCAAACAGCATTACAAACCAAAAGGAATATCTAGAAGATTTTGCAAGAAAGAATGGGTTTCATAACCTGCGGCACTTTACCGATGACGGAGTGAGCGGAACAACTTTTGAAAGGGACGGCTTCAAAGCCATGATTGCGGAGGTTGAAGAGGGGAATGTGGAAACAGTTATCGTAAAGGATATGAGCCGCTTCGGGCGCAACTACCTGAAAGTGGGTTTCTACACAGAGATGTTATTCCCCGAAAAAGATGTGAGGTTCATTGCTATAAATAACGGAGTTGACAGCCTGACGCAGAGCGAGAATGACTTTACGCCGTTTTTAAACATTATGAACGAGTGGTATGCGAAAGACACTTCCAAGAAAATCCGCACTATGTTCCGTGCAAAAATGCAGGAGGGGAAAAGGGTATCTCCAAGTGTTCCCTATGGGTATCTACGCGATCCGAACAATAAGCAGCACCTTATTGTGGACGAAGAAGCGGCAAAGGTCGTAAGGCGGATATATCAGATGGTTATCGAGGGGCATGGAAAAACGGAGATAGCAAGGATATTAAGCAGTGAAAAGGTGCTTATCCCCTCCGCATATGCGGCAGAGCATTGTCCTGAAAACAATCACAGCCATGGTTGGACGAACCCTTATCAGTGGTCTTGTACGGCTGTCAGCTATATTTTGGAAAAGCAGGAGTATATGGGGCATACTGTTTTGGGAAAGACGGTGCTTGATAATTTTAAGACAAAGAAACGCAGGAAAGCCAAGCCTGATGAGCTGATGATATTCCCCAACACCCATGAAGCAATCGTTGATGAAGAAACATGGCACAATGAACAGGTGTCATAAAGTAACACGTTGATTTAAAATGCAGACAGCCATACCTCTATT
>JAJQDE010000031.1 GCA_021202335.1 Lachnospiraceae bacterium
ATGCTATAATATACTAAAACGACAGTTTTATGTTAAAAAATACCATGAAAAAGGTGTGAAACGCATCTTTTATGCATAAGCTTTTATGGCAGGGTGCATTGGAAAATTACAGGATTGGGGTGACAGCATGATTAAAAAAGAAATGATTGCCATGCTTTTAGCGGGAGGACAGGGCTCAAGGCTGGGAGTCCTGACGTCAAAAATGGCAAAACCGGCAGTAGCCTTCGGAGGAAAGTACAGAATTATTGACTTTCCCTTAAGCAACTGTATCAATTCGGGGATTGACACGGTTGGCGTGCTCACGCAGTATCAGCCCTTAAAGCTGAACACGCACATCGGCATAGGCATTTCCTGGGACCTGGACAGGAACATTGGCGGCGTGACCGTGCTTCCGCCATATGAAAAGAGCGGCGAGAGCGAGTGGTATACGGGGACGGCTAACGCCATTTTGCAGAATATTGAGTACATGGAGAGCTTTAATCCGGATTACGTGCTCATTCTTTCGGGCGACCATATCTATAAGATGGATTATGAGGTGATGCTCGATTTTCACAAGGAGAACGGCTCTGAGGTGACGATTGCGTCGATGCCTGTACCCATTGACGAGGCAAAGCGCTTCGGCATTGTTATCACGGATGAGAAAAAGAAAATCATCGACTTTGAGGAAAAGCCCGAGAACCCCAGAAGTAATCTGGCATCCATGGGAATTTACATATTTAACTGGAAAACGCTCAAGGAGGCGCTGCTTGCCAGGGCGGATCAGCCTGCGCTTGACTTCGGAAAGCATCTCATACCCTACTGCCATGAGAAGGGCTGCCCGATGTATTCATATGAATTTAACGGATATTGGAAGGACGTCGGAACCCTTATTTCCTATTGGGAAGCAAACATGGAGCTGATTGACATTGTTCCGGAATTTAATCTTTATGAGGAATATTGGAAGATTTACACAAAGAGCGAGGCGCTTCCTCCGCAGTACGTTGCGGACGACAGCGTAATTGAGCGCTGCATTATCGGCGAAGGCTCGGAAATTTACGGCAAGGCGTACAATTCCGTTATCGGCTGCGGTGTCATCATAGGCGAGGGTACGGTGGTGCGCGATTCGATTATCATGAATCAGACGGAAATCGGAAGCGGCTGCGTGATTGAGAAGGCTATTGTCGGCGAATCCGTAAAAATCGGCGACAACACTCAGCTTGGCACGATGCCCGAAAAGGATAACGAAACAAGACCTGATATTTACAACAACGGACTTGTGACCGTCGGTGAAAATACCGTCATACCCGGAAACGTTAAAATCGGGAAAAACGCGGTTGTTTCAGGTGAAACGACGCAGCAGGACTATCCGGGCGGCATCCTGGACAGCGGAAGGACATTGATTAAGGCGGGAGATTAGCATAAGGCCGGTCTGTTTGTGCCGGAGCGTCACAAACAGCTTTGAAGGCATAAAGTCGCTAACGCTCCGGAATGGAGATATGTATATGAGAGCATTAGGTATTGTATTGGCGGGCGGGAACAGCAGGAGAATGCGCGAGCTTTCTCAAAAGAGAGCGATTTCAGCCATGCCCATAGCGGGAAGCTACAGAAGCATTGATTTTGTATTGAGCAATATGTCAAACTCCCATATTCAGAAGGTGGCTGTGATCACGCAGTATAATTCGCGGAGCCTTCATGAGCACTTAAGCTCATCAAAATGGTGGGATTTCGGACGTAAGCAGGGGGGGCTTTACACCTTCACTCCGACCGTGACGCCTGACAACAGCAATTGGTATCAGGGAACGGCGGACTGCATCTATCAGAACCTTTTATTCTTAAAGAGAAGCCATGAGCCTTATGTGGTGATTGCCACGGGCGACTGTGTATATAAGATGGACTTTAACAAGGTTTTGGAGTACCATATCGCAAAGAAGGCGGACATTACCGTGGTGGTAAAGGATATGCCGAGCGACGCGAATGTGGACAGATACGGCGTGGTTAAAATGAACGACGACGGGCGAATCGAGGAGTATGAGGAAAAGCCCGTGGTGGCAAAATCAAGGACCGTGTCGTGCGGCATCTATGTTATAAGGAGAAGGCAGCTCATTGAGCTGATTGAGAAAAGCGATGAGGAGGGCAGGCACGATCTGGTGCAGGATATCCTCATCCGCTATAAGGATTTGAAAAGGATATACGGATATAAGATAGAGTCTTATTGGAGGAACATCGCGACAGTGGAGGATTACTACGGCACCAATATGGACTTTTTAAAGAAGGATATCAGGGATTATTTCTTCCGGCAGTACCCGGATATCTATTCAAAGGTTGACGACTTGCCGCCTGCAAAGTACAACCCCGGCTCACAGGTGAAAAACAGTCTTATTTCAAGCGGTTGTATTATCAACGGAACAGTTGAAAATTCAATTTTGTTCAAGGAGGTTTTTGTCGGCAATAACTGCACTATTAAAAACGCCATCATTTTAAATGATGTGTATCTTGGCGATAATACCCACATTGAAAATTGTATTGTTGAAAGCCGTGATACTATACGGGCAAACTCTCACCACATTGGCGAGACCGGGATTAAGGTCGTAGTTGAGAAAAATGAGAGGTATGTTCTGTAAGCAGAGGAGGTCTGCGGGAAAATTAACGAAGAACGACTTGCAAAGGGGGACAAGAGAATGAGGATTACAGATGTTCGCGTTCGTAAAATTACAAAAGAGGGAAAAATGAAAGCAGTGGTTTCCATTACGCTTGATGATGAATTTGTGGTTCATGATATCAAGGTGATCGAGGGTGAAAAGGGACTCTTCATCGCAATGCCGAGTAAGAAATCTGCTGACGGCGAGTATAGAGATATCGCGCATCCCATCAATTCAAGCACAAGAGAAACAATCCAAAGGATTATTTTGGAAGGCTATGAGAAGGCTTTGTCAGAGCCGGAGTTTTCAGGGTCTGAGGAAACGATTTAAGGTAACAGTTGAAAACAAAATGTGGGTAACGGGATATCTTAGGATATCCCGTTTTTTTCCGGGTCTTTAAAAAAATTGACGCAGACCTTGATTTATGGTACTCTTTTAACGTATCAGACAGACAATGGCAAGAGAGGATTTTGATGAAAAAAGGAATTACGATGGCGCTGCTGGCAATTGCCGGCGCCTTTGCGGTATATATGGCGTTTTTTTTCGGCAGGGTGCGCTTTAGCGACCTTTTGGCAAATGAGGGGCAGCTTGAGTCGATTATGGAGAGCCGCAGGCTTGGCGACAGCAGCCTGATAGGGACCGTCTTTTTTGACGATCAGGAGCTTAGCTTTGACGGGACAACGGACACCTTTTACTATTCACCGGTGGAGGGCAGCCGCAGCGCATACAATCCGTATGTGAGGAAAACCGCGGACAAAACGGTGTCCGTGGCAGTGAATGACGCGAAGATAACCGCGGAGGACATAAGGGATAACAAAACATTCCGCATGATTGCCTGGAATGATGATTTTTACTATGAATACAATCTGAAATGCACCGCGCTGCCGCTGATGAACATTGACTGCGATGAGGAAATCGGAGATGAGGATGTGGCGATGCGCATGACGCTTTTTGACAATAGGACAGGCGTTATGCAGCGGGTTACGCAGTCGGAGGGCAGCATACATGTCAGAGGCGGCTCGACAAGCGCTTACCCTAAAAAGGGTTATAAGCTGTCGCTGTCGAAAACCTCGTCGGAGGGCGAAACCGACAAGAATAAAATCTCACTGCTGGGAATGCGCCGGGACGATGACTGGGTTTTGTACGCCGCGTACAATGACCCTGAAAAAATCAGGAATGTTTTCAGCTCTAACCTTTGGAAGTATACCTGCGCGAAGGACAACTCGCTTGATATCGACAACGGGGTGGAATACAAATATATTGAGCTGTTTGTTAATAATGAGTATTGGGGCTTATACGCGCTTGGCTATAAGCCGGACTCGTTGCAGCTTGAGATTGACACGTCCGCGGGGGAGCGGCTGTATAAAAAATATGCGTGGGACAGCGAGGAATATATACTGTCCGCGCCCAATGCAGCCGTTTCCGGCTATGAAACGGATGAAACGGCGGAGAATGCGTGGGCAAAGCTCAAGGAATACTATACAAAGCTGCACGCGCAGTGGACGGACTCAAAGAGCATGTATGAGGGGATTGACATTGACAATGCGATTGACATGTACCTGTTTATAAACCTTATTCAGGGCTTGGACCACACGGGCGTATTGAGCAGCCTGTCCATAAAAAACATGTATCTGTCCTTCCACAATTCAAACGGCAGGGAGATTATGCTCTATACGCCGTGGGATATGGACATTACATGGGGTATGCAGTGGACGGGCGACAGCGAAACGAACATGGTAAAGCCGTATGGAACTCCCGCCGATCAAAACACGGTGATGGGGCTTGGAAACCTTGAGGCGCTGATTTTAAACGGCGACGACATGGTCCGGGAGCTGATTTTGGATAAGTACCGCACGCTCCGCAAAAGGCTGTGGTCTGAGGAATATATAAATAAGCTGCTCGATGAGTATGAGGAGGACATTTACGGGTCGGGCGCGTACCTGCGCGACATGGAACGCTGGCCGCAGGGAAGCCGGTGGGACGCGGATAAGGGGCTTTCCGATTTCAGAAGCTATGTTTCGGAAAGACTGCGCGAAACGGACGAATATTACGGACGCGTTGAGGAGCTTGTGGCAGGAGAGAACCCGACGAAAAATGTTTATATTATCCGGAGCGCGCAGTATAAGGATTTTCTGCAGTCTGATTTTATTCTTGCGCTGACTGACAAGGAGCTGCTTGGCGAAGCGGATTACAGGGAATTTTTGGAATATATCGGCATAGACGCGGACAGGCTTGACGGCAATATATGCTATGCGGTTGTAAACGGAGCGGAGCAGACAGTGCAATACTTTGAAACGCTTGATGCGCCTGAGGGAACCGATACCTGCATAGGGCGGCTGTGCGTGACCGGCGCGGGCTTCTATGTGGACGGCGTTTTGTGGCGCGAGGCTGATACGGACGCCGGAGTGCAGCTTGTATTCGGAACGGATGCGGACGCCGGGGAATTTGATTTCTCACGCGAGTATGTGATGTGGTCTTACCTGTGCGAGCAGCAGGAGCCGGAGGTGTGGTGCGAGGAGGTCTTAAGCAGCGGCGGGGATGTCGTGATAGAGATTGTCAATCATGCCGCAATCCGTGAGGAGAAGCTTATGAAGCTGCTTGAGGGCTTTGGCGTTGACCCGTCAGACATTTCGGAAAGCACGGATTTTATTGTGATAAACAATGCGCAGGGCACGGTGACGGCGCTTTGTGACAGCCACGAGTCCGGGACGCGGGCTGATACCGTGCTCGGAGCGTTTAGCCTGTTTTATAATGACGAGGGCGGTTACGGCGTTTACCTGGACGGAAATGAGTGTATGCTTGTGCAGCCGCAGGATAACGAGGGTGTTGACGTCAGGGTGGCAGAGCTTTTAAGCGAGCCGTATGAGGTGCTTTGGTGCCCGACGTTTACGTATTAAAATGGAAAGAAAGGTTTGAAAAATGTATGTGATAGCAGGATTGGGAAATCCGACAAAGGAATATGAGAACACAAGGCACAATATCGGATATATGGCGATTGACGCGCTGGCACAGCGGTACGGGATTGACGTTTCGGCCCGTAAGCACAAGTCGCTTGTCGGGAAGGGCATGATAAACGGGACGAAGGTTTTGCTTGTGAAGCCTCTGACATATATGAATTTGAGTGGTGAAGCGATACGCGCCGTCATAGACTATTATAAGGTGGATGAGGAGAGCCGGCTGATTGTCATTTATGACGATATCAGCCTTGATGTCGGGCAGCTTCGCGTCCGCAAAAAGGGCAGCGCCGGAGGGCACAACGGCATTAAAAGCATTATAGCGCAATTGGGGCACGATACCTTTATGCGCATCAAAATAGGAGTCGGGGAAAAGCCGAAGGGATATGACCTGGCGGATTATGTGCTTGGACATTTTGGCAGTGAGGAGCTTTCGGTTATCAGAGAGAGCCTTGAGAGGGCGGACGGAGCCGTAAACCTGCTGCTGGAGGGGGAAGTCGATAAGGCAATGAATGAGTATAACAGTAAAAAAGCTGCGGCAAACATTGCGTTAGAAATGAGGTAAACAGTGAATACATTACTTGAACCGCTTAAGGAGCTTGGCGAATATGAGGAAATTGTGAAGGCGCTTCAAAACCGGGGCGGAAAGGTGAGCGTGAGCGGGTGCGCGGATTCGCAGCGTATTCATATGGTTTACGGGCTGGACGCGGGCTTTGACGTAAAGCTCATCGTGACATACAGCGATATCAGGGCGCGCGAGCTTTTGGAGGACTGCCGCATATACTGCCGCGAGGCGTATTTCTATCCCGCGAAGGATTTGATTTTCTATCAGGCGGACATTCACGGCAGACAGCTTGAAAAGGAGCGCATCGGGGTGCAGCGGCGCATTTTGGAGGGCGGACCGGTTACTATTGTGACGACCTTTGCCGCGCTGATGGAGCATCGGCTTTCGCTGTCCGTGCTCGAGGAAAACATTGTGGAAATCAGCAAGGGCAGTGTCATAGAGGAGGACGCGCTTGCAAAAAAGCTGGTGGCGATGGGCTATGAGAAAAATTATCAGGCGGAGGCGCCGGGGCAGTTTTCCATCAGGGGCGGCATCGTGGACATTTTCGACCTCACGTCAGACAATCCCGTGAGGATTGAGCTTTGGGGCGACGAGGTGGAGTCGATACGATCGTTTGACGTGCTGAGCCAGCGCTCGATAGAAGAAAATGTGACACATGAGTCAGTTTATCCCGCGTCGGAGCTTATTCTTTCGCAGGCGGCGCTTGAGGCGGGTATGCATGAAATCGTGAAGGACTGCCGCGAGCGGGCGGCGTATTTCAGAAGCGTCACAAAGCCCGAGGAGGCGCACCGCCTTGAAGCATATATAAGTGATTTAAAGGAGCAGGTCACACAGCTTCAAAGCTATGTCAATCTGGAGAGCTTTATCGGATATTTTTATAAGGACACGATATCCTTCTTTGACCTTTTCAGGGACAGGAGCCTCTGTGTTTATCTCGATGAGCCTCTGCGCGTTAAGGAGCATGCGCAGGCGGTGGAGCTTGAGTTCAGGGAAAGCATGTCAAACAGGGCAGTCGGCGGCTATATCCTTCCCGGGCAGCAGGATGTGCTTTTCTCCGTGCATGAGATGATGGCGCGCCTGGAGCGTGAGCGGGTGCTGGCGCTGTCAGCCATGGATTTTAAGGGCTTTCCGATTAAATTTTCAAACCGCTTTACGGTGAATGCGCGCAATATCCCTTCATATAACAACAGCTTTCCGGAGCTTGTAAAGGATTTAAAAAGCTATAAGAAGCAGGGCTTTCGGGTGCTGCTTTTCTCCACGTCAGAAACACGCGCAAAAAGGCTTGCGGGCGATTTGACGGACGAGGGGCTTTTGGCTGTTTACTCGGAGGATGAGGACAGAGCCTTGCAGCCGGGGGAGCTTGTGACATGCCACGGGCTTGTGCTCAAGGGCTTTGAATACCCGCTTTTGAAGCTTGCGGTCATATCGGAAACGGATATTTTCGGAAACAGACCAAAGAAAAAGAAACGAACCAAAAGCTATGGCGGCGGAACGAAGATACAGGACTTTTCCGACCTTAAGGTGGGCGATTACGTGGTACACGAAAACCACGGAATAGGTATTTACCGGGGCATTGAAAAGGTCACGTCGGATAATGTGGAAAGGGATTATATCAAGATTGAGTACCGCGATGGCGGGAATCTTTATGTGCTTGCGACGGGGCTTGACGTGATTCAAAAATACGCTTCGGCGGACGCGGCGGGTAAGCCTAAGCTGAATAAGCTTGGCACGCAGGAGTGGACAAAGACAAAATCGCGCGTCAGGAGCGCGGTAAACGAGGTGGCGCAGGATTTGGTGGAGCTGTATGCGGCGCGTCAGCGCAGGCAGGGCTTTCGCTTCAGCGAGGACACGGTGTGGCAGAAGGAGTTTGAGGAAATGTTTCCGTTTGAGGAAACGGGCGACCAGCTTCTTGCGATTGAGGCGACAAAGGACGACATGCAAAGCTCACGGATTATGGACCGCCTGATCTGCGGGGATGTCGGCTACGGAAAGACGGAAATTGCCATCCGCGCCGCGTTTAAGGCAGTTCAGGACGGGAAACAGGTCGCCTGTCTTGTCCCGACCACCATACTCGCTCAGCAGCATTACAATACCTTTGTGCAGCGGATGAAGGATTTTCCCGTAAGGGTGGAGCTGCTCTCAAGGTTTCGCACGCCCGGCGAGATAAAAAAGACGATAGCCGGCGTTAAAAGCGGAACGGTGGATATTGTCATAGGCACGCACAGGCTGCTATCGGATGATGTAAGCTACAGGGATTTAGGGCTTTTGATTGTGGACGAGGAGCAGCGCTTCGGCGTGCGGCACAAGGAGAAGATAAAGAAGCTTAAGGAGGATGTGGACGTACTTACGCTTACGGCGACGCCCATTCCAAGGACGCTCCATATGAGCCTTTCCGGGATTCGTGACATGAGTATTCTGGAGGAGGCGCCCGGGGAGCGCAGACCTATTCAGACCTATGTGCTGGAATACAATGAGGAGCTTGTGAGGGAGGCGATTGTGCGCGAGCTTGCAAGGAACGGTCAGGTGTACTATGTCTACAACCGCATCAGCAATATTGCGGATGTGGCGGCGCAGATTGCAAAGCTTGTGCCTGAGGCGAATGTGGCATACGCGCACGGGCAGATGCGGGAGCATGAGCTTGAAAAAATCATGTTTGATTTTATAGACGGCGCTATTGACGTGCTGGTTTCGACGACAATCATAGAAACGGGGCTTGACATTTCAAACGTAAACACAATGCTTATCCACGACTCCGACAGCATGGGGCTTTCACAGCTTTATCAGCTTCGCGGCAGGGTAGGGCGTTCGAACCGTACGGCGTATGCGTTTCTGATGTACCGGAAGGATAAGCTGCTCAAGGAGGTCGCGGAGAAGCGCCTGCAGGCAATAAGGGAGTTTACGGATTTGGGAAGCGGCTTTAAGATTGCCATGCGCGATCTTGAAATCAGGGGCGCGGGAAGCCTTTTGGGTGAGCGTCAGCACGGGCATATGCAGGCGGTAGGCTACGACCTTTACTGCAAGCTTTTAAATGAAGCGGTAAAAACCCTTAAGGGCGAGAAAAAGGCGGACGAGGATTTCAATACGTATGTGGACATGGACGTGGACGCGTTTATCCCGGCCTCATATATTGTGAACGAGGTGCAGAAGCTTGACATTTACAAGCGCATTGCAAGCCTTGAGAACGATGCTGAATGTAATGATATGCGCCGTGAGCTTAAGGATCGCTTTGGAGCGGTGCCGGAGTCAGTGGAAAATCTGATTCACATTTCTCTGATACGGGTGACGGCGCATAAGCGTTATGTCACGGAAATCAAGGGAAGGGCGGGCAGGATTACCTTCCTGATGGAGCCGTATGCGCCTGTGCATGTGGAGCGGCTGCCTGAGTTTATGGAGCAGTATAAAGGCTCCATGGAGTTTTCAGCGAAGGGAACGCCGAGCTTTGTGCTGCGGTATCAGAGGTACGGGCTTGTCGGGAAGGAAGCGGAGCTTATGATGCGCCATACGGACAGGGTGCTTGACGACATGGAGGTCCTGTATTCAGAATAAATTATTCTAAATAAATTATTTTTAAAAATTATGGAAAAACGCGCAGAGATATATTACAATAAATCAAAACGACTATTTTTTGAATGGAAAGCGGGAATGAAAAAATGAGCGATGGCAGGTATAATATCCCCCGGCAGTATAAGGTGGACAAGGGTATGCCCTTGGACATGCTTTTTGAAAGGATAAAAAATATACAATGCCGGCGTGTTTTTGAAGCAGAGGTTGAAAGCGTGGAGTGGAGCTACCACATAGTGGACAGGGACGACATCACGGATGTTTCACGGCTTGTGAAGGAGAAGGGGCTTTCGGTGTTTGAGATTAAGCTCAAAAGAAAGCTTCCGCCCGATTTGCTGACGGAGGTGTTTGCGGGGCTTATCCAAAAACCGATGGTGATGGTGTATCTGTGCGGAGGCGAGCTTTCGATGGGAACTTACCTTCCGGCGGAGCGCGCGGGCGCGGGAAAAATGTGCGCAACGGATTTTTACCCGTATGATGCGGAGCGCATGATTGAGCTGATTGATTTTGACGCGGACAGCAATAAGACCGCCGCGCAGATTCACAAGAGGCTCTATACCACCATCTGTATGCAGAAGCGCGCGATAATGATAGAGAAGGCGTATGAGAGGCTGAACCTTGAGAGCAAAAAGGAAATGCTGTCCTTTGAGTTCAGCATGGAAAATCTCGACAGAATCAGAGCGGACGCGGATTTTGTGCAGTCACAGCTTAGAGTGGTATAAAACGGGCTTTTGCATGGAGGTTATGGGCGATGGATAATGGGATATCAAGGGCGACCGCAGCCACGGTTTTAAACTCGTTAAAGAGCGGCGTTGTCCCGCGGGTAGGGCTGGAATATATCACTGTCGGCAGAAGAAGCGAGATTCAGGCGCTTTTGCAGGACGTTTCCATCATTGAGCAGGGCGGAGCGGCATTCCGTTTTATCGAGGGAAAATACGGAAGCGGCAAAACCTTCCTAATGCATGCGCTCAGGAACCATGTGATGGAGAAGGGCTTTGTGGTGACTGATGTGGAGCTGTCGGTGGACAAGCGCTTTGTCGGAAACAAGGGACAGGGGCTTGCCACATACAGGGAATTAATCCGCAATATGGCGACGCACGCATGCCCCGACAACGGGGCGCTGCAGCTCATTCTTGACAAGTGGATCGGCACGCTTGAAAACGAGGTCGTGCAGTATGAGGGGCTTGTGCCCGGGCATGAGGTCTTTGACGTGCGGGTGAGCCAGAAAATTTATAAGATTACCTCCTCCATGGAAGAGCGGGTAAACGGATTTGACTTTGGAAAGGTGCTTGCGGCATACTATAAGGGGCACCGCACGGGCGACATACAGCTTCAGAAAAATGCGCTCCGCTGGCTCTGCGGCGAATACAGGACGAGGACGGAGTCAAAGAACGATTTGGGAGTCAATCTGATTATTTCGGATTCCAACTGGTATGACTTTGTGAAGCTGTTTGCGGATTTTGCGGTAAAGGCAGGCTATGCCGGGCTTTACGTGTGCATGGACGAGCTTGCGACATTGTATGAAATTCCAAGCCGTGTGGGGCGGGAATACAATTACAACAAGCTGCTGTCGATTTACAACGACGCGCTGCAGGGAAAGGCGTCGCACCTCGGCATCATTGTCAGCGTGACGAAGGAAGCGATGGAGGATCCCGTGCGGGGCGTATTCAGCTTTGCGCCGTTGAAGTCAAGGCTTGCGGATACGGAGCTTGCGGGGACGCAGGCGCCGCAGCTTCGGGATATGGCGTCGCCGGTCATAAAGCTTTCGGCGCTCAACCCGGGAGAGATGTATGTGCTTTTGGAAAAGCTTGCGGACATGCACGGCGTCCTGTACGGCTATTCGCCAAGGCTTGAGCATGACGATTACATTTATTTTTTGAAGCAGCAGTACAACAGGGCTGCCGAGGGTGAGGAGGTCACGGTGAGGGACATGATAAAAAGCTATATCACGCTTTTAAATCTCATCCAGCAGAATCAGGAGGTGCCAAAGGAGAAAATCCTTCGGTCAAATGGGGATTAAAATTTATGGTAAGAGCAGTAATTTTTGATATGGACGGCGTGCTTATAGACACGGAAAAGCACTACAATGCCGCATGGTGTGAGGCGGCGCACAGGGCGGGCTTTGACGGCTTTACGAGAGAGCATGCGCTGATGCTTCGAAGCTGCGACGCGAGGGTGGCTTGTGAAATGATGAAGGGAATTTTCGGGGACGGCTTTGACTATTTTGCCATCCGTGAGGTCAGGCGCGCGCTGGTGGCGGAGCGTTTGGAAAAATATGGCTTGGAGGAAAAGCCGGGTATTCATGAAATCCTGGCTTTTTTGCATGAAAAGGGCATTAAGGCGGCTGTTGCGACGGCGACGCCGATTGAGCTTACGCTTTCGCATTTGGAAAAAATCGGCGTTAAAGGTGAATTTGACCAAATTGTGAGCGCAAAGCAGGTGGCGCACGGAAAGCCCGCGCCGGACGTGTATCTGTACGCGTGCGAACAGATTGGCGAAAAGCCGTGCGACTGTATTGCAGTCGAGGATTCGCCCAATGGCATAAAGGCTGCATATGCGGCGGGCTGCCGCCCTGTCATGGTGCCTGACCTGACGCCGCCCGACGAGGAAATCATGCCGCTGCTCTATGCCGTTGCGGACACCCTGTATGAAATTAAGGATTTTGTGTAAAGAAGCCGTATGGTTTATGTAAAACTTTGTTAATACCTTGACAATGCGGCGGCGGCATAATAAAATAAACACAATATCAATTAAACTTATACGGGTAATATTTGCCCTTTACTGAACCATACTATGAACAGGGGGGCGATTTTTTTATGGAAAATGAAATTCTGAATGAACCGGATTATGTGTGCGAGCTGGTCGGGCTGCTTCGAAGCGGCGCAAGCCGGGAGGAGCTTGCGCAGGAGCTGACAAACTATCATGACAATGATATTGCGAGCGCCCTTGACGAGCTGGACGCCCGTGAGCGCAGTCTGCTTTATCAGATATTGGGCGACGAGCGCGTATCGGAAATTTTTGCCTATTTGGATAATCCCGGGAAATATTTGGGAGAGCTGGGCATTGAGAAGGCCGCCGACATCATTGAAAACATGGATGCCGACGATGCGGTTGATGTGCTCGAGGAGATGGAGGAGGAGGTCCGAAACCGGCTGCTTGACGAGATGGACGAGGAGTCCAAGGAGGATATCAACCTTATTCGCTCCTACGGCGAGGATGAAATCGGCAGCCGCATGACGACCAATTTCATTGAAATCGACCGCAGCCTGACAATCAAGCAGGCAATGCGTTCTCTGATTGCGCAGGCGGAGGAGAACGACAATATTTCGACTATTTTTGTAAAGGATGACGACGGCACCTTTTACGGCGCAATCGATTTAAAGGATTTGATTGTGGCAAGAAACTATATGGATCTGGAGTCGCTGATTACGCAGTCCTTCCCGTATGTGCGCGACCACGAAACGGTTGAGGATTGTATTGAACGCTTAAAGGATTACGCAGAGGATTCAATCCCGGTGCTTGACGACGGAAATATGCTTCTTGGCGTTATCACGGCGCAGGACATCGTTGAGGCTGTCGATGAGGAGATGGGCGATGATTACGCAAAGCTTGCGGGTATGACGGGCGAGGCGGAGCTTGAGGAGCCTGTTGTGGAGAGCATCAGGAAGCGTCTGCCGTGGCTTCTGATTTTGCTTGCGCTCGGAATGTGCGTTTCCACTGTGATAAGCGTTTTCGAGCCGGTGATTGCGCAGCTTGCGATTATTGTGAGCTTCCAGTCGGTGGTGCTTGATATGGCGGGAAACGTCGGCACGCAGTCGCTTGCAGTGACAATACGTTTTTTGATGGACGAGGAGCTTGGCGCGAAGCAGAAGCTTGCGATGGTGTTCAAGGAAATGAGGATAGGTTTCTCAAACGGCTTGATTTTGGGAGTGCTGTCGTTTGTGTTTGTGGGAATTTATCTGTGCCTGCTTTTGGGCAGTCCTGCGCAGTATTCGTTTGCGATATCAATATGCGTGGGCTTTGCGCTTTTGGTGGCGATGACGATATCGAGCATTGTCGGGACGGCAGTTCCGATGTTTTTCAAAAAAATCCATATTGACCCGGCGGTCGCCTCAGGCCCGCTGATCACCACGGTAAACGACCTGATAGGAGTAGTCACTTACTACGGTGTGGCGTGGGTGCTGCTGCTTAATGTCCTTAATTTGGCATAACGCCCGGAGGTCTGATATTTCCTGCGAATAAAAATCGGCTATATACAAATACTAGAAACACGGTACAGATATATCATAACAAAGCTTGGATTGGAGGAAACATCGGTGAAGGCTACGGGAATAGTGCGTAGGATTGACGATTTAGGACGCGTGGTTATACCAAAGGAAATAAGGAGGACACTTAGGATAAGGGAATCGGATCCGTTGGAAATTTTTACCGACCATGAGGGTTCCATTATTTTGAAAAAATATTCTCCCATAGGGGAGATGGGGAGCTTTGCAAAGCAGTACGCGGAAAATCTTTCGCAGGTGACCGGACATTTGGCGCTGATTGCGGACCGCGACCGGTTCATAGCGGCGGCGGGCGGCGGAAGCAAGCAGATTTTGGGGCGCGAGGTGAGCAAGGAGCTTGAGGAAAAAATGAATTTGCGCGAGAGCGTGTGCAGCTCAAGAAATGAGAAGGATTATATTGCGGTGATGGATGATGAGGTTGAGGAATATCAGCACGAGGTCATTATCCCGATTATCACTCAGGGAGATATCATAGGCGCGGTCGTGCTCCTCTCCGCGAAGGAGGAGGGCAGGATGAATGAGGTTGAAATGAAGCTTGCGCAGTCAGCCGCGGGCTTTTTGGGAAAACAGATGGAGCAATAAAAAATCCCCAATCGTTGTAAAAACGGTTGGGGGTTTGTTTGTCGTATAGGAAAGTTCGTCCTATACGACAAAACGCTCCGCGAGGATGCGCACTCGCGCAAAGATGAAATATGTCGCAAGCGACCGCACTCGGAGCAAGAATGTGCCGATGGCACATTCTTTTTAGATTAGATTCTCCCGTATGAACACCGCGTTCAGGGTGCGGCAGGTATCGGTGAACAGCGCGATTGCGGACTTCGGGAATGCCGAGCAGCGGTCAAACACATCGGCGGATATCAGTCCCGCGACCTCGCCCTCGCGGTCAAGCAGCGTATACTGCATCATACAGGCGACGCCCGTGGAGGCAAGAAGCCTGTGCACCTCCGGAATGGAAAACTCCAGGGATTGGAGATTGCTCACCGTGAGCAGATTGTTCGTAAACAGCTTCAGATATTTTAAATTTTTGATTACCGAGCCGTCCGCCTTGCACACGTCGGGCGCAAGCGTATTGGTATAGGCAGGGTTTATGCAGTCGTTCAGGAAAATCGAAACCCTGTTCAGCGTGAGCACATGCGCAAAAAAATCAATGACCTCCGGCACGGATTCCGTGCCGTAAATAATCAGCTCGCTCAGCATACCGTGGAGCGCGTTTATGTCCGTTTCAGAATAAAAAGTATTGGTGACGGAGATAATATCATCCTCGTTTTGAACGTTAAAATCACCATGAAGCTTGCGAAACTCCATCTCGTCAGTGAATTTTTCAAAAACAAGAAAAAATTCATCGCCGCCTATGCGGCCGACAACGGCATTGTTTTCCGCCGCGTTTGAAATAACCTCAGCCACGGCTTTTATCACCTTGTCGCCGAACATGTGACCGTAGTTATCGTTGACGCTCTTAAAATTATCAATGTCCATAATGGCAAATGCCACGCGCTCGCGGTTTTCGCCCTGCAGAGCATTCTGCGCATATTCCATTACCGCTTTTTTGTTGAGAAGCCCCGTAAGGCTGTCGATATAGGCTTCCTCAAGCTTTGCGCTGTTTGTGTCGCCCGTGGTTTCGTGTATGACCGCCCATGTGCCGATTACGACCGTTTCTCCGTTTTCATGCGTTTTGGAAACAAAATTGATGCGGTAGCGCTCAAGCCGGTTTACATCAGAGATAATGCAGCCGTGGAACGTGCAGTTCTGACGGGACTCCCCTTTCCTGAGAAGCTTACAGAACTCCGCAAACGACTCCATGTCCTCATCGGCGATGCGGTTTTGGCTGAGCATCTGCGCTATCCAGTCGTCAAGGCTCATATCATAAAGCGTAACATTTTGGCAATTGGCGATGTAATACATGTGAAAACGGCAGGAGGCGGGATAAAACGCAAAAAGCGTTTCTCCGGTGAGCGCTATGTAGTCACGCGCGTTTGCAAGCCTTTTTTTCAGCTCGTTTGCGCGCTCTTCACCGCAGCTTACGTTAAGCAGCTCAACATCGTAGGCATTGCCGTCAGACGTAAGCTTAATGGAAAGTATGAAGCAGCAAAGCAGCCCGTCTGTCATGATATGTACGCATTCATCGCGCCGCGTTCCCGGAGAGGCAAGGCAAAATGCCGCCGCGTCTGCAACCTGTTTGCGCTCATTGTCGTTTAGCATCGGATAGATTGAAAAATAATTTTGAGCGTCCATCAGACCGAACATCCGCGGGTTTCCATCGATAATATTCAGCGACAGGTCAAAACGCCCTGCCGCATAGGCTGATTCAAATTTTGTGTCTATCAATAGCAGACCCTCCTCGAAAAGGAAAATATTGATGGTGTTTGTTGGCTTTCACGACAAACACCATCGCAATCATAGCAACTTTTGTGGAAATTGTAAAGAAGATAGACAAAATTTATTAAAAATTTATTAAAGCCGCAGCGGCGGGCTGCCGGTACTAGGCTACATAAAAATACATAAAGATAAAGTGGCAGATGCTTCCGCCCATGACAAACAGGTGGAAGATTTCGTGTGAGCCGAAGTATTTATGCAGCGAATTGAACACAGGCAGCTTGAGGGCGTAAATGACGCCGCCGATGGTGTAGATGACGCCGCCGGCAAGAAGCCAGCCAAAGGCTGCATGCGGAAGTGAATCCCAAAGCGTTCCGAACACCAACAGGCAAATCCACCCCATCGCAATATAAATCACGGATGAAAACCATTTCGGACAGGTAATCCAAAGGGCGTTTACAATCATTCCCGCGATCGCAACGCCCCAGACAAGCGCAAGCAGAGCATATCCCATGCTCCCTCCGAGTATGATAAGGCATACGGGAGTGTATGAGCCTGCGATGAGCACAAAAATCATCATGTGGTCAATCTTCCGGAAAACGCATAGCGCCTTGCCGGTGACGTTGACGCTGTGGTAGAGAGCGCTTGCGCCGTAAAGCAAAATCATGCTGACGGCAAAAATTGCCACCGCAAAGGTTACGATGCCGCTTGGAGCCTTTATGATCAAGGGTATCGCCGCAATGCATGTCATGACGCAGGCAATAAAATGAGTAATGGCGCTTCCGGGTTCGCGTATTGTTAATTGCATATTAATCAGGCCTCCATTCCAAATTCGTCATACAAAAGTTTTCAAAAACCTAACAAGTGGTTTTAAAAACTACTTGTTGATAAAAACAATACTACACCTTATTATGCCATATGTCAATAAATTAATCCTCTTCTATAACCTGTATTTCCAAATAATCGAAGTCGATTGCTTCTATGAAATTGTCGGATGTGAAACGCGCCTTGCCGTGCCGCTTGAAGTCTGACACGGTCGCATCAAGCCAGATAGGCTTTCCGAGGTCAAACTGATAACAGACCTCTTCCAAAGCGCGGAAAATCTTGTGCGTGCGTGTGTCGCTGCCGGCATCGCGGATTACGGTGTCCTTCAGCAAACGGTTGTCCTTAAAAATTCTCGCCCATAGTCGGAACATTTGAAGCCTCCATTCCTGCCTGAAAATCTGTTTTCTTTATACAAAGATAAATCGTAACCTGCAAAATTGCAAGTCATAAATTTAAAGGAAGCTGCATAAAATATTTTTTGGCGGCACGGAAAATAGGAGAAAAATGGCGGCACGGAAACGGAGGTTTGGAATGGATATGGAAAGCCGTAAGGAGGTACAGCTTGTTTACAGCTCGGCGCTTAAGGAAATGGAAATAAGGCTGGAAATATTGAACGACGAATTTCAGCATGTGCATCAATATAATCCGATAGAGCACATTAAAGCCAGGATTAAAACAGCCGAAAGCATTGAGAAGAAGCTGAGAAAACACGGCTATGAGCCGACAGTGGAAAACATGGTGAAGCACGTAAACGACATTGCGGGCATACGCATCATATGCTCGTTTACAACGGATGTGTATCGGATTGCGCAGATGCTTGAGCGCCACAGGGATCTTGACATCATTTATGTGAAGGATTACATAAAGAAGCCCAAGCGCAGCGGCTACAAGAGCTATCACATGCTGGTATCAATTCCCGTTTATCTGTCCGAGAAAAAGGTGGAGGCAAAGGTGGAAATCCAGATAAGGACGGTTGCCATGGACTTTTGGGCGAGCTTAGAGCACAAGATTAACTATAAGTTTGCTGCAAATGTTCCTTCGTATATCAAAGAGGAGCTTTCCGAATGTGCAAAAATGGTGTCAGAGCTTGACGCGAAGATGCTGTCGCTCAATGAAGAGGTGAAAGCATTGGAGCTTGAATGACCCGTAAAATGAGGAGTGCCCCGATAAATTCCTTTCGGAAAATATCGGGGCTATTATGAAAAAATTTATCTATGTGTAATGAAAAACACTACGAAGCTGTCATTTGTTTGCTATGTATAAATGATAGCATTGGAATATGAATAGAATATGAACAAAATGCAATAAGTTTGTAAATGTGCACATTATTTTTGAAGAAGAAAAGCGCATTGTGTACATAATCAACAAAAGGGGCTGTCGCACTAAGCATTAGTGCACAGCTCCTTTTCCATGCAAAAA
>JAJQDE010000064.1 GCA_021202335.1 Lachnospiraceae bacterium
AATCAAATTTACGCCCTCTTACGAGGGCTTTTATGAGAATCTGCTTTGCAGCTTCTCATAAGATATATTACAGGAACCGCTTTGCGAACCCTGTAATCAAATTTACGCCCTCTTACGAGGGCTTTTATGAGAATCTGCTTTGCAGCTTCTCATAAGATATATTATGATTATGACATAGGAGGGTTTTTATGAAGATGCTATCATTAGAGCAGGAGCTGAGGGGAAATTCATATCCCGGGAGAGGAATTGTCATTGGCAGGACTAAGGACGGCTCAAAGGCTGCCATCGCCTATTTTATCATGGGCAGAAGCGAAAACAGCAGAAATCGCGTGTTTGTGGAGGATGGCGAGGGCATCCGCACGCAGGCGTTTGACCCGTCAAAGCTTGTCGACCCCAGCCTGATTATATACGCGCCCGTCCGCGTGCTTGGCAACAAGACGATTGTGACAAACGGCGACCAAACAGATACGATTTATGAATTGATGGATAAGCAGCAGACCTTTGAGCAGGCGCTTAGGACAAGAGAGTTTGAGCCTGACGCGCCAAATTACACGCCGAGGATTTCGGGCATCGTGCATGTGGGCGACGGCGGCTTTAACTATGCCATGTCTGTCTTAAAGAGCAACAATGGCAATCCGGACGCCTGCAACCGTTTTACCTTTGCATACAACAATCCCGTGGCAGGGGAGGGACATTTCATCCACACCTATATGGGTGACGGAAATCCGCTTCCGAGCTTTGAGGGCGAGCCTAAGCTTGTGGAGATTGAGGATGATTTGGATGCGTTTGGCGACATGCTGTGGAGCAGCCTGAACGAGGACAACAAGGTGTCGCTTTTTGTACGCCATATTGACCTCGCTACAGGAGCACACAAATCAAAGCTTTATAACAAAAATGTCTGATAAAACTTTTGGCAAAGGAGAAAAACAAAATGAAGGAATTAGAATTAAAGTACGGCTGCAACCCTAATCAGAAGCCTTCCAAAATCTATATGAAAAACGGTGAGCTTCCCATTGAGGTATTGAACGGAAAGCCGGGATATATCAATTTTTTGGACGCGTTTAACGGCTGGCAGCTTGTCAGAGAGCTGAAAAAGGCAACCGGACTGCCTGCCGCCGCTTCGTTTAAGCATGTTTCCCCTGCGGGCGCTGCGGTCGGACTTCCTTTGAGCGAGGTAGAGCGGAAAATTTACTGGGTGGACGATATGGGTGATTTATCACCTCTTGCGAGTGCATATGCAAGGGCGAGGGGAGCGGACAGAATGTCCTCCTTTGGAGATTTTATCTCACTTTCAGACGTGTGCGATGTAGATACGGCGAGGCTTATTAAGAGAGAGGTGTCGGACGGAATTATTGCTCCGGGCTATGAGCCGGAGGCGCTGGAGCTGTTAAAGGCAAAGAAGAAGGGCGGTTATGCAATCATTAAGATAGACCCTGACTATGTGCCGGAGCCTGTGGAAACTAAGGATGTATACGGCATTACATTTGAGCAGGGAAGAAACGAGCTTGTAATTGACGATAAGCTTTTCTCAAATGTTGTCACGGAGAATAAGGAAATTCCGGAGCAGGCAAGGATTGACCTTGCAATTGCCATGATTACCTTAAAGTATACGCAGTCAAATTCAGTGTGCTATGTAAAGGGCGGACAGGCAATCGGCATCGGTGCCGGTCAGCAGTCGCGCATCCACTGCACAAGGCTTGCGGGAAACAAGGCGGATAACTGGTTCCTCCGCCAAAATCCTAAGGTGCTTTCGCTGCCGTTTAAAGAGAAAATCGGACGAGCTGACAGGGATAACACGATTGACGTGTACATGAGCGACGATTATATGGATGTGCTTGCGGACGGCGTGTGGGAGAGCTTCTTTACGGAAAAGCCGGAGGCTTTGACAAGGGAGGAAAAGCGCGCCTGGCTTGATAAAATGACAGATGTGTCACTTGGCTCGGATGCATTTTTCCCGTTTGGCGACAACGTGGAGAGAGCGCACAGAAGCGGCGTAAAATATATTGCGCAGCCGGGCGGCTCGATTAGGGATGACAATGTAATCGAAGCATGCAATAAGTACGGTATTGCAATGTGCTTTACCGGCATAAGGCTTTTCCATCATTGATGAAATATTACGGACGCACCGGCGCATTGGTCGGTGCGTTTTTATCGTATGGGGATTTGCGTATGCTCAATGAAATAACATAATGAAAGTATGGGGCGGTAAAAGCATGATACAGGATTTAAAGACAGGAATTTATCATAACGAATATAGGGAGCAGAGTCCCTCTGCGGGCGACTATGTAATGTTTGTGAAGGGGCGAAGCGTATTGATAAAAAAGGAAAGCGAGAGCCTTGAATTTCCGCATTTTGAAGAAATCACTGCAAAAATGGTTTACATATACTTATTCCAAATTGACATAAATGGGAAAATGAAAAAATTCTTTCTTGGCGAGGAGGCAGGACTTTCTGTTGACCTGCTTAAGGAATACGAATACGCACAGCATAACGTATTCAGAAGCAGGGTTCAGGACTATATGGCTTTTGCGGGAGTTACGGCGTGTCAGCTTGCAAACTGGTATGCCTCCGCAAAATACTGCGGAGCCTGCGGCGCAAGGCTTGTGCATGACCAAAGGGAACGGATGATGAGATGCCCATGCTGCGGCGCAATGCACTACCCTAAGATAGCGCCTGCGGTGATTGTGGGCGTCATAGACCGTAAAAACAATAAAATACTGATGACGAAATACGCGGGGCGCGATTACAAAAAGTATGCGCTGATAGCGGGTTTTACGGAAATAGGAGAAACGGCTGAGGAAACCGTAAGGCGCGAGGTTTGGGAGGAAACAGGGATCCATGTGAAAAATATCCGCTATTACAAAAGCCAGCCGTGGTCGTTTACCGACACGCTGCTTTTGGGATTTTTCTGCGATCTGGACGGAAACGGGGAAATACATATTGACGAGAACGAGCTTTCCGTTGGGGAGTGGCTTTCGCCGGAGGAAATTCCAACAGAATATGACGGCATCAGCCTTACAAATGAGATGATTATCCGCTTCAAAAACGGCGGCGTGCAAAATGACAAAAAAATGTAAAATCGTGGAAGTCTTTTTGACCATTTAACGAAAATCAAAACAGCATATTGACGAACAAAAAGAATATGATAAAATTACTTCTTGAAAATCAAATTCAACTCGCGAAAGGATGGAGATTAATATGCTGAAGAAGATGTGGGAAAAATTTGAAGGCATGAAAATCAAGAAAAAAATCAACTTAGGTTACAGAATTGTAATCGGATTCTTAGTCGCATCGGGTATCATTGCGATAATCGGTTTGGCTCTTTTATTTACCAGCCTGAACAATTATATCAATGGTCCGCAAAGAGCAGATACTGCAGTGAAGCTGTGCAGACTCGACGTCAACATTGCCGCGAGGAACATTCGCGAAATGGCATTGAATGACGATATGAGCAGCTATGCCGGCTATCAGGAAAAGGTCGACACGTATTTGGCTGATGCGGGAGTAGAGATGGACGCGCTCCGCGCGACAGGCTCGGTGGACGATGAGCTTTTGGAAAGATATTCGGCGGCGTTAAATACGTGGGGAAATATAGGCAACGAAATCATTCAAAAAATTGAAGCGGGAGAAGCGGATGCCGCTAAGGAAATGATTTTGACAGAGTGTGCTCCGGCACTGGACGAGGTAGTGTCCATAGCAAAGGAAATCGATGAGGTCACGGATGAGCTTACTCAGCGGTCGGTTACAAAGAATATAATTATTTTTATTGTCGTTGTGGTATTCATTATCATTTTTGCCCTGATAGCGGTTATTTTGTCGACAATGCTCGGAAAGCGCATTGTAAATTCAATTACGGCGCCGCTTGAAGAGGTTGAGAGTGTGGCAAGGGATTTGTCTGCCGGCAACCTCCACAGCAATATTACATATCATTCAACGGATGAAATCGGAAGCCTGGCGCACAGCCTTCGCAAATCAATCCGCATTTTAGGCTCTTATGTCGATGATATTTCAAGGGCTATGAATGAGTTTTCAAGCGGAAACTTTGACGTACAGCCCGAGGTGGACTGGAAGGGCGACTTTAAGGGAATTTTAGATGCTTTCATGCTGTTTGAAAAGACGATGTCTGACACCGTAAAGAGTATTCAGAGCGTTGCGGATCAGGTAAAGAACGGCTCCGATCAGGTGTCTGACAGCTCGATGGATTTGGCAGAGGGCGCGACAGAGCAGGCAAGCATAACGCAGGAGCTTGCGGCTACGATTGAAACCGTATCCGAGCAGGTATCTCAAAATGCAGATGGTGCAAGGGCTATCAGCAGTGAAGTCGCAAATGTGGGAACTGAAATTGTTCATGGAAATGAGAAAATGAAGGAAATGGTACAGTCCATGAATGAGATTGACGAGGCATCGCAGGAAATAGGAAAAATTATCGCGACCATTAACAGCATTGCGTCACAGACAAATCTTTTGGCGCTGAACGCTTCAATTGAGGCGGCAAGAGC
Organism: Lachnospiraceae bacterium; assembly: GCA_021202335.1. Taxonomy (GTDB): domain Bacteria; phylum Bacillota; class Clostridia; order Lachnospirales; family Lachnospiraceae; genus COE1. The sequence goes on from JAJQDE010000064.1 coordinate 4,500, forward strand.
CGGAGAAGCAGGAAAGGGATTTTCCGTTGTGGCAGATCAGGTGTCCATATTGGCGGCGCAGAGTGCAAATGCAGCAAAGGAATCTACGGTATTGATTGAAACGTCAATTCAGGCAGTTAAAAAGGGTTTGGTGATTGCCGATGAAACTGCAAAGCAGCTTGAGAATGTTGTGGCAGGATCGGAGATGATTACGGACGAGGTCAATAAGGTTGCTGAGGCATTAACGGCTCAGAAAGAGGCATTCTCGCAGATTAACGCGGGCGTGGAGCACATTAACGACGTTGTTCAGACAAATTCCGCAACCTCGCAGGAGTGTGCGGCGGCAAGTCAGGAAATGAACAGCCAGGCGGGTACGCTTGACAGCCTGATCCGTAAATTTAAGGTTGCTAAATTTTAAAAATAATTTTTGACGAAAAAAATACATTCCTTTCAAAATTGAGAGGAATGTATTTTTTGTTACGGCTTATTTCAGCCCTGCACGAAGTGAATATTCTCGAGGAGCGAAAAAAGAAACAGCCTTTAAAGCTGTTTCTTTTTTATGCCGGTGGCCGGACTTGAACCGGCACGGGGGTGCCCCCGTCAGATTTTGAGTCTGATGCGTCTGCCATTCCGCCACACCGGCAAGTATAGCGTTTGTCATAACGACAAAAGCTATAATAACATATTTTGACAGGCTAGGCAAGTAAAAAAATGTTTTTTTTTCAAAAAAATTTTTTTCGGGGATATAGACTTTTTTAAAATACATGCTATTATATTTTATCGGGACAGAACAGTGTGATAGTAAGAAAGGGAACAGCCATGAATAAATTGAACACCGGATTTTCATTAAAAACAATTTTTAAGAGCCTGAACGGCACAAAGGATATGACGGAGGGCAAGCCGATGAAGCTTATTCTTGAGTTTGGGCTGCCGCTGCTTTTCGGACTGATTTTTCAGCAAATGTATAATATGGTGGATTCGATAATAGTCGGGAAGAAGCTTGGCGTGGACGCGCTTGCCGCAGTCGGCTCAACAGGCTCCATCAACTTTATGATATTGGGCTTTTGCATCGGAGTATGCAACGGCTTTGCAATCCCCGTTGCGCAGACCTTTGGCGCAAAGGACTTTAACAATCTCAAAAAATATATTACGAACGGCGCGCTGATGGCGGTTGTGTTCTCGGCGGTTATGACCGTGATTGTCGGTATTTTCACAAGACAAATCTTAATTGTGATGAAAACGCCGGAATCCATTTTGGACCAGGCGTATTCGTATATATTTATCGTTTTTATGGGAATACCCGCTACATACCTGTATAACATGGTATCGGGAATCCTCCGTTCCCTTGGGGACAGTGTGACTCCGGTTATTTTTTTGATTTTTTCGTCCGTGCTGAACATCATACTCGACCTCTTGCTTGTCAGCCCCCTCGGAGTAAGCGGAGCGGGCTATGCCACGGTTATTTCACAGGCGGTTTCGGGCGTTATATGCCTGTTTTATATGATTAAGAAATACAAGTCGCTGGAATTTAAAAGGGCTGACTGGAAATTCAGCGGCGGACATGCGCTGAAGCTTTGCGGAATGGGGATTCCCATGGGTCTGCAATATTCGATTACGGCAATCGGAAGCGTTATATTGCAGACTGCGGTAAACTCAATGGGTGAGGTTATCGTTGCTGCGGTGACGGCAGGCAGCCGCATAAGCATGATGGCGTGCTGTCCGTTTGATGCCATGGGTTCAACCATGGCAACCTTTGGCGGGCAGAATGTGGGCGCAGGGAAGCTTGACAGAGTTGACAGAGGCTTGAAGGACTGCGTAAAGCTTGGCGTTTTGTACGCCGTTATCGCTTTTGGGTTTATGCTTGTGTTTGGAAGAAAGCTGGCATTGCTTTTCCTTGATAATCCCACGGAGGAAATCGTTGCCTACATATATCAGTTTGTGCTGGCAAATTCAGCCGCATATATTCTTTTGGCGCTGGTAAACATCGTGCGCTTTATGATACAGGGGCTGGGCTTTTCAACCTTTGCGATTCTTGCGGGAGTAGCGGAGATGGCGGCAAGGACAATCGCGGGCTTTGCGCTTGTGCCGCTTTTCGGATATATTTTCGTGATTTTGGCAAGCCCGCTTGCCTGGCTGTTTGCGGATGTTTTTTTAGTACCAGCATATATGCATGTGATGAAAAAGCTCCGCAAACAGTTAAGATATGATTGACGTGAGGCTATTGCTCACCGAATTTCTTATCAATACAGGCCTCAATTATCTCCGCGCATTTAAGATACGATGAAAAAGCAGAGGTATCAATGCACATATCATAGTGGGCGGGGTTTTCCCAGTCGCGTCCTGTATGGAAACGATAATATTCCCGGCGGTTTTTGTCGGTACGGTCAATATGCTTCTCCGCCTCCTTTTGGCTTATTCCCAAACGCTTCATTTCGTTATTTACCCGTGTTTCATAGGGCGCATACATGAATATGTTAAGCGTATTGGGATAATCCTTAAGGATAAAATCCCCTGCGCGCCCGACACATACGAGGGACTCATTATCGGCAAGCTCCCGCAGGTTTTTTGCCTGACAGTTAAAGAGATTATCCTCGCGTGTATAGTCATCGCTGTGGGGAGATATCATTTCGCCGGCATATACCCTTTTTGATATTCTGTAAAGCAGGCTTTTGTTTGTATGCTCGTCTGCCTGCATAAACAGAGCCTTGTTAATTCCGTTTTTGTCTGCCGCAAGCTCAAGCAGCTTTTTGTCATACAGGCTGATGTCGTATTTCTGACACAGGAGCCTGGCAATCGGCGTAGCGCCGCTTCCGCATAATCTTGCAATTGTTACCGCAAAATGTTTCATATGCAACACCCTTTCCTTATGTTAAGTCACAATTATAAGCACTTACAGTATGACATATTTCGTTAAAATTTTCAACGATAACGGCTCGCTGAATAAATATTTAATAATTGCAGAAAATAAGCCGGTATCTTGAAATTTAAGGCTTTAAGCAATATTAAATGGAGGACTGTTATGGATTTTACGGACGGAATGCAGCAGGCAAGCCTGCCGCTCGGGCTTTCCTTTGGACTTGCGATGGACGAGAAAGCTTTGAACAATTATGCAAAAATGACGGAATATGAAAAAGAGCAGCTTCTTGCAAAGAGCAAGTCGGTAAAAAGTAAGGATGAGATGCAGCAGCTCATCCAAAAAATCAGCGACGGCGTATTATAAGTGAAAAATTTATTCCAATAAACCCTTTAAAAATATGCAAATATAGTGTATGATAATGACGAATACGAATTATAGTGAACGACAAAAATATTTGACGTTCACTATAGCAACGATGCACACGATTGCGTTGGGAATGGCTGCTTGCGCAGCCCGCAATTGGCGCAAAAACAAAGTGTATGTGCAAAGAGGATATAAATGGACTGTAAGGAAACACAACGCTGTATTCCCATGTTTTTAAAGGATGAATTGGATTGGAGCACGGCGCAGAAATTTGTGGAGCATGTATATTCATGCAGTGACTGCATGGAAGAGCTGTCGATAGAGTATCTTCTGTTTGAGGGTATGAGCAGAATTGAGAACGCTGATGAGTTTGATATGCAGAAGGAACTGGAGAAAAGGCTGAACCGCACCATTGCCGACGTAAGGCGGAAAAAACAGCTCAAGGCCGGTCTTTTTTTGCTGATATCATTGCTGCTTTGCATTATACTTTTGGGAGGGGCATAATGAGTAAAATAGTGTTAATCGATGGCCATAGCATACTAAACAGGGCGTTCTACGGCGTTCCGATGCTGACTGGTCCGTCAGGTCTGCCCACAAACGCAGTCTATGGCTTTTTAAATATTCTGTTCAAGATTTTGGACGAGGAGAACCCCGATTATCTGACGGTCGCTTTCGATGTGAAGGCGCCTACCTTCAGGCATGAAATGTATGCGGAATATAAGGGGACGAGAAAGCCCATGCCGGAGGAGCTTCACAGGCAGGTGCCCGTGATAAAAGAGGTGCTTACCGCGATGGGAATACAGCTTGTGGAGAAGGCAGGCTATGAGGCGGACGACATTTTAGGGACGATTGCTAAACGCTCCGAGAAAGAGGGCATGGAGGTTTCGCTGGTTTCGGGTGACAGGGATCTGCTCCAAATCGCATCGGAGCATATAAAGATACGTATTCCAAAGACAAAGGGCGGAAAAACGGAAATCGAGGACTATTATGCCGCGGATGTGGAAAAGGCGTATCGGGTGACGCCGGAGCAGTTCATTGAGCTTAAGGCGCTTATGGGAGATACGGCGGATAATATTCCCGGGGTGCCGAAGATTGGGGAAAAGACGGCTACGGAGCTTATGGCTGCCTACGGCTCAATAGAGAATATTTATGAGCATATAGAGGAAATATCAAAAAAGAGTATAAGAGAAAGCCTTTTAAACAATCGTGAGCTTGCGGATTTGAGCAAAAAGCTCGCGGCAATCGACACCGATGCGGACATTGAGTTTTCGTATGACAAGGCAAGGCTTGGCGAGCTGCTTACCCCCGAGGCATACGATGTTTTTAAAAAGCTTTCTTTTAAAAATCTGCTTTCACGCTTTGAACATAAGCCGGAGCCGGAAAAGGAATCGGAGCAGGACATACAGGTGGATGTGATAAAGACAAGGCGTGAGCTTGAGGATGCGGTTCGGTTCGTGATAAAAGGCGGCAGTGCGGCAGTCCGTTTTATAGATATTCAGGGACAGAAGAAGGGCGATTTGGGCACGACCGGAAGCGGACAGATGTTTTTGCAGCTTGAGGACAGCACGGCGTGCTTTGGCTGTGTGCTTTATGGAAACGGCAGTGAAAACAGAGTTTATTTTGCGGAAAACGGTGGCGGGCTTACCCGGGACGATATTTTGGAGCAGCTTGAGCAGCTTTTGACTGCTCCGGGCTTTGAGCTGAACTGCTTTGACATCAAAAATGATTACGGAAGTATTTTCACGGATAAAAGGGAGCAGGACATAAGACTTTCCTCGCATGAGCTTACAGAGAATTTATTTGACTGCAAAATTGCGGCGTATCTGATTAATCCGTTAAAAAACAATTATGAGATAGCAGACATAGCGGGAGAATATCTGAACTGCTCTTTGAAAAGCCGCTCGGAAGCTTTTGGCAAGGCGGACATGCAGAGCGTGTATTCATCGCAAAAGGAGGAGTGTGTCCGGTTTCTTGCAATGGAGGCGCGGGTGCTCGGACAGGCGGGAGCCATACTTGCAGCCGCGCTTGCGCAGAACGGAATGGATAAGCTTTTCAGGGAGTTAGAGATGCCGCTTACCTATGTGCTTTACGACATGGAGCGTGAGGGAATCCTTGTAAAGCCGGAGGAGCTTAAGGCATACGGTGAGGCGCTCACGGGAAGAATAGGCGAGCTTGAAGCTGCGATACATGAGGCCGCAGGCGAGAGCTTTAATATTAATTCGCCAAAGCAGCTTGGTGAAATCCTGTTTGATAAGCTGAAGCTGCCCGGCGGGAAAAAGACAAAGAAGGGCTACTCCACGGCGGCGGATGTGCTCGATAAGCTTGCGCCTGATTATCCGATTGTAAGGGATATACTGGAATACAGGGGGCTTGCAAAGCTTAAATCAACCTACGCGGACGGGCTTGCGGCATTTATCGACGGCGACAGCAAAATACACACAAGCTTTAATCAGACAATTACGGCGACAGGGAGGCTCAGCTCCACGGAGCCTAATCTGCAGAATATACCGATGCGCATGGAGCTGGGGCGGCGTATCAGAAAGGTCTTTATTCCGCAGGAGGGCTGTGTTTTCATGGACGCGGATTATTCGCAGATAGAGCTTAGGGTGCTCGCGCACATGTCGGGGGATGCGCAGCTTATAGAGGCATATCAGCAAAATGAGGATATTCACCGCATCACTGCGGCTAAGGTGTTTCACACGCCCTTTGAGGAGGTCACGGATTTACAGAGAAGAAATGCAAAGGCAGTAAATTTTGGAATTGTGTATGGCATCAGCTCGTTTGGCTTAAGCCAGGACCTCAGTATTTCCCCTAAGGAAGCAAAGGCGTATATCGATGAGTATTTCAAGACTTATCCCGGCATTAAGGAGTTCCTTGACAGGCTGGTTGCCGATGCGAAAAGCAAGGGCTACTGCGAAACGATGTTCGGAAGAAAGCGACCTGTCCCGGAGCTGAAATCTTCAAATTTTATGCAGCGCTCGTTCGGAGAGCGTGTGGCGATGAATTCTCCGATACAGGGAACAGCGGCAGATATCATCAAAATCGCGATGCTTAACGTGTATGACGCGTTGAGGCGCAAGGGACTCAAATCCAAGCTGATATTGCAGATTCATGACGAGCTTTTGATAGAAACGAGGCAGGATGAGGTTGATGAGGTGAGGAAGGTGCTTACCGACGAGATGCAGAATGTGTGTAAGCTGTCAGTGAAGCTTGAAACGGATTTGCATACAGGCACAAACTGGTATGAGGCTAAATAGATTAATGGGGATTAATATGGGGATTAATATGAAGATTATCGGAATCACGGGCGGAGTCGGAGCGGGGAAAACACAAGTGCTTTCCTATATTGAGGAGCATTATATCTGCCGTGTTGTCAGGGCTGATGAGGCGGCGCACCTGCTGTATGAAAAAGGACAGGCATGCCATACGGAGCTTGTGAAGCTTTTTGGGGAACAGGTTTTAAGAGCGGACGGCGAGCTTGACAGACGAAAAATGGCGGAGATGATATTTGGTGATAAGCTTCTGCTTGCACGGGTAAATGCAATTATCCATCCGGCAGTCAAGAGCTATATTTTGGAGCAGATTGCTTATGAAAGGGAAAGAGGCAGTGTCGGATACTTTTTTATAGAAGCGGCGCTTTTGATTGAGGAGCATTATGACCAAATCGTCGACGAGCTTTGGTATATACATTCCGATGAATCGGTGCGGAAAAAAAGACTTGCCAAAAGCAGACAGTACAGCGTGCAAAAGACGTCGGATATTATGAAGGGGCAGCTTCGCGAGGATGAGTACAGAAGCAAATGCCAAAGAGTCATATTAAATAACGGCAGCTTGGAGGATACATATAAACAGATAGACAGCATATTGGGTGCAAACGCTTCGGAATGGAGGAAAGAGTGAAAAATAAATTTTTCACTCGGCAAGTTTGTGTCTGCGCGCTGCTTGCACAAATATTGCTTTAGGCGCAAAGAGCAGCGCAGAAATGAGGGAAAGCATGAATAACCAAACGAAAATCAATGGAGAGGAACTTGTTTTTGGACTGGACATCGGCACAAGGAATATGGTCGGAACCGTGGGCTATAAGCAGGGAGAGCGTTTTGTCGTGATAGCGCAGGAAATCAGGGAGCATCAGACACGCGCCATGCTGGATGGTCAGATACACGATATCAACAGGGTTGCCGCATCGATTGCCGATATCAGACAGGCGCTGCAGGAAAAAACGGACCTGCAGCTTGACGAGGTGTGCATTGCGGCGGCGGGACGCGTTTTAAAAACCATGAATGTACACGTGGACATGGATTTAGACACGGAAAGAAATGTCACCAAGGAAGACATGAGTACGCTTATTGCAATGGGAGTCGACAGCGCTCTTGCGGATTTTCAGGAGAAAAACGACACGGATATGCATTTTTACTGCGTGGGCTATTCTGTCGTGAAATATTATCTCAACGGGATGTGGATGAGTCAGCCCGAGCACCACAAGGCAAAAAATATAGGCGCTGATATGATAGCGACTTTTCTGCCGGATGATGTGGTCGACGGTTTATACAGTGCGGTAGAGATTGCGGGCTTGAAGGTGGCGAACCTTACGCTCGAGCCGATTGCGGCAATCAGAGTTGCCATTCCCGAAAGGTTTAGGCTTTTAAATATTGCGATGGTTGACGTGGGTGCGGGAACATCGGATATTTCAATCACGGACGATGGGAGCGTGATCGCGTTTGGTATGCTGCCGCACGCGGGCGATTCTCTTACGGAGCTTTTGGCAAAAACATGTCTGATTGATTTTGCGACGGCGGAGAAAATAAAGGTTGCCGCCGCCACACAGGAAGAAATCAGGTACGAGGACATCATGGGCATGGAGCAGACGATTACAGCCGATGAGGTTGTCGCAATCTGCCGCCCTGAAATAGAAAAAATGGCGAAGCTTACCGCTGACACAATCAAAGAGTTAAACGGCGGCTTTTCTCCGAGCGCGGTCTTTATAGTCGGCGGCGGAGGAAAAATCAAGGGCTTTGATAAGCTCATTGCGGAAGGCTTGGGGCTGGACGCTTCCCGCGTTGCAATCCGGGGTGAGGAAATCATGCGGGAAATCGACTTCCCGGAGGGCGCGTTAAAGGATTCCACAATCATTACGCCTGTCGGAATCTGCCTTACTCATTATGAGCAGAATAACAATTTTATTTACATAACCTTTAACGGAAGCAAAATGAAGCTTTATGACAACAATAAGCTTACCGTCATGGATGCGGCGATGCAGGCAGCCTTTTCGCGAGATGGGCTTTTCCCGCGGCGCGGTGAGGAGCTGCGGTACACGGTGAACGGAAATAACCGTGTGACGAAAGGCGAGTACGGTGAGAGCGCGCATGTGTATGTAAATGGTGAAAGTGTCAACTTAAGCTTTAGCATAAAGTCAAACGATGTGATTGCAATTGAGGAGTCGACGCTTGGTAAGCCTGCCATGGAACGCATATCGGACCTTGTTGATTATAACGGAAAGATTGCTTTGACCGTAAACGGCGACGAGGTACAGCTTCCAAAGCCCGTCAAGGTGAACGGCAGCGCGGTGACGGACGATTATATGATACAAAACGGCGACGATATAGAGATTGCTTCATGCTATACCTTGGAGCAGTTCTGCGAATATATGGGCGTGTCGACGGAGGATATGATAATCACCATCAACGGTGAAAAGGCTGCTGCCGACGCCGTAGCATGTGCAAATGATGTGATAGAGCTAAAGAGCAGACGTGAGCTTGAATTAAAGGAGATTTACAGGACGGCGCAGCTTGAGTCAAAGAAAGAGGACTTCCGAAAAACCGTAAAGAAGCAGGAGAAGGAGAACCCGGACACGGCGGACACGACAGAGAAGAAAGCTGCGGAAGAGCCTGAAACCGTGGAAGAGCCGAAAGCTGCGGATGAGTCTGAAGCTTCGGAAGAGCCGAAAGCTGTGGAACAGCCGAAGACCGCAGAGCCTCAGACAACAGAGGAGAATGCTTCGGAAGAACCGAAAGCCGCGGATGAGCCCGAAATCACAGAGGCTCAGAGTGCGAACGAGGATGCGGTAAAGGAGGAAGAAAAGGAAAAAGAGGCGGCGCCTGCCGACAGCACGGAGAATGTGCAAAAGGAGGAGAAAAAGGAAGAAAAGAAAGAGGAAGGTGATTTGAACAAAATCATTGTAATCGTAAATCAGAAGCCGATTATCATGAGAGGAAAGGAAACATATACCTTTGTCGACATCTTTGATTATATTGATTTTGACACAAGCAGAATGCAGGGCTCCGGAATTGTCACTCTTGTAAATGGCGAGGACGCGCATTATACGCAGGAGCTGTATAACGGAGATAAGATTGAAGTGTATTGGAAATAAGAGAGGATAAAAGTAAATGAGAATGTGCAGTATAGCCAGCGGGAGCAGCGGCAATTGTATTTACATAGGCACGGACGCCACGCACCTGCTGGTGGATGTGGGCATAAGCGGCAAAAAGACGGTGGAGGGTTTGAACCGCCTTGGGCTTACGGGAAGCGATATAGACGGCATTCTTGTCACTCATGAGCATTCGGACCATATCAACGGTCTGGGGGTGATGTGCAGGAAATTCGGAATACCCGTGTATGGAACGCGGGGGACTTTAGAGGCAATTAAAAAGGCGGGTAATCTCGGAGAAACAGATGACTCGCTTTTTCATGAGGTCAGCGCGGACAAGAAATTTATTTTGAAGGATGTCACGGTCAATCCGATGCGGATATCGCATGATGCGGCTGAGCCGGTGGCATACAGGTTTCAGTACGGCAGCAAACGCATGGCGGTTGCTACGGATATGGGGATTTATGATGATTACACGGTGGAGAGCCTTAGAGGAATGGATGTGCTGCTGCTTGAGGCAAACCATGATATCAACATGCTGCAGGCAGGTCCTTATCCGTATTATCTTAAGCAAAGGATTTTGGGAAACAGGGGACATTTGTCAAATGAGCTTTCGGGAAAGCTTTTGAGCCGTCTGTTGCATGATGATTTAAAGGGTGTGATTTTGGGGCATTTAAGCAAGGAAAATAATTTTGCGGAGCTTGCATATGAAACAGTCAGGCTTGAGATTTCCATGGCGGATAATCCATATAAGGGAGATGACTTCCCGATTATGGTGGCCAGCCGCAGCGAGGCTTCACAGTTGGTTGAGATTTAAAGGGATGGAAAGTATATGCGCCAAGAAGCATCAGTGAACTAAGGTTCGCAGAAATGAGGGAAAAAATGAAAAAAACAATTATAACAGTAGTGGGAAAAGATACGGTAGGAATTATCGCGCGTGTGTGTACATATCTTGCCGAAAATAAAGTAAATATTCTTGATATATCGCAGACGATAGTGGACGACTATTTTAATATGATGATGATAGCGGATATGAGCAGCTCGACAAAGTCGGTGAGCGAGGTATCGGACGACCTTGACAGGCTTGGCTCTGACATTGGCGTTATAATCCATTGCCAAAGGGAAGAAATTTTTAACAGCATGCACAGAATATAATGGAGGTGCGCCATGATAAACATTCATGAAGTGATAGAAACCAATAAAATGATAGAAAAGGAAAATCTTGACGTGCGGACCATCACGCTTGGCATCAGCCTGTTGGACTGTATTGATTCCGATTTGAACCGGTTAAACGAAAGGATTTATAAAAAGATAACTGACGTGGCTCAAAATCTGGTGACTGTAGGAGAGGAGATAGAAAAGGAATTTGGTATTCCGATTGTCAATAAAAGAATTTCCGTGACGCCAATCTCGCTGATAGGAAGCGCTACCTGCAAGACCTCAGACGATTTTGTCACAATAGCCAAAACGCTGGACAGGGCAAGAGAGGCTGTGGGCGTGAATTTTTTGGGCGGTTACTCCGCGCTTGTGTCAAAGGGAATGACAAAGGCGGACGAGCTTCTTCTGCGCTCCATTCCGCGGGCGCTTTCCGAAACGGAGCTTGTGTGCAGCTCCGTGAATTTAGGCTCGACAAAAACAGGAATAGACATGGATGCAGTGCGCCTTATGGGCGATATCATAAAGGAAACGGCAGAGCTTACGAAGGACAATGATTCAATCGGCTGCTCAAAGCTTGTGGTATTCTGCAATGCCCCCGATGATAACCCGTTTATGGCGGGCGCTTTCCATGGGGTGACGGAGGCCGATGCCGTTATCAATGTAGGCGTAAGCGGTCCCGGGGTTGTAAAAAATGCCCTTGAAAGCGTGCGCGGCGAAAACTTTGAGGTGCTGTGTGAAACGATTAAAAAGACTGCGTTTAAGGTTACGAGAGTCGGTCAGTTGGTAGCTCAGGAGGCCTCAAGGCGTTTGGGTATTCCGTTTGGCATTGTCGACCTTTCGCTTGCGCCCACGCCCGCAATAGGGGACAGCGTAGCTGACATTCTGTGTGAAATAGGGCTTGAATATGCGGGAGCGCCCGGAACAACGGCGGCGCTCGCACTCCTGAACGACCAGGTGAAAAAAGGCGGCGTTATGGCGTCGTCCTATGTGGGCGGCTTGAGCGGAGCTTTTATCCCGGTCAGCGAGGATCAGGGAATGATAGATGCCGTGAACGCGGGAGCGCTTACCATAGAAAAGCTTGAGGCAATGACATGCGTATGCTCTGTTGGTCTTGATATGATAGCGATACCGGGCGATACCAAGGCGACGACAATCTCCGGCATGATTGCCGACGAGCTTGCCATCGGCATGGTAAACCAAAAAACCACGGCTGTACGCATCATTCCCGTTATCGGAAAAACGGTCGGGGACAGCGCGGAGTTTGGCGGGCTGTTAGGCTATGCGCCGATTATGCCGGTAAATCAGTTTTCGTGCGACGCGTTCGTCAACCGCGGGGGCAGAATACCTGCGCCAATACACAGCTTTAAAAATTAAGCTTTATAATCTCCCTTGTCAGCTCGTTTCGGGGCGGCACGGGAGATGCTTTTTTCTGCGCCTTTATTCCCTCATATATATTTGCGGCATGGATATCCGCCTTTAATGAAATAAGGGCGCTGCCGTTAAGCTGCCTCAGACCCTTTGCGGGGGAGGTAATGATGGGAATTGATGAATTTTTCTTTATCAGGCTCAGCAGTCCGTCTTTAGAGCTTTTACTCCGAAAGCCAAGTAGCCGCGCATACCCGCAGCAGTCGTCTGCTTTCAGCAAATCCGCATTATCCTGAGTCATATCAAGGAGTATGTGCATGAGCGCGCGGCAAATGCGGGTGTAGGTATAATTTCTGCTTTTGCATAAATAAGCAAATTCCTCAAGGGAGGTAAAAGCCATGACATTTGCGGCGATAGTGTTGGAAAGCTCGTTTCCGATATCATAAAAGCGCGAAAATCCGCCCTCAAAATCTATAACCTGCGTAAGCTTATATAAAAGTATCTTTGAGAAATCGCTTTGGAATAAAAGCGTGTTTTTTTGCAGGGCTTCAAGGCAGGCATCAGGCACATGCTTCGTCAGGCGGACATAATCCCGGTCATCGGATGCGTCCGAAAGGCTTTTTCGTATGGCGCTTGCAGACGGCAGACACTCGTCTGAGAGAGTGTCCGAATGAAAGTCCGCGCCCTTCCTTTTTACGGTAAGCGGAGTGATGGGGCTTTTTCGCTGCTTTAACGCCTTGATATATTCAAGCGCGAGGATATTGTTGGGGGAAGAAAAAATGCCGGCGGCTTCAAAGCCGGAGAGATTGGGCGACACGGTCTTTACAGCCTCGCTTCTTGCGAGTGGAAACGATTTTCCTTCTTTTAAATAAATACTCAGACTGTGCCTGTATTCATCCGTTTCATTTGCAAGAATATCCGCACATTTGCTTAAAAGACCTATATCCCCGCACTCGCTTCCAAAGTGGAGGATATCGATTGTGCCCAGCCTATCAAGCAGCGATACTGCGCCGTGCGCAAAGTATTCCGCGCTTCCGAGGGAAAAATACACCGGAAGCTCAAAAACCGCGTCAGCACCGCACGCAAGCGCCACGCGGCAGCGGTCATACTTGTCCATAATGGCAGGTGCGCCTCTCTGCACGAAATCACCGCTCATTACGACGATGATATAGTCGGCGCCGGCGCTGCGCCGGATTGTGTCAAGCTGATAGAGATGCCCGTTGTGAAAGGGATTGTATTCTGCGATTACTGCGGCAATTTTCATAATGGCGGTTCATCCTTTCCTTGCAGTGATATAGTAAATTATACTATTCTGCGCACTAAAAAGGCAAGCCGGCTTTGGAAATAAGCTTAACGGAAATGCCGGATTTTACTAATTAATGAAATATTGGAAATATTAGAAATATTGGTAAAAGTCAACAAAAAAAGCGACAAATTAAACAATCTTGTCATATATC
>JAJQDE010000040.1 GCA_021202335.1 Lachnospiraceae bacterium
ATTTAAAACCTGTGAAATTATAATACGGTACTGCTTGAGCAGTACCGTACAGGCTTCCATAGCGCAGTTGGTAGCGCGACTGATTCGTAATCAGTAGGTCGAGGGTTCGAGTCCCTTTGGAAGCTTAAAAAGAATGATAAAAACGTAAAGCCGAAATAATAAAAAAGGTTTTACGTTTTTTTGGTTACAATAAATAAGGGATGCAACATTTCAGGCATTTTGTTGCATCCCTTGCTTACACTTTATATATCGGTACTTACGGCAAAAACTGTATAGCCGGATAAAAAAATTTTAATTTTTTTAAATTTTTATTCATAGGTCTATGTTGCGGAATACGGCGTCCTTGTCGTCCTGCTCGATGCAGAGATAACGTTTGGTTATGCTGAAAGAGGAGTGGTTGAATATAACCATGATGACAGTAGGGTCGTTTCCCTGCTTCCATGCATGATATCCAAAGGTTTTGCGCAGAGAGTGACAACTGATATGCTCCCCGAGTCCGAGAGCCTGTGCCGCCGCACAAATCATGCGGTATGCCTGATAGCGCGAAAGCGGCTGATTTTCCTTGCGCGGGCTTGGAAAAATAAACGGATTTCCCTTTTGGTGCATGTCCGTTTTCTTTAAAACCTTATGATATTGCGTCAGCGCCATGCGCACCTCATTATTGAGTAAAATTCTGTTTTCCTTTCCCGTCTTTTTTTCTCTGACAAAAATATGCTCCCGCACCCTTCCCTTGCAGTAAACCGTGTCATAGCTCAGGTTGAGAATATCGTTTATTCTCAGCGCGGTATTAAGTCCGATAATGATGATTGTGTAATTGCGCGGATTGGGCTCCGTTATTCTGTAAAAATCCTTGAATTTCTTCAATAGCTCCCTATTTCTGATTGGCTGTGTCGTACTCATAATAATCCTCCATTCCGGAGCGTTTTACGCGACTGGGCGACGCAAAGATCAGATTTGCGTCTGCCATCAAAGCTATTTGTGACGCTCTGGCGCAAATAGCAGTATGAAAAATAAGCTATCGAGCTTATTTTTCATACTCCTCTCCATTTGTTAATGATTTTAATTCCATTATAAGCCCGTAAAGTGCAAACGGACATAATAACATGCAACAAAATGCCTGAAATGTTGCATCACATTGCGGACAAGGAACGAAGGAAAATCGCTGCCTGCAGGAAACAGCTCGATTTTCTTTCGAAAAAGCAAGGAATCTGCGGGCTGAGGCAAGAATGGAGGCTTAAAATGATTCGATTATCCGTTACGAAAAATGAGTACCTTATGATTGGTCAGGATGTCAGACTTACATTTCTCGGAAGCAATGACAAGTCGCTGAAAATCATGATTGATGCGCCGAGGGAAATCAATATTGCAAGAGGAAAGGCAATCGAAAAGCGGGCGAGGGAAGAAGCCGCTGCAGCAGAAAAGTCTGAAGAAATTTAATAATAAACCGTCGATGCTTTAAGCCGTGGAAGGCGCCAAGGGCATAGAGCAGGGCGGATTATTATAAACTGTGCTTCGGCACGGACTACAATTGAATATTGAAGCGATTTCCGGGCAACGGATTTGCCCGGGGCATGCAGACCAAATCTGCAAAAAATTAATTACACGGAGGTAATGATTATGGTAGTACAGCATAATTTAACAGCAATGAATTCCAACAGAATGTTGGGGCTCACACAGAACACATTGTCAAGCTCTACAGAGAAGCTTTCTTCAGGCTATCAGATCAACCGCGCGGCTGATGACGCGGCAGGCTTGGCTATCTCAGAGAAGATGAGAAAGCAGATACGCGGACTTACGCAGGCTTCTGACAATGCCGAGGACGGTATCAGCGCAGTGCAGACAGCAGAAGGCGCGCTGACAGAGGTTCATGATATGCTCCAGAGAATGAACGAGCTTGCGGTTCAGGCGGCTAACGGCACAAACTCTGAAACAGACCGCTCTTATATTCAGGACGAGGTTGATCAGCTCGTAACAGAGATTGACCGTGTTGCTGAAACGACAAAGTTCAACGAGATTTATCTCTTGAAAGGCAACGGCTCAACCACGACGAAGACGCTCGACGCGCAGGACGCAGGCTTGGCAGGAACGCTCACGGCATTGGGTAACGGCAAGTCTACATTCGAGGCTGATTCAATCGCGGCAGGCGACACTGTTTCAATCGGCGGCACGGATTATACAATCGTAGGTTCGTCAAGGACGGATGATTATATCAACTTAACCAGTATTACATTGGCAGAGGGTGATACAATCGTTCAGAACGGCGTGGAGTATACCGTAGGTGAAGATGCTGATAATACAACATTAGACGGCAGCGCAGTTACTTTATTGGATTCGGACGGCAATAAGGTAAGCCTTGCGATAACAGCGGGAGCAACAATCACAAGCACGGTTACTGATGCGAACGGCGATGAGGTTACAAAGACAAGGACAATCGTCGGCAGTGCTGATTTGGATGTTTCAAGCGGGTCTGATGCTACCGCACCTACATGGGCAGCGGGTGACACAATTGTAGATAAGGACGGTGTGGAGTATACTTACGTGGATGTAAGCGAGAACGCATGGCTGAACGATGTGCTTTATACGTCATCAGGCTTTTATAAGACTGAGGGCAACACCGCTTCAGATACGGCATATACTCCCATCGCGGGCGATACCTATACCATTGCTGCCACAGGAGAAACGGGTTCCATTTCAAATAAGGGCATACAGGAAATATCCGATGTTCAGGATATGATTAGGGCGCTTGATAATGAAGCTACGGTAAAGGTATATGACAGCGTAAACGCAACGGCAGTGGAATATACCATAGGCGTGACTTCGGCGGCGGACGGAAAAACAATCACGGCGGACGATGTTGCAAATCTGATTAAGGAAGGTCAATATGTAGAGGTGGATAGTGCGCAATATTACGTAGTGCCTTCTGCTTCCGAGTCAGAAACGGAAATTTCCGTTCAGGAAGCATATCAGCTGATGGCGGAGGAGCTTACACAGGCGTCAAGCATCGGCACGGATGTAGCCGCAAAGGTAGTAAATAACGGCGACGGCACATTTGACATCACGCAGGGAACTGTTGAGGTTGACAGCGCATTGAATTTCAGCCTCCATGTAGGCGCGGACGCTGATATGACAAACAAGATTGGCGTTAATATCGAAACAATGTCTGCTGCAAACCTTGGAGTCAAGGGTATTAATGTAAGCGACGACAGTGGTCAGGCGGCTACATATGCTATTGACTCTATCGCAAACGCAATCGAGATGGTTTCAAGACAGCGTTCCGCTCTCGGTGCTGTTCAGAACCGTTTGGAGCACACAATCAACAACCTGGATAACATTGTTGAGAACACGACATCAGCTGAGTCTGCTATCCGCGATACAGATATGGCAACAGATATGGTTACATACTCTAACGCTAATATCCTCGCACAGGCAGGTCAGTCAATGCTCGCGCAGGCTAATCAGTCTAACCAAGGAGTACTCTCACTGTTGGGTTAATAGTCTGACAGCAAAAAATAGCTTAGGACAGTTTATTATGCCATCAGCGGCATAGACTGTTTCTACCATACTAAAAAACCCACCCCCGATTGAAATTAATCGGGGGGCGGGTCTTGCGTGGATTATATTCTTGCCTTTGAGCTTCCGACCCACATTTTAACGGTGTCAAGGGGGTATTTGACTATTTTTGCAATGGTTTCAAGTGATATTCCATCCGCTGCCATGCCAACCGCAGCTTCACGAGCTCCTTTCTCTTTGCCAATATCTTCTGCCTCGCGCAGCATCATATTAGTGACGTCCTCTTGGCTGTAATATCCGTCTAACATACTTATGACCTCGCTTTCTCTTTTTTCAAGATATTCCTTGAGAATATTCGTGTCTTTACAAATTTTTACGGCTTCTTTTATTGCTTTCTCAGTTCTGCCATAAATTTTAATCTGTTCTTCAACTATCGCTACAAAATTCATATATTCCGAAAGGACACCGCCTAAAGGGTTATCGTTTGTTATGACCGTAGCTTCCAAGTCCAACGGGATTTTCTCACCGTTAAAAAATTTTTCTGATATAGATATTTTATTAATTGTTATCTTAGGGTTTTCACCCGTATACACGACGTAGAACTCCGGCTTGGGAATTTCTTTTACGGTAGTGGAGAATAAGTTATAACTCGTTTCATTAAAATATTTCTTGTATGTTTCCGCAACATAGATAAGCAATCGCCACACGATATTGTCCGACCATGAACTTTGTTCCTCGACCAGTATCATAAACCTGTTTCCGGCAGTAAATCCCAAATCATTGTGCATTTTCCCGGCAAGTACATTTGAGATTGTGATATTTTTTACATCATCCTCCGACACTCCCGAATCTTCGGGATGCAAATGTCTATATAAATCCAGCAGATATTTTTTATCGTTAAACAAATCGACAAAAACACTGTCTTTATACCCACGGTTCATTTTGTCTTTCGCTTCCTGCAATTTTGTCTCCTTGTTATATCCGTGATATTTCCTAAGTTTATAACCCCTTTACTTCTTTACTTTAGCATATAATTTTTTATTAAGCAATAGCATTTTATTAATGGACTGACCGGCAAAATGGCGGAATAACGGTAAAGAAGTTTTTATATCTTTACGCTCGGTAATGTTTTTCCAAAAAATTTATTATTCCATATATAAGCATTGCGATTACGCACAGGATTGTAATGCTTAAGATTACCATATCAAGCTTAAAAACCTGACTGCCGTAAATAATAAGGTAGCCCAGCCCGCGTCTGCCTGCCAAAAATTCACCGATGATCACGCCCACCAGCGAAAGACCGATATTCACCTTTGAGAGGGAAAGGAACGTGGGAATGTTTCCGGGGAAAACAACCTTTGTGAACGCCTGCATTTTAGTGCCGCCCAACGTTTCAATAAGCTTTAGGCGCTCGGGGTCTGTCTGCGAAAACGCCTGATACAGATTTAAAATACAGCCGAAAATCCCGACGGACATTCCGCACAAAATGATTGTGCGCATACCCGTGCCGAGCCACACGATTATAAGCGGGGCGAGGGCTGATTTTGGGAGGCTGTTTAAAACAATCAGAAACGGTTCAAACATTTTCCCGAGCGACGGATAAAACCAAAAAAAGGTCGCAATAACCATTGCAAACAGCAGAATAAGCAAAAAGCTTACGCCTGACTCAAAAAGCGTGATGCCGATATGGCTTAAAAGCGACCTGTCCTGTATGTCATGCAGGAACAGCGCGCCTATTTCCGTGGGAGAGCTGAAATAAAATTTGTCAATCCACCCTAAATCCGACGCCGCCTGCCACAATATCAGGAAGGCTGCAAAGATAAAAATGCGGCTCCAAAATATATAAATTTTGTGCATTTTCCGGCGCCTGATATACCTCTGTTGTCCAAGAGTTTCCTCCGCGGCAATCAGACTGTAGCTTTTTTTGAATTTTTTACATTTCCGTGTTTTCATCCTGAATCTGCCTCCATATCCTGTCAAAATATTCCTGAAAAAGCTTTGATTTGCGTATTTCGCTCCGCTGAATCCCGTTTTTTTCAAATTCCATGGGTATAATGTCCTTTACGGAGCAGGGCGATTTTGTGAGCACAATAACAACGTCAGCCATTGATACCGCTTCGGAAATATCGTGTGTCACAAGAATTGACGTTTTCTCCTCCGACTTAATAATGTCGCGGACGTCGCCGGACACCCGCAGGCGCGTCTGATAGTCAAGGGCGCTGAACGGTTCATCCAAAAGCAGCAGATCGGGCCGTATGGCAAGCGTACGGATAAGCGCAATTCGCTGGCGCATACCGCCTGAAAGAGCGGACGGCTTTTTGTTTTTAGTATCGGAAAGCTTATATTTTTCAAGAAGCTCATCCACAAAAGCGAGGTTTTCGGGAGTTTTATTTTTGCTTATTTCAAGCCCCAGCATAATATTGTGATAAACATCGCGCCATTCGAGCAGATGGTCGTGCTGGAGCATATATCCGACCCTCGGGGCATGAAAATCCTCGGAATAAAAGGTGATTGAACCTCCAACGGGTTTTAACAAGCCGCAGATAAGGGATAAAATAGTGGATTTACCGCAGCCGCTCGGACCGACTAAAGCCACAAACATACCCTTTTCCACATTAAAATTGATATCGCTTAGCGCCATAAACTCCCCCAGCATACTGTAATAGGAAAAGGAAACATGCTCTAAGCGCAGGAAAGAATTGTGCATATGCATCGCCTCTCGTGGAAGTTTTAATATAATACACTCGCAGGAAAACAAATGCCGCTTCGCGTTGCTTGTTTTTTGCGTTCACTATATGATATGCGAATTTAGGGGAAAGGTGTTGAAACAATTTTAAAGTTGTGCTACATTATTATTAATTGCCGTGGCGCGTATACGGCACGGCATGGAAAGCTGCCCGATAAAAGGGCGACACAGGAGGAAAAATGAATGGCACAGCTATGGGGCGGGCGCTTTACAAAGCAGACTGACAAATCGGCATATGACTTTCAAGCCTCCATATCCTTTGACAAAAGATTATATCAACAGGATATTGAAGGCAGTATGGCGCATGCGAAAATGCTTGCAAAGCAGGGAATTTTAAGCGATGAGGAAGCCCGGCAGATTTTAACGGGCTTGGAAGGAATCCTTAAGGATGTTCAAAACGGCACCCTTGAGATTACAAGTGAATATGAGGATATTCACAGCTTTGTGGAAGCGGTTCTGACGCAGAGAATAGGGAATGCGGGAAAGAAGCTTCATACCGGAAGAAGCCGCAACGATCAGGTTGCGCTTGACATGAAGCTCTATACAAGGCAGGAGATAACGCAGATTAACGGTATTCTGAAGGAGCTTTTGGAGGTTCTGCTTTCCATTATGGAAGATAATTTGGACACATACATGCCGGGCTTTACGCATCTTCAAAAGGCGCAGCCTATAACACTGACGCATCATATGGGCGCGTATTTTGAGATGTTCAAGCGCGACAGGCAGCGGCTTGACGATATTTATAAGAGGATGAACTACTGTCCGTTAGGCTCCGGGGCGCTTGCGGGTACCACCTATCCGCTGGACAGGGATTATACTGCGGAGCTTTTGGGCTTTTACGGACCTACCTTAAACAGCCTTGATTCGGTTTCGGACAGGGACTATCTGATAGAGCTTTTGGCGGCGCTTGCTGTAATCATGATGCATTTGAGCCGCTTCAGCGAAGAGATTAGCATATGGAACTCAAACGAATATAATTTTGTGGAGATTGACGACGCTTATTCTACCGGGAGCAGCATCATGCCTCAAAAGAAAAATCCGGACATTGCGGAGCTTGTCCGCGGCAAGACCGGACGCGTGTACGGCGCGCTGATGGCGCTCCTTACCACCATGAAGGCGCTTCCGCTTGCATATGATAAGGATATTCAGGAGGATAAGGAAGTAACCTTTGACGCCATTGAAAATGTAAAGGGCAGTGTAATAATGTTTACGGGAATGCTCTCCACGATGAAGTTTAATAAGGACATTATGGAAAGCAGCGCAATGAAGGGCTTCACCAATGCGACCGACGCGGCTGATTATCTTGTAAATCATGGCGTGGCGTTCAGGGACGCGCATGGGATTATCGGCAGACTGGTTCTGTATTGTCAGGAAAAGGGCAAGGCGATAGATGAGCTTTCGCTGAACGAGCTTAAGGCAATCAGCCCGGTGTTCGAGCAGGATGTTTATGAGGCGGTCAGCCTTGAAGCATGCGTGAACAGGCGCATTACGACGGGGGCGCCCGGAGCGGATGCGATGAAAGAGGTTATAAAAGGTTACAGGGAATATTTACGGCAATAGAAGCTGTGAGCGGAAATCAAATTAAGGAAAAGGCAGGTATGCAAAATGAGTGAAAAATTAAAGGTTGGTATTCTTGGCGGTACGGGTATGGTAGGTCAGAGATTTATATCCCTGATTGAAAATCACCCGTGGTTTGAGGTGACAAGCATTGCGGCAAGTCCGCGCTCTGCGGGAAAGACCTATGCGGAAGCGGTAGGCGACAGATGGAAGATGGCGACTCCAATGCCGGAGGCTGTAAAAAACATCGTGGTTATGAATGTAAATGAGGTTGAGAGAGTTGCCGCAGGAGTCGATTTTGTGTTTTCCGCAGTCGATATGACAAAGGATGAAATCAAAAAAATCGAGGAGGACTATGCAAAAACGGAAACGCCTGTTGTCAGCAATAATTCAGCACATCGCTGGACTCCGGACGTGCCTATGGTAGTTCCCGAGATTAATCCCGGACACATGGATGTAATTAAATTCCAAAGAAAGCGTTTGGGAACGGAACGGGGCTTTGTGGCGGTAAAGCCGAACTGCTCCATTCAGAGCTATGCGCCTGTGCTTACGGCATGGAAGGAATTTGAGCCGTATGAGGTGGTTGCCACGACCTATCAGGCAATTTCCGGCGCGGGAAAAACCTTTAAGGACTGGCCTGAGATGGTAGGAAATATCATTCCTTACATCGGCGGCGAGGAAGAAAAGAGCGAGAAGGAGCCTTTAAGGATATGGGGTGAAATCAAGGACGGTGTAATCGTGCCCGCGCAGTCGCCCGTAATCACATGCCAGTGCATCCGCGTACCGGTATTGAACGGTCATACGGCGGCGGTATTCGTGAAATTCAAAAAGCAGCCGACCAAAGAGCAGTTAATTGAAAAGCTTGTCAGCTTTAGCGGAGTGCCGCAGGAATTAAAGCTTCCGAGCGCGCCAAAGCAGTTTATTCAGTATCTTGAGGAGGATAACCGGCCGCAGGTAAGCCTTGACGTGGATTATGAAAACGGTATGGGAATTTCCGTGGGACGTCTGCGTGAGGACACAGTGTATGACTGGAAGTTCGTCGGTCTTTCACACAATACTGTCAGAGGAGCCGCGGGCGGAGCTGTTCTTTGCGCGGAGCTTCTTAAGGCACAGGGATATATCACTAAAAAATAGTGTGAGCAGAATATTTAATGAACGCAAAAGAAGCTGTTATCAATGCGGCTTCTTTTTTGCCGAACAGCGTAGCGTGAAAACGGTACGCGCGGTTCGGCATAAGTATTATGCCGGCTGTAAACGGAGAAAAGAATTTGGGTAAAAAGTTGATTGTTACGGAGAAGCCGTCGGTTGCCCGGGATTTTGCGAATGTATTTCACGTATCGGGCAGGAACAACGGCTACATAGAAAATGACACATATGTCATAACCTGGTGCGTGGGGCATTTGGTGGAAATGGTCTATCCGGAGGAATATGATATCCGATATAAAAAATGGGCGCTGCAGGATTTGCCGTTTTTGCCGGAGAATTATAAATACGGAGTTATTAAAAACGTAAAGCAGCAATATGATGTAGTACACAGAATGTTGCACCGGGAGGACATTGACACGGTATATTGGGCGGGCGACTCCGGAAAGGAAGGACAGACCATCGAGGAAAACATCCGCAGCTTCGGCGGTGTCCGTGAGGGCATGAAGGAGCTGCGCGTGTGGATTGACTCTCAGACGGAGGAGGAAATCCGGCGCGGTGTGGAGCAGGCAAAGCCTATGTCCGATTATGCGAACTTAGGTAAGTCCGGCATCATGCGCTCGATTGAGGACTATGCGATGGGAATTAATTTCTCGCGCGTGATGTCTTTGAAATACGGAAAGCTCTTAAATGACGCGGCGGCGACTAAAAGCTATACCGCCATTGCCGTTGGGCGCGTTATGACCTGTGTGCTTGGAATGGTGGTAAACAGGGAGCGGGAAATACGCAATTTCACTGAAACCGCCTTTTACCGCGTCACGGGGACATTTGCGCAGGAGGATGTGGAAGCGGAATGGAAGGCGGCAGAAGGCTCGGCATATTTTGACTCGCCAAAGCTTTATAAGGAAAACGGTTTTAAGGAAAAAAAGGACGCGGAGGGGCTGATTGCCTCCCTTGAGGGAAAGAAAGCTGTTGTAAAGACGCTGGATAAGGGCATGCAAAGGAAGAAGGCGCCGCTGCTGTTTAACCTTGCCGAGCTGCAGGCGGAATGTGCCAAAAGATTTAAAATCAGCCCGGACGAAACCCTTCAGGCGGCGCAGGAGCTGTACGAGAAAAAGCTTACGACCTATCCGAGGACGGACGCGCGCGTATTGACTGTGGCAGTCGCGAAGGAAATCGGCAAAAATCTCAATAAGCTTAAAGCCTATCAGCCGACGCGGGATTTTGTCGAAGCAATTCTGGCGGACAAGTCCTACATGGGGCTTGAAAAGGCGCAGTATACGGACGACAGCAAGGTGACGGATCACTATGCCATTATCCCGACCGGGCAGGTGACGGAGCTAAAGTCATTATCGGCTATTCAGAGCAGGATATACGATTTAATAGTACGGCGGGTTTTAAGTATTTTTTATCCCCCCGCTCAATATCAGACCATAAAGCTTGTAATCGGAGTGGAAAAGGAGTCGTTTTTTGCATCGGCTAAAGCGCTGAAAATACCGGGCTTTTTGGAGGTTATGGGAAAGACCGGCGATGATGCGGATGAGGACGCGGACAAAAAGGACGGCAAAAAGCTGCCGGCGCTTGCGGAAACACTTAAGCCGGGTGACGTGCTTGAGGTCAACGGATTTATGATAAAGGACGGCAAGACCTCGCCGCCAAAGCGTTATACGTCAGGCTCCATGATACTTGCAATGGAAAATGCCGGTCAGTTGATTGAGGACGAGGAGCTGCGCGCCCAAATAAAAGGCTCGGGTATCGGCACAAGCGCAACGCGCGCGGAAATCATTAAAAAGCTTATTCGCATAGGCTACCTCAATTTGAACAGAAAGACGCAGATTATCACGCCCGAAAGCTTCGGCGAAATGGTGTAAGAGGTCGTGGCAATGACAGTCCCGGCGCTCTTAAATCCCAAAATGACGGCGTCGTGGGAAAAGGGGCTTGACGGCATCACAAACGGAACAGTGGACGTAAGCGAATACCGCGCAAAGCTTGAGGATTTTATCCGCAGGGAAACTGTCCGGATACGCGACATGGATTTAACTAACCCGCTTGCAGCCAAAATCAGCCCATTTGCGGGAAAAGGCGCAAAAGGGCTTGGGGCGCGCAGAGCGATAGGCGCGGTCTGCCCCGACTGCGGCGGCGATATGGTGACGACTCCTTTCGGCTATGGCTGCTCCAATTATCAAAAGGACGGAAGCGGCTGCAGATTTGCCGTTGGTAAGATTGCCGGCGTGGACTTGAGCGAGGAACAGGTATTGGAGCTTCTTACTACCAAAAAGACAGGCACAATACGCGGCTTTAAGGGGAAATCGGGCAAAAGATTTGACGCATGTCTTATATTGGAAAGGGATGAAAATGACAAGCATGTCATAAAATTTGATTTTACGAATGTTGAGGCAAAAAAAATCAATGACGTTGTCTGCCCTCTGTGCGGCAGTGATGTAATCAGGACGTCGTTTGGCTATGGCTGCTCCGGCTATAAAAGAGGCGATGCCGAAGGGAGCTGCCGCTTTTCCATAGGCAGTAAAATTGCAGGCGTGAAGATAACTGACAAGCTTGTTAAGCGGCTTCTGACGCTCAAAAAAACCGATGTGATACAGGGCTTTACATCTAAGAGCGGCTCAAAATTTGAAGCCGCGTTAAAGCTGAATGAGGATGGCAGGGTGGTTTTTGACTTCCCCGGAAGACTGGAGCGCGCTGTCAAAAATGAGCAGTCATGGCAGGACGTAGAGCAGGCGGAGGATGGCTATTGGGAAGCGCTGATGGCGGGAATGGGCAAATAAAACCCTAAATTGCTTTATGCGCAAAAAGCATCAGCGGACTAAGGTTCGCGGAAATGAGGAAAATGATGGAAGAATTAAAAATTATTAATCTTTATAATCAGGAGGAAACGATTGCGGCGCAGTTGTTTGAGGGTAAGGTTTATCCGTGGGAGCTGATTTCCGAAATAGGGGCGTTTATCGTGAAGCTTGGAAACGCTTTGCCCTCGGACAGATTTGAAAATCGCGGGGAGAATATTTGGATTGCAAAATCGGCGTCAATCGCCCCGACGGCATGCATTAACGGTCCGTGCATCATTGACGAGGACGCCGAAATCCGCCACTGCGCGTTTATCCGGGGCAACGCCATAGTTGGAAAGGGCGCGGTGGTCGGAAATTCAACAGAGCTTAAAAACGTCATACTTTTTAATAAGGTTCAGGTGCCGCATTACAATTATGTGGGCGACAGCATTTTGGGATAT
This sequence comes from Lachnospiraceae bacterium, assembly GCA_021202335.1. Lineage (GTDB taxonomy): Bacteria > Bacillota > Clostridia > Lachnospirales > Lachnospiraceae > COE1. The sequence continues at coordinate 12,198 of JAJQDE010000040.1, forward strand.
AAGTCGCACATGGGCGCAGGCTCAATCACATCGAACGTAAAGAGCGACAAGACGCTTGTGGAGATAAAGACAGGCGGCGGCAGTATAAAAACAGGTTTGAAGAAGATGGGCGCAATGCTCGGTGACGGCGTGGAGGTCGGCTGCGGAAGCGTCCTGAATCCCGGGACAGTCGTCGGCAGGAATTCAACGGTTTATCCGCTGTCGATGGTGCGCGGCGTTGTCGACGCGAACAGTATTTACAAGAGGCAGGGAGAAATTGTCGAAAAAACAGTCTGAAATGCGTTTGACAATTTTTTGACAGAAATAGTATTTTGTGATTGCTATTTTTGTCATTTTGTGCGAAAATAACAGTATGTGAGTAACTTATCGGGAGGATTTTCATAAAGGGGAGGTGTGAATCCCCAAAACGCCTGACAGGTTATTGTTGTGATATATCACAAAAAGGTAAGTATTTATATAATTGAAAGGAGTTTTCACATGATTTATTCAAAGGAAATTGAAGAAATGTGCGTAGTAGCGCGTGATGGTAATCATGGCTGCGCACCTATCCCGGAAGAAGCAAAATGGGTAAAGGCTAAGGAAGTGAAGGACATTTCCGGATTTACGCACGGCGTAGGCTGGTGCGCACCCCAGCAGGGAGCCTGCAAGCTGTCCCTTAATGTAAAGGAAGGTATTATTCAGGAGGCGTTAGTGGAAACCATCGGCTGTTCAGGTATGACACATTCGGCAGCAATGGCGGCTGAGCTGCTTCCCGGCAGGACGGTTATGGAAGCATTAAATACAGACCTTGTATGTGATGCAATCAATACGGCGATGAGAGAGCTGTTTCTCCAGATTGTCTATGGACGTTCGCAGTCAGCGTTCTCTGAGGACGGACTTGCCATCGGCGCGGGTCTTGAAGATTTGGGAAAGGGCTTGAGAAGTCAGGTCGGCACGATGTATGGCACATTAAAGAAGGGACCCCGCTATTTGGAAATGGCAGAGGGCTATGTAACGGGGATTGCTCTTGACGCAGAGGATAAAATTATAGGTTATAAATTTGTAAATCTTGGCAAAATGACGGACTTTATCAAGAAGGGCGACGACCCTAACACAGCATGGGAGAAGGCGTCGGGTCAGTATGGCCGTGTAGCGGATGCCGTTAAGATTATCGATCCGAGAACAGATAAGGAAACAAAATAAAAGCTTTCGGCTTTTGTTCAGCAAACTAAAAAATGACAGGAGGTTTTTTGATAATGGCGTTATTCGAATCCTATGAAAGAAGAATAGATAAAATCAATGAGGTCTTGAACGGCTATGGCATTTCTTCGCTCGAAGAAGCGGAGAAGATTACCAAGGACGCAGGGCTTGATGTTTATGAGCAGGTTAAAAAAATTCAGCCCATCTGCTTTGAAAATGCGTGCTGGGCTTATACGGTAGGCGCAGCAATCGCAATCAAGAAGGGCTGCAGAAGAGCTGCTGATGCGGCAGCGGCAATCGGCGAGGGACTGCAGGCATTCTGCATACCCGGCTCTGTTGCGGACAACCGTAAGGTTGGACTTGGACATGGAAACTTAGGAAAGATGCTCCTTGAGGAGGAAACAGAGTGCTTCTGCTTTTTGGCAGGTCATGAGTCATTTGCCGCAGCGGAGGGCGCTATCGGTATCGCGGAGAAGGCGAACAAGGTTCGTCAGAAGCCTTTAAGAGTTATCTTAAACGGTCTTGGAAAGGATGCCGCTGAAATTATCGCGCGTATCAACGGCTTTACATTTGTGGAAACGGAATATGACCCTTATACAAATACGGTAAAGGAAGTATTCAGAAAGTCTTACTCAGACCCGAACGGTCCTCGCGGTAAGGTAAACTGCTATGGCGCAAACGATGTTCAGGAGGGTGTTGCAATCATGTGGAAGGAGGGTGTTGACGTATCGATTACCGGTAACTCAACCAATCCTACAAGATTCCAGCATCCTGTGGCAGGTACATACAAGAAGGAATGTACGGAAAAGGGCAAGAAGTATTTCTCAGTAGCGTCAGGCGGCGGTACCGGACGTACACTCCATCCCGATAACATGGCGGCAGGACCGGCATCTTACGGTATGACGGACACCTTGGGACGTATGCATTCCGATGCACAGTTCGCAGGCTCTTCTTCCGTTCCGGCACACGTTGAAATGATGGGCTTAATCGGCATGGGCAATAACCCCATGGTCGGCGCAACCGTTGCGGTAGCCGTTTCCGTGCAGGAAGCAGCAGAGGCAAATCGTTTCTAAGAAAAATCTTAATAAAACAGTATGTGGTGATTGTGTTGCCACCACAAAAGCAAAGAGGACCCCCCAAACTGTGCCACAACACGGTTGGGGGTTCTTCTTTGCTTAACGGGCATTAAGCATATGCAATTTGCCGATGCTTATTTACTCCGATGGAGTACATTTCTTCATTTCCTTATTCATATGTATATAATATATGGTGCTGAGTATAATTCCGAATATCGTCGCGGTCGGTGCGGCAAGCCCGATTCCGGTAAGCGTTGCGTTGGGGCGGATGCTCATGATATAGGACATTGGCAGACGCACCAGAAATGATTGCGCAAGCCCCTGACCCATGACAAACATGGAGCGGGAGTGTCCGTTGAAATATCCCATATAGCTGAACATAATGCTTGTGACGACAGCCTCCGGCGCAAATCCCTTCAGATATTCAAACGCCTTTGCGACAACCTGCGCATCATCAGTAAACAGCCCGGCGAGCAAATCTCCGTGGAAAAACGCCATAAATGCAATAGCGATACCGATTAGCGTTCCAATTGCCATGCCGCATTTCATTGCGGATTTCGCTCTGCCCTCCTTGCCTGCGCCCACATTCTGTGACACGAAGGATGCCATGGACTGCATGATTGAGGACGGTATCAGCATGACAAACGACTGTATTCTTTGCGCAACACCGTAGCCCGACGAGCTTTCAAGCCCAAGGCGGTTAATAAAAGCGCAAAGAGCAAGGAAGGTCAGGTTTGTCAAAAACTCCTGCAGCGCCAGCGGAGCGCCCACCTTGACAAATCCGGCAACTTCCTCGGAAAATGAGATGTCGCGTTTGGTCATTGCAAATGGAAGCTTACGCTTTAAAATAATGACAAGAGATAAAATCACGCTGACCGCTTGTGCAAAAATCGTCGCTATTGCCGCGCCCGCGACATTCATTTTGAAGCCTGCGACCAGCACCAAATCGCCGATAATGTTTGCGACACAGGCGATTGTGACAAAGATAAGCGGGCTTTTGGAATCGCCCAAGCCTCTGAAAATACTGCTGATAAAATTGTAAAATACAATAAAAATAAAGCCCGCGCCGCAAATCCGGATATAGAGCGTGGTAAGCTCCAATGCCTCGTCAGGAGCCTGCATGAGCACCGCAATCGGCTTGGCGAACAGCACTAAAATGAAGGTCACAATGATGCCAAAGACAATAAAGAAGCAAATCGCTCCGCCAATCAGCTTTCCCAATCGGTACTCACGCTTTTCGCCGATATAGCGTCCAATCTGCACGGTGACGCCCGTGGTCAGCGCGCAAAGGGTAAAGGTCACAAGATTCATGATGCTGCTTCCCGTGGACACTCCGGATATTCCGGCAGTCGTACCGAATTTGCCGACAATCAGAAGGTCAACGGCGCTGTACATTGCCTGAAGAATAAGCGCTCCTAAAATAGGAAACATAAACCTTACCATTTTTACAAAAATATTGCCCTGTGTAAAATCCTGTTTTTCGTTCATATATTTTCTCCTTTCCGAGGCTGAAAAAATACTCATCAGAGATTTTTTCAACCTTAATTTATCGTATAGGAAAGCTCGTCCTATACGATAAAACGTTCCGCGTGGATAAAAGATGAAATATGTCGCAAGCGACCGCGCTCGGCACATTCTTTATTTCTCAATGCTCTATTTTATACCAAATTTATACCAAATTCAAGTATGCGTGCCCGGGAATAAAAGGCTGTTGTGATTTTACCTGCAAGCCGGTATAATACAAAGGAAGAATACGATAAGGAGGATATACCGATGCGAAGAAGCGATAGGGAAATAACGGATTTTGATGAGATAACGGAGATTATAAGAAAATGCGATGTATGCCGCATTGCGCTGAATGATGAGGATTACCCATACATACTTCCGCTGAATTTCGGCATGGAGGTGCAGGATGGGAAAATCGTGCTGTATTTCCACGGCGCAAACGAGGGCAGAAAGTATGAGCTTATGGAAAAGAACAATAAGGTAAGCTTTGAGATGGACTGCGGACATCGTCTGATTATGAACGATGAGAAAATGAGCTGCACGATGGCGTATGAGAGTGTAATCGGGCAGGGCACGATAGAGAAGGTTCCCGATGAGGATAAATATGACGCGCTTGTGATACTCATGCGGCAGTATCATCAGGAGGACTTTCCGTTCAACAGGGACGTGATGCCGAAAACCACGGTGCTGAAGCTGACAGTAAGCGCCTGCACGGCAAAGCGCCGCGCCATGAAAGCATGAATGGAGGATTTATAATGAAGAAAAAGAGATATCAGGCGGCAGCGCTTTCACTCTCTGTACTTTTGTCGGGATGTGCAGGAAAGCATGAGGAACAGGTGGTATATCTGCCTGATGAAACCGTTACGGAAACTGAAGCTGCGGTACGGGAGCTGTCAACAGAGGAAACGCAGGTGGAAAACGAGGAAGATAAAACGGAAACGGAAGAATATAATACAAGCGGAGGCGAAGAGCTCAGCGAGGACGCATATGGCGTATTGAGGGATTTTGCTTATAGTCTTTTCGGGGAAAATATGGCTGAGGAAAATCCCGTGCTTTCTCCGGTTTCGGCATATATAGCGCTGTCAATGGCAGGGCTTGGTGCGGAAAATAACACCGGAGAGGAATTTGAAGCGGTTTTGGGTGCGTATCCGGACATGACGGCTTTGTGTGATGACCTTATGAACACGCTTTCCGTTTCCTCCGAAAGCAATAAGGTTACGTTGGCATGTTCGGCGTGGATTGACGATGAAATGAATGTATACGACAGTTGGCTGGCGGATATTGATACTATTATGCATTCGGAGGCGTTCCGGGTAAATTTGTCCGACACTGAAACGGTAACGCAAATGAACGACTGGATAGAGGATAAAACCAACGGACTCATCGGGCAGATGGTTGACGAGCCGTTTGACAAGGACGCGCGCCTTGTGCTTTTCAACACAGTGTATTTTAAGGCAAAGTGGGCGAGTATGTTTGACGCTGCTGACACCTATGAGGATAAGTTTTACACGGAGGATGGCAGCGCGCTTGACACGGAAATGATGCACAAACACGAAGCAGGTATGGATTATGTTGCAAATGACTTCGTGGAAGGATTGATTTTCCCATATCAGAATTGGGATGACGGCGATGGAAATTTTGAGCTTGTGGCATTAAAGCCTGTTGACGAAGAAGCGAAAGTGCGGGATATATACAGCGAATTGACTGGGGAGGTCATTGCTGATTTATTATCAAATAAACAGACCGAGATGGTCAATACGAAGCTTCCGAAATTTGAGCTTGAATTTGCGGGTGATTTAAATGAAAGCCTTATAAGCATGGGGCTGGTTGACGCATTTAAAGAGGACGCGGCGGACTTTGGGGGAATCGGCGTCACGGACACAGGTGATGGAATTTATATCGACTTAGTAAGTCAAAAGGTTAAAATAACCGTGGATGAGGAGGGCACAGAGGCGGCAGCCGCCACGTCAATTTTAATGGCAAGAGCCTCATCGCTCATGACGGAAGAGCCTATGGAGATTTATTTTGAAAGTCCTTTTATTTATATCATTATGGATATGGACAAAGAAATACCGTTGTTTATCGGTATTCTTGATAACCCAACGGTATCTTAAAGCATTGATATCAATTATTGAATTATTGTGCGTCCTCTGAACCGGCTTCGGAGGACGTATCGATTTCATCATTTTCATCGTCGGAAAGCCACTTGTGAAGAATACTGCTGTCGTTTGACTCCTCATAAATGGTGACATTCTCTTCCTCGGGTATCTCGCCGCCTGCAAGCATATATCCGATATACCTTACGCGCTTCATTGCACGGGAATAGTATTCATATGCTATATCCGCGTTCTCCTCGGAAAATGTTTCGCTCTCGAAAAACGAGTGGTAGCAGGACACTGCAAGGGACATGTTTTCGCTTGCTTCGTCGGCTAAATTTTCCACGTCCTGATATTGTGACGGCGCGTCAAGCTCCGAGAGCTTTTGAAAGTCCTCATCCATATCGTCAAGGATTTCAAGCAGGCTGTCTATTGACGAGCTGTCTGTGGCGTCAAGACTGTTTATCTGAGTATCGGCCTCTTTGATATAATCGGTAAAGTCCGAAATTTCAGAGGAAAAGTCGGCAAGCGCCTTTTCTTCATCGCTTGAGCTGCCGCAGCCGGACAGGCAGACGGATATTGATATTGACGTAAGCAGAAGTCCTGTTTTCAGGGAAATTAATTTACTTTTCATAGCTGATAATATCATTCCTTTTCGCGTTGATGTATATACTTTAGCATAATGTGCGCTTAAAAGCAAACTTAAAAAGAAACGGTTTACTTAATCTGAAATATTAGGTATAATTAAGTATTGTATTTTACGGAAGAAAAAGATATCAAACTAAATTGAAAGGATGAGTGTGAAGATTATGAACGGCGCTGACGCAATAGTGAAATGCCTTGAACAAGAGGGTGTTGCTACCGTGTACGGATATCCCGGAGTAGCCATCGCCCCATTTTACAATAGTATTTTAAGCTCGGACATCAGGACGGTTTTGGTGAGGACGGAGCAGAACGCTGCCCATGCGGCAAGCGGCGAGGCGCGTGTCACCGGTCATGTGGGCGTGTGCGCCGTGACGAGCGGTCCGGGCGCAACCAATCTGATTACGGGGATTGCAACGGCGTTTGCGGACAGTATTCCGATTGTGTGCATAACAGGGCAGGTAAACAGCGAGCTTATGGGAAGCGATGTGTTTCAGGAGGCGGATATCACCGGCGCGGTGGAATCCTTTGTGAAATACAGCTATATCATTAAAAATGTTGAGGATATTCCGCGCGTTTTTAAGGAGGCGTTTTATATTGCCAATTCGGGGAGAAAGGGACCGGTGCTGATTGACGTCCCCATTGATGTCCAAAATGCGGTGATAAAAAGCTTTAAATATCCGGAGGAGGTTAATATCCGCGCATATAAGCCTACGATAAAGGGACATATCGTACAGATTAAAAAGGTTATTAAGGAGCTTGAAAGAGCAAAACGCCCGATTATCTGCGCGGGCGGCGGCGTGCATTTAAGCGATGCGGTGGAAGCGCTTCGGGACTTTGCGCATCGGTACAGAATACCTGTTGTCACAACCATGATGGGTATTGGCGTGATGCGCACGGATGATGAAATGTATTTCGGCATGGTCGGCAACAACGGGAAAGCGTATGCAAACCGTGCCATGAACGAGTCGGATTTGATTTTGATGGTGGGCGCGCGATTGGCTGACAGGGCAATCAGCCAGCCGGATTTGATTACCACGAATAAGATTTTTGTACATATAGACGTGGATCCTGCGGAAATCGGCAAGAATGCGGGGGCGTCAATCCCGCTTGTGGGCGATGCAAGGCATATTTTCGGCGATTTTGCCAAGGAAGAGTTTGAATGTGAGCACGAGGAATGGCTTGCGACTCTTGATGAATATAGAAGAACCATGGTGCAGAAGAGAACGCCGAATCCGGATTATGTGGATCCTGCGGCATTTATTACCATGCTTTCCAATATGATGCGGGATGACGCCGTGTATGTGGCGGACGTCGGTCAAAATCAGATTTGGTCATGCAATTATCATATTGTAAAGAACGGACGCTTCCTGACGTCCGGAGGAATGGGCACGATGGGGTACTCCATTCCTGCGGCAATGGGCGCAAAGCGCGGCGACAGTTCAAAGCAGGTGGTGGCTGTCTGCGGCGACGGCTCCTTTCAAATGTCAATGATGGAGCTGGCTACGATTATGCAGCATGACATTCCCGTAAAGATAATTGTTATGAAGAACAATTATTTGGGAATGGTCCGCGAGTACCAGCATTACACATATAAGGATAATTATTCGGTGGTTGACATTAAGGCGGGCACTCCTGACCTTGAGAAGCTTTCCGGAGCGTACGGAATACCGTTTATAAGGGTTGAGAATATGCTTCATGCTGAAGAAAAAATCAGGGAATTTTTGAAGGACGACAACACCGTGCTTATGGAATGTCTGATTGACCCGATGGATTTGGTAAAGTGACGGTAATAAAGAGTGAGTAATATGCGCAAAAAGCAGCGCGGAAATGAGGAAGGACATGAAAAAAATATATTCCGTATTGGTAGAAAACAGGGCAGGCGTGCTCTGCAAGGTTGCGGGGCTGTTCTCAAGGAGATGCTTTAACATTGACAGCCTTGCGGTGGGCGAAACGGACGACGCTTCGGTTTCCTGCATGACAATTGTGAGCTCCGGAAACCAAAGGACAACAGAGCAGATAGAGAAGCAGCTTAACAAAAAGCTTGACGTCATTAAGGTAAAAACCTTTGACGAAAAGGACAGCATCAGCCGCGAGCTTATGCTTATTAAGGTAAAATATAACAGGGGCACAAGGCGCGACATTATGGAAATCTGTGAGATTATGAAAGCGGATATCGTAGATATGTCCAACACTAACATGATTATTCAGATTTGCGATATGCCTGAGCGGATTAAGGTAATGCTGGACATGCTGAAATCCATAAGCATTGTCGAAGTCGCAAGAACGGGAACGCTTGCTTTGCCCAAATGTGTTGACAATTAACATAAAGCTTGCTAAAATAAATTTTGGTCATATAAAGGAGTGTATACATATGCAGAACAAGGTTTTTCAGCTTTTGGTTCATAATAATGCCGGCGTTTTAAGCCGCATAACCGGTTTGTTTTCGAGGCGCGGCTACAACATAGACAGCATTACGGCAGGCGTTACGGCAGACCCGCGGTTTACCCGCATCACGATTGTGACGTCAGGTGACGAGGAAATTTTAGATCAGATAGAAAAGCAGGTTTCGAAGCTTGTCGATGTGCGTGACGTCCGCGAATTAAAGCCTGAAAAGAGTGTATACAGAGAGCTGTGTCTGATAAAGGTGAAGTCCACGCCGGAAAAGAGGCAGGGCGTTATTGCGGTGGCTGATATTTTCAGGGCAAAGATCATTGATGTGAATGTGGACAGCCTGATTGTTGAGCTTACGGGTAATCAGTCAAAAATAGACGCTTTCATAGGGCTTCTTGCGGACTATGAAATCCTTGAGCTTGCAAGGACGGGTATCGCAGGGCTTGCAAGAGGAACGGACGAGGTCATATATCTTGACGACTAACGGGTTCAGGTAAGTTATATTTATGCAATGTTATATTACATAATTATATTATATTAAAAACTATAAACAATTTATCGGGAGGAAGTAAGAAATGTCAGAAGCTAAGATTTATTATCAGGAAGATTGCAACCTTTCATTATTGGAGGGAAAGACAATCGCAGTAATCGGTTACGGCAGTCAGGGACATGCACATGCTCTTAATGCTAAGGAGTCAGGCTGCAATGTGATTATCGGACTTTACGAGGGCAGCAAGTCGTGGGACAAGGCAGTAAAGCAGGGCTTTGAGGTTTACACTGCTGCCGAGGCTGCAAAAAAAGCTGATATCATTATGATTCTTATTAATGATGAGCTGCAGGCAGATATGTACAAGAAGGATATCGAGCCGAACCTTGAGGCAGGAAACATGCTTATGTTCGCTCACGGCTTTAATATTCACTTTGGCTGCATTAAGCCGCCCGCAGACGTGGACGTTACGATGATTGCCCCTAAGGGACCGGGTCATACGGTTCGTTCGGAGTATCAGGCAGGCAAGGGTGTTCCGTGCCTGGTAGCGGTAGAGCAGGACGCAACCGGCAAGGCGCTCGACATGGCGCTCGCGTATGCGCTTGCAATCGGCGGATCAAGAGCCGGAGTTCTCGAAACCACATTCAGAACCGAAACGGAAACGGATTTGTTTGGCGAGCAGGCAGTTCTTTGCGGCGGTGTATGCGCGCTTATGCAGGCAGGCTTTGAAACGCTTGTTGAGGCAGGCTATGACCCGAGGAATGCATACTTTGAGTGTATTCACGAGATGAAGCTTATTGTTGACCTTATTTATCAGTCAGGCTTTGCCGGCATGAGATATTCAATTTCCAATACGGCAGAGTACGGCGACTATATTACGGGTTCTAAGATTATAACAGATGAAACAAAGAAGGCAATGAAGAAAATCCTTTCCGATATCCAGGACGGTACCTTTGCGAAGGAGTTCCTGTTAGACATGTCGCCGGCAGGCCGTCAGGTACATTTTAAGGCGATGAGAAAGCTTGCCGCTGAGCATCCTTCCGAGAAGGTTGGCGAGGAAATCCGCAAGCTTTACAGTTGGAACAACGAAGAAGATAAGTTTATTAATAACTAATTATCCTGCGGCTTTTAAGGATGTATAAAAAGGTGTGCGTTTGCACACCTTTTTGGATAGTGTGAAAAGAAATTCCAAAAGCTCACGGCAGTCGCCGGGGCGGTATGGGGGACTGATAGGATGTACGCATATATAAAAGGAGAAATAGCAGATATATCCGAGGATAATCTGGTGCTTGAGTGCAATAATATCGGATACAATATACGAATCCCGTTAAGCGTTGCACAGCGGCTTCCGGGAATTGGAGCTTCCGTAAAGATTTATACCTACACAAGCGTGCGTGAGGACGCTTTTAATCTGTTTGGATTTTTGTCTAAGGATGATTTGGAGATTTATAAAAAGCTGATTGCAGTAAACGGTATAGGCCCGAAGGGAGCGCTTAGCATTTTGTCGGCGATGAGCGCTGACGATTTGCGTTGCGCCATAGTATCGGGAGATGCAAAGGCAATCGAAAAGGCTCCGGGAGTTGGAAATAAATCCGCCGAGCGGATTATTCTCGAGCTGAAGGATAAAATCGGGCTAAGGCTTTCAGCGGACGAGGGTATGCCGGGGGCTTTGCCTGACGCGCAGGGAAACAGCGCGGCGGTGAACGAGGCGATAGAGGCGCTGGCTGCGCTTGGTTATACGCCTATGGAGGCATTGAAGGCGGTAAAACGGCTTGAAATTACGCAGGATATGGATTCAGGAGCAATTTTAAAGCAGGCGCTTAGGGTTATAGGTAAGTAGGGGGATTATGAATGGCTGCCAGAGTCGTTGAAACAAAGCTTTTGGAGGAGGACGTCAAGCTGGAAGGAAGCTTGCGCCCGCAAACATTAAAGGACTATATCGGACAGAAAAAAATAAAGGAAATTTTGAGCATTTACATACAGGCGGCTAAGCAGAGGAACGACAGCTTGGATCATGTGCTGTTTTATGGTCCGCCGGGGCTGGGAAAAACCACGCTTGCCGGCATTATAGCAAATGAAATGGGCGTCAATATGAAGGTGACAAGCGGACCTGCCATTGAAAAGCCGGGGGAAATAGCCGCGATTTTGAACGGGCTTCAGGAGGGAGATGTTTTGTTTATTGACGAAATCCACCGCCTGAACCGTCAGGTGGAGGAGGTTTTATACCCGGCGATGGAGGATTTTGCGATAGATATTCTGATAGGAAAGGGAGCTACTGCGCGTTCCGTGAGGCTTGATTTACCGAAGTTTACGCTGATTGGGGCGACGACAAGGGCGGGGCTTCTGACTGCGCCGCTGCGCGACCGTTTTGGGGTAATACAGCATCTTGAGTTTTACTCCGTGGAGGAGCTTATGCTGATTATAAGCCATTCGGCGCGTATCCTAAAGGTTCAGATTGATGAACAGGGGGCGATGGAGCTTGCAAGGCGCAGCAGGGGCACTCCCAGACTTGCAAACCGTATGCTTAAAAGGGTTCGTGACTTTGCGCAGGTGAAATATGACGGCAGGATTACGCTTGAGGCGGTGAACACGGCGCTTGACCTTTTGGATGTGGACAAGCTCGGGCTTGACCGGACGGACAGACTGATCCTCATGACGATGATTGAGAAGTTTGGAGGAAAGCCCGTCGGGCTTGATACCTTATCGGCGGCAATCGGGGAGGACAGCGGCACGATTGAGGATGTTTATGAGCCGTATCTTATTAAAAACGGACTGATACTGCGCACGCCGCGCGGGAGGATGGCAACGGAGCTTGCCTACCGCCATTTGGGGCTTGAAATGCAAAGCCGGTTTGATATATAATGTTATTGATTATGTAAATCAGGGGACGGAAACAATATGTACATTGGAGAAAGGGGCAATAGCTATGGCGGCCAAGACGGATACAGAGGTAATTATCGGCGGAAGGGTACTGACCTTAAGCGGAAACGAGAGCGAGGAATACCTTCAAAAGGTCGCCGCTTACATAAACAATAAGCTTAACGAGTATAATAAAATGGACAGCTTTAAGCATCAGCCCGTAGATACTCAGAATATGCTGATGTTCATAAACATTGCGGACGATTATTTTAAGGCGAAAAATCAGCAGGAGCTTCGTGAGAAGGAGCTTCGGGCGAAGGAAAACGAGCTTTACGATTTAAAGCATGAGCTGATTGCGGCGCAGATGAAGCTTGATAATACCGCAAAGGCATTGCAGGAGGCACAAAAGGAGCTGAACGAGAACTCAAAGCAGATTGTGCGTTTGGAAACAGAGCTTAAGGAAAATAAAAAGGAAAGCAAAAAGTAATGCGGGCAGAGCTTTTGGCTCCGGCAGGAGATTACGAGTGTTTTATGGCGGCGGTAAACGCCGGAGCGGATGCAGTATATTTAGGCGGCTCCAAATTTGGCGCGAGAGCCTATGCGAACAATTTCACGCAGGAGGAAATCATACGGGCGCTTAGTGTCGCGCATCTTTTCGGGCGTAAGATATATCTGACGGTAAATACGCTTGTAAAGGAATCGGAGATGCCGGAGCTTGTGCCGTATATTAAGCCCTTGTATGAGGCAGGGCTTGACGGTGTGATTGTTCAGGATATCGGCGCGCTTAAGCTGCTCGGGGAAAATTTTCCGGGGCTTGCGCTGCATGCGAGCACGCAGATGACCGTCACGGGCGTATATGGCGCGAACCTTCTGAAGGATTTCGGGGTGTGCCGCGTAGTTCCCGCAAGGGAGCTTTCGCTTGAAGAGATAGCGGATATCAGAACAGGGACGGGGCTTGAAGTCGAGTGCTTTATTCATGGAGCGATGTGCTATGCGTATTCCGGGCAGTGCCTTTTCAGCTCAATATTGGGCGGGAGAAGCGGAAACAGGGGCAGGTGCGCGGGTCCGTGCAGACTTCCCTACCGTGATAAAAGCGGAGGGAGCGGAAACAGGCTTTATCCGCTCAGCCTCAAAGACATGTACACATTATCCCTGCTTCCAAAGCTTATCGAAACGGGAATTACTTCCTTTAAGATAGAGGGGCGTATGAAAAAGCCCGAGTATGTGGCGGGCGTGACCTCTGTTTACCGGAAATATATTGATAAATATTACGCCGCACGTGAGAAGGGGCTGCTATTGGATGCCTTTCAGATTGAAAAAGAGGACGAGGAGCTTTTGCGCGGTCTTTATATCCGCTCCGATATATGCAGCGGATATTATGAAAAGCATAACGGCAGGGATATGGTGACGATGCATGAGCCGGGCTATCGGGGTTCCCAAAAAGAAACGCTTGAGGCTGTGAGGGAAAAATATGTTGACAAAAAGCCCGTGCTCCCGATAAGCGGAAGGGCGTATGTGTTTGCGGGAAAGCCGGCTAAGCTTACATTATACACGCAGGAGGCGTCCGTGACCGTGGAGGGAGCCGTGGCGGATGCCGCGCTAAACAGACCTCTCACGGAGCAGGATATTTCAGAGCGGCTGTCCAAGCTGGGAGATACGTGCTTTGCGCTCGAACGGTTTGATGTACACACGGACTTGAACTCCTTTATGCCCGTAAAAGCGTTGAACGGGCTTCGAAGAAGCGCATGTATCGCGCTTGAGGACGCTCTTGTGAAAAAGCATGAAAGAAAGGCGCCTTTGCGGGACATTCATGTGTCGGATGCGGAAGAAGCCTTTAAGGCTGATAAAGCGCGCGGAGCTAATGAACCGGCTGTTCTTGTGTCCGTAAGGGAGCAATTGGAAGCGGCGCTTTCGTTTGAGGACATTCGGATTATCTATATCGAAGCGGATTTGTTTTTATCAGACGGCAATCGGGACATCAAAACGCTGATTGAAAGGCATGACAGGCAATATTTTTTGGCGCTTCCGCATATTTTAAGAAAGCGCTCATATCAGTATCTTGAAAAATACAACGAATTATTGCAGAGCGGTCTTTTTGCGGGAGTGCTTGTGCGGAACCTTGAGGAGCTTGGTTGGCTTAACGGACTTTGCTATCAGGGTCGGAAAATATCCGATTTTGGAGTCTATGCATGGAACAATGCGACGCTTGCCGTGTATTCCGGGCTGTTTGACAGAGTGACGCTTCCACTGGAGCTGAACAGAAGGGAGCTTTCGGGGCTTTCATGCGGTGTGGAGGAGGAGCTTTTGGTATATGGCAGGCTTCCGCTTATGTATTCTGCAAACTGTGTGCGCAAAAGCCTGTCACAGTGCATTTGCCGCCCTGACAGCCCAAATGTGTATCTGCTTGAGGACAGGTACCGGAATACCTTTCCCGTGGTGCAAAACTGCCGGCATTGCTATAATATTTTATACAATACCGTGCCGCTTTCATTGCATGAACGCCTTGAGGAGCTGCAAAGGAGAGGCTTTCGCACGCTGCGGCTGGACTTTACGCTGGAGGACGGCGCGCAGACAAAAAGCATCATTGAATTTTATTTGAAGAAGCGAAACGGTGAGGCGGGCGTGTTCGCATCAGAGGCTTTTACCAACGGACATTATAAGCGTGGAGTAGAATAAATGTTAAAGGCAATCATAGAGCTTTCAAAATATATTTTGGTCATCAATATTTTACTGTATACAATCATAAGCTATATTGCGCTCAAATGGGATGACAGGGAGCGCAAGGGCTTTCTGTTTGCGCTTCAATATATTTTGATATTTATTAACCATATGACGGGGAGTCTGGTGTTGCTCTCGTCGAGGCAGGATTTTACGTATCTGTTTTTTCCGGTATTTCAAATGCTGGCGGTGTTTGCGTATCTTGTGCTGATGCGGGCAATTTATCCGAAGTCTGACCGTCTGATTTTAAGTCATATGGCGATGCTTTTGTCAATCAGCTTTGTGATTTTGACGCGCCTTTCGCTTACGCGCTCGGTGCGGCAGTTTATCATTGTGGCGGTGTCGCTGATGATAGGGCTTGTTATTCCTGCGCTTGTTAAGAATTTTAAGCTGATTAAAAGTTGTGAGCTGATTTTTGCCGCGGTGGGGATTGCCGTTTTGGGGGCGGTGCTTGTAAGCGGCAGCCTGATAAACGGCTCGAAGCTTTCGTTTTCCATATTCGGCTTGAGCTTTCAGCCCTCCGAGTTTGTGAAAATCATTTATGTGGTTTTTATTGCCTGTATGCTTGCAAGGGCAAAGCACTTTTATCATATCCTTTTGTCGGCGGCGCTTGCGGCAATCCATGTGCTCATTTTGGCGGCGTCAAAGGATTTGGGAAGCGCGCTGATTTATTTTATGGCATATGTGATTCTTCTGTTTGTGGCGACAAGGAAGCTGCGCTATCTGGTTATGGGGCTTATCGGCGCGTCAGCAGCATCTGTTGCGTCGTATTTTATGTTTTCACATGTGCGCGTGCGCGTGGAGGCGTGGCTTGACCCGTGGAACGATATTAACGCAACGGGATATCAGATTGCGCAGTCGCTTTTCGGCATCGGAACAGGCGGCTGGTTTGGCATGGGCATTGACTCGGGAAATCCGAGCCTGATTCCGTATGTTGAACAGGATTTTATTTTTTCCGCAATATGTGAGGAATACGGCGTGATTTTCGGCATATGCCTGATAGCGATATGCGTGAACCTGTTTTTGGAGATTGTGCGTGCGGCCCATTCATGCATGGAGCCGTTTGTCAAATATGCGTCATATGGCTTGGGCATTATCTATATCTCGCAGCTTTTCCTGACGATAGGCGGAAACTGCAAATTCATCCCGCTTACAGGCGTGACGCTTCCGCTGATAAGCTATGGCGGAAGCTCCGTTTTGGCATCGGTAATCATGTTTTCAGTGGTGCAGGGCTTTTACGTCAATAATGATGTGCTGGTTGAATATGATGGCGATGATGAGGAGGACGATGAGGACGCATTTGTTCCGTATATTCCAAAACGGTATATGAACTCGGCGGCGGGCGTATTTGCGGCTCTTTTTGCGTGTATCTGCGTGTATCTGGTGCATTTTGTCTGCTACGACAGCGCAGAGGTGATAAGCAATTCCTACAACGCAAAGCGGCAGGAGATACTTGCATCGAATACGATACGCGGCGATATTATCTCGTTGGACAATGAAACGCTTGCAACGACGCTTTCCGACGGGGAACGATATTACCCGTATGGAGAGGTGTTTGCGCATGCGGTGGGATATGCCTCCAACGGAAGAATGGGCGTTGAGCAGAATGCAAACATATGGCTTGTGTCGTCTAACGTGTCGCTGACCGGTAAGCTTCAGGATGATTTGGCGGATGAAAAGCATATGGGCAATACTGTGGTTACGACGCTCGACGCAAAGCTCCAAAAGCTTGCGTATGACGCGCTTGGAATGTATGACGGCGCGGTGATAATCACGGAGCCTTCGACGGGAAAAATCCTTGCTATGGTGTCAAAGCCTGACTTTGACCCGAACACCATAGGCGACATATGGGATGAGCTGATTTCGGACGAGGACAGCTCCGTTTTGGTGAACAGAGCGACGCAGGGGCTATATCCGCCGGGCTCTACCTTTAAAATCCTTACGGCATTGGAATATATACGCGAAAATCCCGGCAGCTATGGAAATTATTCGTTTGACTGCACCGGTCGGTTTACGAGCGGCGAGAATGTCATAAGCTGCTTCCACGGCACAAAGCACGGGACGGTGGATTTTACGCTTTCCTTTGCAAAATCGTGCAATTCGTCCTTTGCCAATATTGCGCTTACGCTGGACAGGAACGGCTTTAAAAATACATTGGAGCAGCTTTATTTTAATACGGAATTGCCGGTGGATTTTACCGCAAACAAAAGCAGTGTTTCGGATAACATCACGGACAGTGACAGCGACATGATACAGACAGCAATCGGGCAGGGTGAAACACAGGTGACTCCGCTTCATATGGCGATGGTGACGGCGATGATTGCAAACGGCGGGGAAATGATGCAGCCTTATTTGATAGATTATATAGAGGCTGCTGACGGCGGTCAGGTAAAGTCGTATTCACCCAATTCGCTGGGGAAGCTTATCACCGAAGAAGAGGCGGATGCTTTAAAGAGCCTTATGAGCGCCGTGATTGAGGAAGGGACGGGAACGCGCCTGCAAAGCGACCTGTACAGCGCTGCGGGAAAGACCGGGTCTGCGGAGTACAACTCAAGCTCGGATTCCCATGCATGGTTCACCGGCTTTACTTATGATACGGATAAGCCCTTGCAGATAACGGTCATCATGGAAGGCGCAGGCTCTGGCGGAGAGTATGCGGTTCCCGTTGCGAGAAGAATTTTGGACGGATATTACGCTGAATAAAAAAGCTGAATAAAAAGGTCAATAAAACTTTGTGTTTTTTGCCAAAAGGGTGTATAGTATTATTAGGTGTATTTGTATAAAAGAAATAAACAAGAGAAGGGAGCCGTGAATATGCTTAACCGCCTGTTTGGGAACTACCTTGTTGAAAAGGGGAAAATAACTTTAGAGGCGTTGAACGCTCTGCTTGCCGCCAAAGAGGAAATTAAGGCAGGAGTGGAGGTCATAGCGATTATTACAAAGGCAATGACTCCGGCCGCCGTTAAAGAGCTTTCAATGAATATAAATAAGGACAGCGAGCTTTTTGGAGAGGCTGCGGTGGACGCCTCCATCATTACTGACGATAAGCTTGACGAGCTGCTGGCGTATCAATCAAATGCGTTTATGAAATTTATTCAGCTTCTTGTGGACAACGGCTGTCTTTCCTATGAAGATATCAATCATGAGCTTGATGCCTTTCAGCAGAAGAGCGGTTTCAGCGATGTGCAGCTCAATGCCCTGATACATGATGATGTGGAGCAATGTGTCAATATATTCGTACCGCTTAAATCGCAGAACCTTAAGGAACTTACGATGACGCTTGTGCAGACCTTCCGCCGCATCATCGACAAGGACTTCTACCTGGAAAAGGCTTATACCGCACATTCGATTCAGTTGGACAAGTATGCGTGCCAGACGATAGCGGGCGATATGCACGTAAGAGTTTATATCAGTGCGCCGGGCGACGGTCTGCTTGCCATTGCCAACTATTTTACGGGAGATACATACGAAACGGTTACGGATGATGCGCTTGACAGCGTGGGCGAATTTATAAACTGCGTGAACGGCGTTTTTGCTACCAATATGAGCTATGAAAATACAGCTTTGGATATGAACTCTCCCGAATATTCTGCGGAGGGACCGTTTATCAGCAATGAACTGCTATATGTTATTCCGATGCATGCAAACGGATATAACCTTAGGGCAGTTTTCGAGGTATACGAATAAAAATATTAGTAGAGGTCGCGCGACGGCGCAGAAATGAGGGAAATATGAGCACAGTTATGATAGTTGACGATTCTAAAACTTCAAGGTCAATGCTTAGGAATATTTTGGCGGAGCACGGTTATGAAATCATTGCTGAGGCAGAGAACGGGCAGGAGGGCTACGAAAAATACTGCGAGCTGCGCCCGGATTTTGTGACGCTGGATATCACGATGCCTGTTATGGATGGCATCGAAACGCTTGTGAAAATAAAGGAATATGATGCAGACGCAAAGGTCATAATGGTAACAGCGGCAGGACAAAAGGGCAAGATGCTTGATGCAATAAAGCTGGGCGCGGCGGAATTTGTGACAAAGCCCTTTGAAACGAACCAGATTATCAGCATTATGGACAGTATTAAATAGCTGACTTCACCATTTAGGAGGAAACGCCATGATTGAGGCTACCAGTTGCGGGGGCGTGGTTATATTCAGAGGGAAGATACTGCTTTTATATAAAAACTTTAGGAGCAGGTATGAAGGCTGGGTTCTTCCCAAGGGGACTGTGGAAGCCGGAGAAAATCATGTTGAAACTGCACTTAGGGAGGTATTTGAAGAAACAGGCGTAAGGGCGACTGTTATGAAGTATATCGGAAAAAGCGAGTATTCCTTTAATGTACCTCAGGACATTGTGGAAAAGGAGGTTCACTGGTATCTGATGATGGCGGACAATTATTACTCCACACCCCAGCGGGAAGAGTATTTTGTAGACTCGGGCTATTACAAATACCATGAAGCCTATCATTTGCTTAAATTTTCCAATGAGAAGCAGATTCTTGAGCAGGCATATCAGGAATATTTGAATTTGAGAAAAAATAAGCAATGGATAAAGTCGAGATAATATGCTGCCGCAAATGAAAAGAAGGTCACACAGGCCTTCTTCATTTGTTTGCAGGCGGCTGTATACCGGATTGGAGATTAAGGCAATGTTTGTCATGCGCTTTTGCAAAGACTTATATATGAGCCCGTCCGTAAAGAATAAGCGGCGGAGAGTGATATGGAAGCTGAGGACAGGTCGTCCGCAGCCTATTATTTATGTGATAGCGCTGGCAAAAAACGATGATTTGCTGGAGATATACCACAGCAGTATGCTGAAACAGGATTATTACAGGGAAAAGGAAAACTCTCCGTACATAGTGGGACTGGCTGCGGGGTACGGGCAGGCAGTAAAGCTTGTTGCGGATATGCTGGAGGATGTATACAGAATAACGGGGGGATATGACGTAAAGACATTTTTTCGCTCATAGTGCGGAATGCTTTGGCACGGACAGCAGTAAGAATGAGGATTTGTATGATATCAATAATATTAACCATATTGAAAATAATAGGAATATGCATTTTGGTCATAGCCGGCTTGCTTCTCCTGCTTATCGTGCTTATCCTGTTTGCGCCGGTCAGATACAGAGCGCGCGGCAGCTATGACGACAGCGGCGCGGATATTACGGGGAGGGCAGGCTGGCTTATGGCTTTTGTGAGCTTCAGCTATAAGAGCGGTGAGCGGCTTTGCGTAAAGGCGGGCCTGTTTGGCGTTCCGCTTTTTGATAATCTGAAGGAACGTAAGATAAAAAAGGGAAAAAAGGGAAAAAAGAACAAAAAGGGCGGCAGCCGTGAGGAGAAGAAGCCGCAGCTTAAGGCGGCTTCGGAAAATACCGGCACTGCACATAAGAAGGAAAAAGCCAAAGAACCCGCAGAGAGGAAGGATATTGAGAAGCAGACGTTATTCAAAAACACTTTTGAAAAAATGTTTTTGAAGGTAAAGAAGCTGTATGAAAAGCTTATTAATATTTTTAGAAAGTTTAAGTTCACATTTCAAAAGATATATGCTACAATGAAAAAGCTTAGGGATAATACGGAATACTATTGGGAGCTGCTGCACCGGGAGAGCACGAGGCAGGCATTTTTGCTCTGCAAAAAGCGGCTTTTGAAAATTTTTAAAAGCCTGTGCCCGAAAAAGTATGGAGTGAAGCTGCATTTGGGCTTTGATGACCCAGCTGTTACGGGAGAAGCGCTTGCCCTGTGGGGAATGAGCTATCCGCTTCACTGCGGCAGGATTGATATTATGCCGGAGTTTGAACGCAAAATTGCGGAAGGAAGCTTTTGGTTTAAGGGGCGGGTGCGCGTCATTGTATGTGTCCGGACGGTGCAGCTGCTTATGACGGACAGGAATATCAGACAATTGCGCAGTCAGCTTAAAATCTGAGCGTTTGTATGGAAAATTCGGAGGTTTGGAATTTATGTCGGAAAATAATTTTAATGGCGTAATTAATTCAATGATGAAAGGAATGGAAACCTTTCTCTCGTCTAAAACCGTGGTAGGCGAGCCGTCACAGATTGGCGATACGATTATCGTGCCGCTGGTGGATGTCAGCTTTGGCGTCGGCGCAGGCGCGGTATCGCAGGATAAGAAAGACAGCGGCGGCGGCGGAATGGGAGGAAAGATGTCGCCAAGCGCAGTGCTTGTCATTAAAAACGGACAGGTAAGGCTTGTGAATATCAAAAATCAGGATACGGTCAATAAAATTGTGGATATGGTTCCTGATTTGATAGACCGTTTTACTTCAAGGGCAGACATGCCGGACGATGCGGATGCAGTGAAGGCGGCGTTCCCCGATAAGCAGGAATAAAAACAGGAATGCTTATTTTGCACAGTGAAGCATATAATAAATAAAGAACCGGCGGAGTATTCTGTATGCGTAGACTTATCGGATATACAGTCATGTGTTTTTCTTTGGGTATGCTTTTCATGCTGGTGCTGGGAAAGACATGGATTGGATTACTGCTGATTGCAATTTTTATTATTGTGGGGTATAATCTTTTCAGTTGCGGTTAATTTTGGGCGCTCTTGGCGCGTTTGGACGTAAGCACGAATTTGCGGGCTTTAGCAGGAATGGGGGATTAATATGGCGGAGCTTGAGGAATCGCTGATGGAGCTTAATGAGGAGAAAACAGAGGAAAGTCCCGAGGATGTAAAGAAATGGCTCTTTCAGGAGCAGGTGCGCATACAGGCAAGACGGGACGAGCTGATGGAGTTCAACCATGAGCTTATGAACCTTAAGGCTGAGCTTGAGCAGGAAAAGAGTAAGCTTGAGAGTATGGAAAAGACGATAAAAAAGCGTTATGATGATAACGAGATTTTTATCGAAAAAAAGCTGAAGATTATAGAGAACGCTTATCGCCAGTTGGATGTGGACAGGAAAGCGCTGGAGTGTGAGCGGCTTAATTTTGAGCATGAGAAGAGTAAGTACAGAAGGCAAAAGATGTCCGGATCTTCCCGCTCAAACGTGCATCAGTATAGCGGAGCCTCGGATGCATATGATGGAACAAGCTTCTTCAGAGGCGTTGACAGTGAGCTTGCGCTCAGAAAGCGTTATAAGGATTTGCTGAAGATTTTCCATCCGGACAATAAGTACGGTGATACAAAGACACTTATAAAAATACAGACAGAATATGAGAGCTTAAGAAGCAGATATTGTGAAGGGTAGAAATAAAGAATGTGCCGTCGGCAGAATATGCCAATGGCACATTCTCGCGCCGAGCGCGGTCGCTTGCGGCATATTTCATCTTTGCGCGAGTGCGCATCCACGCGGAGCGTTTTATCGTATAGGACGAACTTTCCTATACGATAAAAAAAGGAGCTTTAAAAAGCTCCTTTTTTGCCGTATTTTTATGCTCTTTCCACTGCACCCGAACGTAAGCATCTGGTACAAACGTGCATTCTCTTAGAAGCTCCGTTTACCTTGCACTTTACGTGTCTTATGTTTGCATGCCAAATTGCATTGGTTCTTCTATGAGAGTGGCTTACGTTATTTCCAAACTGAACGCCCTTGCCACAAATATCACATTTTGCCATAGTTAAGCACCTCCTCGACCACACTAAATTATTGACTCACAACAAAACTATTCTAACAAAAAAATACATATTTGGCAAGCTGTTTTTTAAAAAATATATACAGAATGGCTGCTTGAACGGTTGTTCTGAACAGTTGTTATAAAATACATATTTTCATTTTACGCAAAAAAGGTTATAATAAGAATAATTGCAGCCATGATATGAATTTGCGGGCTTTAGCAGGAATGGAGGATTTTATGAAGGGTTCTATGAATACGCATATGGGTAATATCTATATCGATTCTGAGGTGATTGCACAGTATGCGGGAAGCGTGGCGGTGGAGTGCTTTGGGATTGTCGGGATGGCGTCGGTCAATGTAAAGGACGGCTTGGTAAAGCTGCTTATGAAGGACAGCATCACGCACGGAATATCGGTAAGCATCGCAAATAACAGATTAACGCTTGACTTTCACGTCATTGTTTCGTATGGCGTCAGCATTATTACGGTATGCGATAATCTTATCAGCAGTGTAAAATACAAGGTAGAAAACTTTACGGGGCTTGAGATTGAAAAAATCAACATCTATGTTGAGGGCGTCCGGGTAATTGATTAAGGAGGATTCTTGAAGTGGGTTTAAATACTATCGACGCCAAAATGTTTGCAAATATGTTTTTGGCCGGTGCAAAAAATTTGGAAAATAAAAAAGAGTGGATTAATGAGCTGAATGTATTTCCCGTACCTGACGGCGATACGGGGACGAACATGTCCATGACCATGATGGCTGCTGCCAAAGAGGTGGCGGCGATTGAAAATCCCGATATGGCTTCGCTTGCAAAGGCTGTTTCCACAGGCTCTTTAAGAGGCGCGAGGGGAAATTCGGGCGTTATTCTCTCACAGCTTTGCAGAGGCTTTGCAAAGGTGATAAAAGAGTATGATGAGCTTACTGTGCCAATTCTTGCGGCGGCATGCGATAAGGCGGTGCGGACTGCATACAAGGCAGTAATGAAGCCGAAGGAGGGGACAATCCTTACGGTGGCAAGAGGAGCGTCAAAAAGGGCGGACGACCTTGCCATGGCGGGTGAGGAGGATTTGGAGGTATTTATCCGCGAGGTCATCAAGGAGGCGGAAATCGTTCTTTCACAGACGCCTGAAATGCTTCCGGTGTTAAAGCAGGCGGGAGTGGTCGATTCCGGCGGACAGGGGCTGGTCGAGGCGCTCAAGGGAGGCTTTGACGCGTTTTTGGGTAAGGAATCGGATTTCTCACTGAATATGGAAACAAAAGCCGGGAGCGCAGGCGTAAATTCAAATATTGAGGCGCAGGCGAATGTGGAAATAAAATTCTGCTATTGTACGCAGTTTTTGATTATGACAGAGCAGGAGCTTTCGCAGACCCGGGAGATGGAATTTAAAAACTTCCTCTCGTCCATCGGCGACTCGATTGTCGTGGTGGCGGATGAGGAAATCGTGAAGGTACATGTTCACACGAACGAGCCGGGGCTTGCCCTGCAGAGAGCTTTGCAGTATGGTCAGCTCACGAATATCATTATCGAAAATATGCGTTTGGAGCGCGATGAGAAGGTTTCCGATATGATGGAGAAGGAGATGCAGAGGGTTCCCGAGGCAAAAGAGCCGGAGCACAAGGACACGGGCTTTATCGCGGTATCTGCGGGGGACGGGATAAACGGGATATTCCGCTCGCTTGGTGTTGACGATATTATTGAGGGCGGACAGACCATGAACCCGAGCACGGAGGACATCCTGACTGCGATTGACCGCATTAATGCTGACAACATTTTTATTTTTCCGAATAACAAAAATATTATTTTGGCGGCAAATCAGGCAAAGCAGCTTACCACGGATAAAAATATCATTGTCATTCCGACCAAAACCGTGCCGCAGGGGATTACGGCGATTATCAACTATGTGCCTGACATTTCCGCAGAGGAGAATGAGGCGGTGATGTGTCAGGAGGCGGAGCATGTCGCGACGGGTCAGGTGACATATGCTGTGCGTGACACGGAGCTTGACGGCAGAAAAATCCGCAGGGGCGATTTTATGGGGATTGGCGACAGCGGACTTCTTTCAGTAGGTACGGATTTGCAGGAAACCGCTTTTGACATGCTTCAGGGCATGATGCGTGACGGGTTTGAGCTTATCAGCATTTACTATGGCGCTGACGTTGAGGAGAGCGCGGCGCGGGAGCTTGCCGACAGGGTTAAGGCGGCGTTTGCCGGCTGCGATGTTGAACTGCAGTCAGGCGGTCAGCCCGTTTACTCGTATATTGTTTCGGCGGAGTAGGCTATGCAGTTAAATGATTCGATTACCGCCATAAGCGGCATTGGCGAGAAAACAGCCGCATTGTACCATAAGCTTAATATTTTTACGGTTCACGACCTGATTACCCATTATCCGCGGGATTATGAGGAATGGCACGATATCGTGAAAATAGGCGAGCTGAGGGCAAATCAGGTATATGCCATACAGGGCACAGTGATAAGCGCGCCGCGGACAATGTACCTTAGAAAGAATATGACTGTCACAAGTGCGCGAGTGAAGGATGCAAGCGGAGCATGTGACATTACGTATTTTAATATGCCTTATATCAAAAACAGCCTGCTGCCCGGAAAGCAATACATTTTTCGTGGACGTGTAGTCTTAAAAAACAACAGGCTGGCAATGGAGCAGCCCAAAATCGTCAGCCCGCAGGAATTTGAAAAAAACGTTCACAGGCTTTCCCCGATTTATCCGACCACCAAGGGACTTACGACGGCCGCCATAACAAAGGCTGTGCGTGCGGCGGTGGACGCGCTTTCGCTTGAGGAGGATTATATTCCCGAAAAGCTGCGGGAAAAATACGGGCTTTGCGATTTGCGCTCTTCCATTTCGGGTATTCATTTTCCGTCGTGCAGGGAGGAGATGCTTGCCTCAAGAAAACGGCTTGTATTTGAGGAATTTCTGTTTTTCATTATCTCAGTGATGATGCTGCGGGATATGACGCTGCGCGAGGTCAACGATTGTCCCATGATGCGCATTGACGCGTGTAAGGATTTCATCATGAGCCTTCCCTATGAGCTTACAAACGCGCAAAAAAGGGTGTGGGCGCAGATAGAGGAGGACATGAGCTCGCCGCATATTATGAACCGGCTGGTGCAGGGGGACGTCGGCTCCGGAAAAACAATCGTGGCTGTTCTTGCCATGCTGATGTGTGCCATGAACAATGCGCAGTCGGCATTTATGGCGCCGACCGAGGTGCTTGCAAGGCAGCATTATGAAACGATATCGGAGCTTACCGAAAAGTATAAGCTTCCGTTCAGGTGCGTGCTTCTGACGGGAACGCTTACCGCAAAGGAAAGGCGGCGCGCAAAGGAGAGCATTGCGCTTGGGGTGTGCAATGTCATTGTGGGCACGCAGGCGCTTATACAGGACGACGTTGAGTTTTACAATCTGCGGCTTGTTATTACGGACGAGCAGCACCGTTTCGGCGTGAAACAGAGGGAAACGCTGGCAAAAAAGGGGCAGCAGCCTCATGTACTGGTGATGAGCGCCACGCCGATTCCGAGGACTCTTGCCATGATTCTGTACGGAGATTTGGATATTTCCGTGATGGATGAGCTGCCGTCAAACAGGCTTCCGATTAAGAACTGTGTCGTAAACACGGACTATCGGAAAAAAGCGTATGATTTTATTGCCAAAGAGGTAGAGGCGGGCAGACAGGCTTATGTAATCTGTCCAATGGTAGACTCCGACGACGAGCCGACGGGCGACCGTCCCGCGTTGGAAAATGTAATGGATTATACCAAAAAGCTCAAACAGGAGCTGCCTTCGACCGTGAGCATTGATTACCTGCATGGCAGGATGAAGCCGAAAGCAAAGAGCCTTGTCATGGAGGAGTTTGCAAACCGCAGCATAGATGTTTTGGTGTCTACGACCGTTATCGAGGTTGGCATCAATGTGCCGAACGCAACGGTGATGCTGGTCGAAAACGCGGAGCGTTTCGGGCTTGCGCAGCTCCATCAGCTACGGGGGCGCGTAGGCAGGGGGAGCTGCCAGTCCTATTGCATATTTATGACCTCCGCGGGTCAGAATGATAATATGGAGCGTCTGCAGGTGCTCAATAAATCAAATGACGGCTTTTTCATTTCCTCGGAGGATATGCGCCTGCGGGGACCGGGCGATCTGTTTGGAATCCGCCAAAGCGGGCAGTTCCAATTTTCAATCGGCGATATCTATCAGGACGCCGCCATATTGCAGGAAGCGCAGAGCTGTGCGCAGGAGCTTTATGCGGCGTATGTGGGAAATGCGGGAGTTCCCGTCAGGGAGCATGAGGGATTTTGGCGGCATTATGAGGAGAATATCTCTTCAGACAATGATTTTATAAATATTTGATGGAAAGAATGGGGATTGAGATGTCTAAGATTGCAATTGTTACAGACAGTAACAGCGGTATTACGCAGGCACAGGCTATGGAGCTTGGCATACGCGTGCTGCCGATGCCGTTTATGATTGACGGTGAAACATACTTTGAGGAGATAACCCTAAGCCGCAGGGAATTTTATGAAAGGCTTGCGTCCGATGCGGATATTTCCACGTCGCAGCCCTCGCCCGAGTCCGTTATGCAGCTTTGGGATGAGCTTTTGGCGGACTATGATGAGATTGTGCACATACCGATGTCAAGCGGGCTGAGCGGCTCCTGCCAGACAGCCGCGATGCTTGCGCAGGATTACGAGGGAAAGGTTCATGTCGTGAATAATCAGCGTATTTCCGTGACGCAGAGGCAGTCGGTTCTGGACGCCATAGCGCTTGCAGGGGAAGGAAAAAGCGGAAGTGAAGTAAAAAAAATTCTTGAGGAGGACAAATTCAACTCAAGCATTTACATTATGATAGACACATTATATTATTTAAAAAAGGGCGGCAGGATTACCCCTGCGGCGGCTGCGCTCGGAACGCTTTTAAGGTTAAAGCCCGTGCTGCAGATACAGGGAGAAAAGCTTGACGCCTTTGCAAAGGCGCGTACCGTAAATCAGGCAAAATCGATTATGATAAACGCGATAAGGAGCGATATTGAAAAGCGATTTGGCGGTGTTTCACCGGAAAATCAAATGTATTTGCAGATTGCGCATACGGAGAATGAGGCGGCTGCAGAGCAGCTAAGGGATGAGCTTGCGGCGCAGTTCCCGGATTATCCTGTTTATGTGGACCATCTGTCGCTGAGCGTTTCCTGTCATATCGGTCCCGGCGCCCTGGCGATTGCCTGCGCAAAAAAAATGTGAAAAGAAGCATTGCTTCTTTTCACATTTTTTTTTGTGCATATTTTTAAACTAAAGCAGCGGTAATGATTGCCATTGAGTAAACCTCGATAGCGTTGCAGCCGCGTGAGAGGTCGTTGATGGGTGCGTTCAGACCGAGAAGAATAGGACCGTATGCCTCGAAATTACCCATTCTCTGTGCAATCTTGTAGCCTAAGTTTCCTGAGTTGATGTCAGGGAAAATAAAGGTGTTGGCATGTCCTGCCACCTCGGAGCCGGGGCACTTTGTACGTGCGACACGGGGAGAAACGGCAGCGTCAAACTGTAACTCGCCCTCGATGGGAACGGAAGGATATTTTACCTTTGCCTTATTTGCCGCGTTGCGCATCTTTTCAGCATCGGGACCCTTGCCGGAGCCGAGAGTAGAGTAGCTTAAGAATGCAACCTTGGGGTCAACACCGAAAATCTTAGCGCACTCAACGGTTTCGCCTGCGATTTCCACAAGCTCGTCCTCGGAGGGATTAATGTTGATAGCACAGTCGCCCATCGCGAGAACCTCGTTTTCGCCTGTTGCACCGGGACGAACCAATATAAAGCATGAAGAAACTATGCTGTTGCCGGGCTTTGTCTTGATAATCTGTAATGCCGGGCGAACCGTGTCGGCGGTAGAGTATGTAGAACCTCCGAGAAGGGAATCCGCAACGCCCATTTGCACAAGCATTGTGCCGAAGTAGTTGGGCTGCGCTAAAATCTTTCTTGCTTCCTCGGGAGTCATTCCCTTGCTCTTTCTAAGCTCACAAAATCTATCTACCATCTCGTCAAAACGGTCGTAATGATTGCTGTCAATAATTTGAGCGCCACGGATATTGTAGCCGGCTTCCTCTGCCGCTTTTAAAACATCCTCCTCGTTGCCTACGAGAATGGGATGAAGGAAGCTGCTGGCAAGAAGACGTGATGCTGCTTCAAGAATACGCGGGTCAGTACCCTCTGTAAACACAATCGTCTTAGGGTTTTTCTTCAACTGTTCAATCATCGTACCAAATCCATACATAGTTTTAATCCTTCCTTTTCATGATATAGTTTGTAAGTTATTTATACTTACTATTTTATACAAAATTTTCACATTTGCAATGCTTGTATTGAAATAAATGCACAAAAATTTATAAAAATCCAAAGCTTTTTCCTTAAAAGTTTTATACCAACATAGGAGTTTGCAAGAAAAAAAAGTTATGCTATAATGTACACGAAAGCAATGAGCCGTGCAGATGGCGGCAGAGGCAAATTGGCGGCTTGCAGCCGAATTTGACTATGACGTCAGATATAGGGCGAAAGCAGAGCCTGTAGGCTCGTGAATTCGAGAGCCGCATGGCTCTCGAATTCACGCACGGCGGCAAACAGCAAAGGCATCATTCATTATTGTGCGCCAAGGACGGCGAAAACAGTCTGCAGACATGGAGGCAAAAAAGTGGCAAAAACAGATAAAAATGTTTACGATGCGTCAAGCATTACCGTTTTGGAAGGGCTTGAGGCTGTGAGAAAAAGACCTGGAATGTATATCGGAAGCGTTTCGACGAAGGGTCTTAATCATTTGATATATGAGATAGTGGATAATTCCGTGGATGAGCACCTTGCGGGGGCGTGCAGCGAGATACGCGTGACACTTGAAGCTGACGGCTCCGCGACGGTTTCCGACAACGGGCGCGGTATTCCCGTCGGGATGCACCAAAAGGGGGTGAGCGCGGAGCGGGTCGTGTTCACGACGCTTCACGCCGGCGGCAAATTTGACAACGGCGCTTACAAGACGAGCGGGGGGCTTCACGGCGTAGGCTCATCCGTGGTGAACGCGCTTTCCACGCAGCTTACCGTGACGGTGAAAAGCGGCGGACAGATTCATCAGGATAAATATGAGTATGGAAATCCCGTAACGGAGCTTGTCGATGGTCTGCTGCCCGTTATCGGCAGGACGAAGGAAACGGGAACCACCATCAATTTTACGCCTGACCCGTCCATTTTTGATAAGACGTGGTTCAAGGCGGAGGATGTGAAAAGCAGGCTCCACGAAACAGCGTATCTGAATCCGGAGCTTACGATTATTTTTGAGGACAGGCGCGGCGAAGCGCCGGAAAAAATAACATATCTGGAGCCTGAGGGTATTGTGGGTTACGTCAAAGATTTGAACAAGAATAAGGAGGCAATTCACGATATCATTTATTTTAAGGGAGTGAGCGAAGATATTACGGTCGAGTGCGCCTTTCAGTATGTAAATGAATTTCATGAGAGTGTTCTCGGCTTTTGCAACAATATATATAATGCGGAGGGCGGCACGCACCTTACGGGCTTTAAGACAATGTTTACGACAATCATCAACAGCTATGCCCGCGAGCTTAACATCTTAAAGGAAAAGGATGTGAACTTTACGGGCGCGGATGTGCGCAACGGCATGACGGCGGTGCTTTCAATCAAGCACCCGTCGCCGAGATTCGAGGGACAGACCAAGACAAAGCTTGACAATCAGGACGCGTCAAAGGCGGTCAGCAAGGTGACGGGCGATGAGCTGCCGAGATATTTTGACCGTAATCTTGAGGTGTTAAAAAGTGTCATTTCCTGTGCGGAAAAGGCGGCTAAAATCAGAAAGACCGAGGAACGCGCAAAGACAAACATGCTCACGAAGCAGAAGTTTTCCTTTGACTCCAACGGAAAGCTTGCAAACTGCGAGTCAAAGGACAGCAGCAGGTGTGAAATATTTATTGTGGAGGGCGATTCCGCGGGCGGAAGCGCAAAAACCGCAAGGAACCGCATGTATCAAGCGATTTTGCCGATTAGGGGCAAAATTTTAAACGTTGAAAAGGCAAGCATCGACAAGGTGCTTGCAAACGCAGAGATAAAGACGATGATCAATGCTTTCGGCTGCGGATTTTCGGAAGGGTACGGAAATGATTTTGACATTTCAAAGCTAAGGTACGATAAAATCGTTATCATGGCGGATGCGGACGTTGACGGAGAGCATATCAGCAATCTGCTTTTGACGCTGTTTTACCGCTTTATGCCGGAGCTGATTTATGAGGGGCATGTCTACATCGCCATGCCGCCCTTATATAAGGCGATGCCCGCGAAGGGGAAGGAGGAGTACCTTTATGACGATAAGGCGCTCGAAAAATACCGCAGGAAGCACAAGGGGGCTTTTACACTGCAGCGGTATAAGGGCTTGGGCGAGATGGATGCACAGCAGCTTTGGGATACCACGCTGAACCCCGAAACGAGGATTTTGAAGCAGATTGAGATTGAAGATGCGAGAATGGCTTCCGAGGTAACGGAGATGCTTATGGGGACGGACGTGCTCCCGAGGAAGAGCTTTATCTATGAGCATGCCACCGACGCGGAGCTTGATATTTAAAGCTTTCGGATTAAAATAAAGAATGTCCAAGGTACATTCCGGCGCCGGGCGCGGCCGCTTGCGACATATTTGCAGATTTGAGCAATAATGGGGGATTTATTTTATATGGAAGAAACGATTATAAAAACAGAATATTCCGACACAATGCAGAAGTCCTTTATCAACTATGCAATGAGTGTCATAATATCGAGGGCGCTTCCGGATGTGCGCGACGGCTTAAAGCCCGTGCAGAGGCGCACCCTGTATGACATGCATGAGCTTGGCATACGCTACGACAGACCGTACCGCAAGAGCGCCCGTATCGTGGGAGATACGATGGGTAAGTACCATCCGCACGGGGACAGCTCCATATACGAGGCATTGGTCGTGCTTACGCAGGATTTTAAGAAGGGGATTCCGCTCATAGACGGACATGGAAACTTCGGGAACATCGAGGGCGACGGCGCTGCGGCAATGCGTTATACGGAGGCAAGGCTCCAAAAAATCACACAGGAGGCAATCCTTGCCGATCTGGATAAGGACGTGGTTGACTTTGTGCCGAACTTCGATGAAACGGAGAGAGAGCCGTCGGTGCTTCCCTGCCGCTTTCCAAACCTTTTGGTAAACGGCTCGGAGGGAATTGCCGTGGGTATGGCGACCAGTATTCCGCCGCACAATCTTGGCGAGGTCATTGACGCAACAAAGGCATATATGCTCAATGAAAGCATTACCACTGCGGAGCTTATGAAATACATCAAGGGGCCCGATTTTCCGACGGGCGGAATCGTGTGCAACAGGGACGAGCTTTTGTCCATTTATGAAACGGGCGTTGGAAAGATAAAGCTTCGCGGAGCCGTGGAGGTCGAAAAGACTAAGGGCGGCAAGCTTAATCTTGTGATAACGGAAATACCATACACAATGATCGGCGCAAACATCGGGAAATTTTTGCAGGACGTGGCGGCGCTGTATGAGCAGAAAAAAGCGCCGGAAATTCTTGATATCTCAAACCAGTCCTCGAAGGAGGGCATCCGGATTGTCATTGAACTGAAGAAGGATACGGACGTCGAAAATTTCAAAAATTTATTGTACAAAAAAACGCGCCTTGAGGACACCTTCGGCGTGAACATGATTGCTATTTCGGACGGCAGACCTGAGACCTTGGGGCTTAAGGGCATTATCGCCAAAAATGTGGAGTTTCAGTATGAGATAGCCAAACGCAAGTATACAACCCTCTTAAACAGAGAGCTTGAGAAGCGGGAAATACAGGAGGGCTTAATCCGCGCCTGCAATATCATAGACCTGATTATTGAAATCCTGCGCGGCTCAAAGGATAGAAACATGGTGAAAAACTGTCTGACAAACGGCGTCACGGAGGGAATCAAATTCCGCTCAAAAAGCTCGTCCGTGATGGCGCAGCAGTTAAATTTCACGGAGCGTCAGGCAAATGCCATTCTTGATATGCGCCTGTATAAGCTTATCGGTCTGGAAATTGAGGCGCTGATGAAGGAAAATGCCGAAACCAATGCAAACATCTACAAATACGAGGATATTTTGGAGCGCAGGGATTCGATGGCGCAGGTGATTATCGGAGAGCTGGATGCTCTGAAAAAGGAGTATGCCCAAAAGCGCAAAACGCGCATTGAAAATGCACAGGAGGCAGTTTATGAGGAGAAGAAGCCTGAGGAAACGGATTTGATGTTTCTCATGGACAGGTTCGGCTACTGCAAGACGATTGATATTCCAACCTATGAGAGAAACCGCGAGGCGGTGCATGCGGAGTTTAAGCATGTGGTGAAGTGCCGCAGCACGGGGAAAATATGCGTCTTTACAAACACCGGGCAGATGCATACAATAAAGGTTGAGGATATGCCGTTCGGAAGGCTTCGGGATAAGGGGCTTCCAATTGATAATATCAGCAATTACAGCTCCGCAAACGAGACGGCGCTTTTGGTCGCAAGCCGGTCCGATTTGAGTCTGTACAGGCTTTTGTTTGTGACAAAACGCGCAATGTGTAAGCTGGTAAGCGGCGGTGAATTTGACGTGGCAAAGCGCACGGTGGCGGCGACAAAGCTCGGTGAGGGAGATGAGCTGGTGAACGTTTCCATCGTAAATGAGTGCCGGAATGTTGTTTTCCAAAGCGCGGAGGGGTATTTCCTGCGCATAGACGTGGAGGAAATTTCCGAGCTGAAAAAGACTGCCGTGGGCGTGCGCGGAATGAAGCTGGGCGAAAAGGATTGGATTGAGTCGGTACACTGCATCGGTCCGTCCGAGGAAACACAGGAGATTACGTATAAAAACAAAAAAATTAACGCAAATAAGATAAAACTTAACAAAAGAGATGGAAAAGGAACAAAAATTAAGATATAATGAACGCAAGGACTGCGTTCATCAGCAAGTTTCTGCGAAACTTGCGATATGCGGAAGTGCTGTTTATGCTATGCAGGGCAACTGCGTTCATCAGCAAGTTTCTGCGAAGCTTGCGGTATTTGGTGAGGAATGAAATTGATATGAGAGTAATTGCAGGAAGCGCAAAGCGCCTTTTATTAAAAACCCCCGAGGGGGCTGATACACGTCCGACCACGGACCGATATAAGGAAACGCTTTTTAATATGCTTATGCCCTATCTGCCCGGCGCAGTGTTTGTCGACCTGTTTTCGGGAAGCGGCGGCGTTGGAATCGAGGCTCTCAGCAGAGGCGCGGCAAAGGCGTATTTTGTGGAAAACAGCCCAAAAGCAATCGCGTGCATTAAGGACAATCTGGAGCATACGCATCTTGCCGATAAGGCAGTCGTCTTAAGACAGGATGTGTTTGCGGCAATCCGCGGAAGCATAAGGGACGAGGCGGATGTGATATTTTTAGACCCGCCTTATCGGCACGAATATGAAAAACAGGCGCTTGAGCTTTTGAGGACTGCGCCGTTTGTAAGGCGGGATACGCTGATTGTGGTGGAGGCGTCCTTGGAAACGGACTTTGCTTATGCGGTGGAGCTTGGCTTTACGGTCGAAAAAGAAAAGCGATATAAGACCAACAAGCATGTTTTTATAAAAAAGGGTTAAGCAATGGAAGCAAGAACCGGCTTTGTTGGTTCTGCAAGTTTGTGTCTGCGCGCTGCTTGCACAAACATTGCTTTAGACGCAAAGAGCAGCGCAGAAATGAGGAGAAAGATGACTGCGGCGATTTATCCCGGAAGCTTTGACCCGATGACTTTTGGACATCTTGATGTAATAAAGCGCGCGTCCAAAATGTTTGACAGGCTTACGGTAAGCGTTTTGGATAATAAGGCTAAGAATGCGTTGTTTTCCGTTGAAGAACGTGTTAGTATATTAAAAGAGGCGACAAAGGACATGCCGAATGTGACAATCGATTCCTTCTGCGGGCTTTTGGTCGATTACGCGGCGCAGAAGGGGATTCATAGTTCTGTCAGAGGGCTGCGCGCCATTACGGATTTTGAATATGAGCTGCAGATTGCACAGACAAACAGGCTGCTTTCCAAAGGGATGCTTGACACGGTATTTTTGACCACAAGCCTTGAGTATTCCTATTTAAGCTCGTCCGGAGTAAAGGAAATTGCGGCGTTTGGCGGCGATATATCGCCCTGTGTGCCGGATTTTGTGGCGGAGCTTGTTTACAACAAGTATAAAGGGAGGAATATCACATGACCAGCAAAATTGAGCAGATTATTGACGACCTTGAGCTGTACATAGAAAACTGCAAGTTTAAGCCGTTTTCTACGGATATGATCATTGTCAATAAGACGGAAATCGATGAGATGATACGGGATTTGCGCATGACGACCCCGGAGGAGATAAAGCGTTATCAGAAAATGATCTCAAACAAGGAAGCCATTTTAAATGATGCAAAGGAGAAGGCACAGCAGCTTTTAAACAACGCGGCGGTGCAGACGAATGAATTAATCAGCGAGCATCAGATTATGCAGCAGGCTTACGCACAGGCAAATGAGATTGTGGAGCTTGCGACGCAGCAGGCTCAGGATATTCTTGACCGTGCCACCATGGAGGCGAACGGGATGAAATCCTCGGTGATGCAGTATGCAGACAGGATGATTGCAAACCTTGAGGGTATCGTCAGCCAGTCCATAGAGCTTGCCACAAACGATTACAACAAGCTTGTGGGAGATTTGCAGGAAATTGACAAGGTGGTAACTGCAAACCGCGCAGACCTTGTCCCTCCGGAGGTAATGGAGGAGGGAGAGGAAACAGCCGAAGCCGGCACCCCTTCAAATGCATAAGGTTTTGTGAAAAATATTTCCCATACAACTATCAAATTTGAGTCTTTGCTCAAATTTGCTGATTGAAAAATTGAAAATTTTTCAATCTATTAACCCGCAGACAACTGTGGGTTAATTTTGCTTAAACCAAACGTATAAGCTTTCACAGGCTCAAATGCATTAAGCCCGGATTAATAAACGACATAGATTAAAAAGGAATAATAGGAAAATGATATCAGCGTAAGCAATATCCTGTGTCTGATATATGAGGCAAGGGGAAGCCCTGCCTTTTCCAAAAAGCTGCCTGTCTGAATAAGACAGGATATTCCGCAAAAGCACAGCGCCGTCATAATCCAAAGCGCTTTAAGGTGAGCGGGGAGCGTGGAGTCATAAACTGTCTGCACACCGTCCATTATTTCAATAAAGCTTGAAGCTACGCGCTTTACATTATCCGGCAGCTTAAAAAAATCCAAAAATATGCGGAAGGCGTTTGTGAAAGTGATATAGCCTCCCAGCATGATAATCGACTGTGTATTTTCAAGGCAGGCTCTTTTCAGGCAGCCCGTGAGCGAGAGCTGTTCGCTTGGGAGCGTGCTCTCATGTGTGAGGCTTTGGGGGAGCTTTGCACCCCGGCTCCCTGCGAAACGGCGGCTCTGCACAACGCCGTATACTGCGGGAATACCGTACATTCCAAAGAGAAAGGGCAGCGTGCTTTGATAGCCGCAGGCGTGAAGGATGGGAATGATGATTCCCAAAAAGTAGGCGGGACCGATATTATTGCAAAAGCTGAGAAGCGAAACAGCCTCCTCCTTTGACAGCTTATTTTTTTCGCAAAGCTCACTCACAACCTTTGCGCCCATCGGGAAACCGCAGAAAAATCCCATAAAAATGGCATACAGACCGCAGGCGCTGTATTTGTAGACGCGTTTTAGAAGGAGGGAAAGCATGCGCCCGAGCTCTAAATCCGCGCCGCTGTATACCATAATTGAGCTTATCATCATAAACGGAAAGAGGGTCGGAACCATTTTGACTGCCCATTGGCACAGCCCCTCATACGCATACCCGAAGGTTGCGTCGGGCCGGCACAGGACGGCGATAATCAGAATCAGGCAGACAAGGGTTTTGAAAAGCATGTGTTCACCCAAAGCAATTTCTTAATAAAGCGTATTCATTTTTTATTTTATTTAGTACAGGAAGCGAGGCAGATATGCGTCTTGATAAATTTATGGCACAGGCAGGTGCCGGTACGAGAAGTCAGGTTAAGGAGTATATTAGAAAAGGAAACGTCGCGGTAAACGGCAGCGTAGTCAAAAGGCCGGAGCTTGCGGTAAATGAGCTTACGGACGATATTCAGCTTTTCGGGGAAAAGCTTTGCTTTAAGCAGTATCATTATTATATGCTTAATAAGCCGGCGGGCGTCGTGACCGCGACAAAGGATAATCATGAGATGACGGTCATGGATTTGATGCGCACGGCGCAGGGGCGTGATTTGTTCCCCGTGGGCAGGCTGGATAAGGACACGGTGGGGCTGCTTATCATTACAGACGACGGTGAGCTTTCCCATCGTCTGCTCTCGCCAAAGCGGCATGTGGAAAAGACCTATTATGTGGAATATGAAGGGGAGCTTTTTCCGGACGCCGCGGAAAGGCTTGCCCGTGGGGTTGATATCGGCGACGCTGCTCCGACGCTGCCCGCAAGAGCCTGCATGACTGCGAGCTGTTCACTGGAGCTGTCGATTACGGAGGGGCGATATCATCAGGTAAAGCGCATGATACAGGCAGTCGGCGGGAAAGTCACATATTTAAAGCGGACAGCCTTTGGGGGGCTGTGCCTCGACGAATCGCTTCCGGAGGGCGCATGGAGGGAGCTTTCCGAGGAAGAAACGACGCAGCTTAAGGCTCACGGACGGTTATGATTTATGCAGGGGATTCCAAAGGCAGCAGGAAGATGTACATTTTATTTAAAATGTGATAAAATGAACGCAACTGTAGCGTTCATCAAAAAGTGTGGCTATTTGGCTTGAAATCAGACGGGACGGGAGGGGAACCGATGCCGAAGGATGATGAAAAAAAGGTAAAACAGGCGGTCGCGCTCGAATATGACCCCGAGGATAAAGCGCCAAGAGTCGTTGCCATGGGACGCGGCGCTCTTGCGGAGAAGATTATCGAACAGGCGCAGCAGGCACAGGTGCCGGTGCATAAGGATGAAAAGCTTGCGGACACGCTGTCGAAGCTGCAAATCGGAGACATGATACCGCCCGAGCTTTATGAGGTGGTTGCGCAGGTGCTTTTGTTTGTTGACAATATGGATAAAATTAAGGCGAAGGTTGCGGCGCATCAAAGCAATAAAAATTCGCAGGCTTGAGTAAGAAATGAGGGACTGATATGAACACCAGAAAAACGGGTGCGGAATATGAGCGGGCTGCGGCGGAATATCTGCAGGGCTGCGGTGTTCAAATACTGGCGCGCAATTACAGAAGCCGCCGCGGTGAAATTGATTTAATCGGAAAAGATGGAGAGTACACGGCTTTTATCGAGGTGAAGTACCGCAGGGACAATAAAAAGGGAGCGCCCGGCGAAGCGGTCAATTTTGCAAAGCAAAAGACCATCTGCGCAGTTGCGGATTATTACCGCATGACGCACTGCATAGGAGAATTTGCGGCGATACGCTATGATGTGGTAGCGATAGAAGGCGAAAAAATCACATGGTATAAAAACGCGTTTGCTCATATATATAACGAAAGGAAATAGGAGACCGGAGATGTCAGAAGGAATTGTCAGACAGGGAAGCAACGGCACATGCAGATTGGAATTTGACAAAAGCAATCGGGAAATGTCATATTTTACATTTAGGGGCATTGACCGGACCGGCATCGCAGAGCATTTTTTCTCGACCAGAGCGGGCGGCGTGAGCGAGGGCGATACGGCAACACTGAATTTCAGCTATACACGTGGAGATAAAAAGGAAAACGTGGATGAAAATTTCAGAAGAGCGGCTGCTCATTTTGGAAAATGTCCGGGCGACATTGTATGCTCTCAGCAGACCCATACGACAAACGTGCGCAGGGTGACTGCCGCCGACAAGGGAAAGGGAGTTGTGCGTCCGCTTGATTATACGGATGTGGACGGACTGATTACAAATGAGCGCGGAATTATTCTTGCGACGTTTTTTGCGGATTGCGTGCCGCTGTTTATTGTTGACCCGGTTCAGCGCGCAATCGGGCTTTCACATTCGGGCTGGCGGGGGACCGTCCGTAAAATAGGGCAGATTACTTTGGAATGTATGAACCGCGAGTTTGGCACAAGGGCGGAGGATGTGCGGGTCGCGATTGCGCCCTCCATTTGCCAAGGCTGCTATGAGGTGAGCGAGGACGTGGCAGCCGCTTTTGAAAGGGCTTTTCCGAAAAATGATGACATGGCGGCGCAATATCTTGTAAGATATCATGAGAGCTTATTGCGCAGCGATATGGAAAACTGCCTTTTATCTAAAAAAGAAAACGGCAAATATCAGCTAAATTTGTGGTATGCTAATTACAGAGTATTTCGCGACGCGGGAGTGCCCGATGAGCAGATAGAGGTGACTGACGTCTGTACCTGCTGCAATCCGGGGCTGCTTTTCAGCCACAGGGCAAGCCGGGGCAGGCGCGGAAATCTGGGGGCGTTTTTGATGCTTAAATAGGGGATGAGGGAAAGCAGATGGGTGATTTTCAGGAAAAAACAAGACCGAAGGGGAAATTTAATACGGAGAATTGGTTTATAGAAAGCTACCGAAGATATGAGGGGCATCCGATTCGCATACTGCTTGCCCTTTACAGGGGCAATTACCACAAGTTTGTCTTGGCTGTGATATGTTTTTTTATCAAGCACGCGTGCGTGTGGGTGCTGCCTATTGTGACGGCAAACATCATTAACGACGTGACGTCGCAAAATCCTGATACCATGCGCAACATTATATTTTATGCTCTGCTTGAGGGGGCGCTGATTGTAATTAACGTGCCGATGAATTATCTGTATACCGCATATAAAAGTCAGGCTACGCGTTATGCGGAAACCGGACTTAGAAAGGCGCTGGTGCGCAAGCTGCAGCAGCTGTCCATAGCATATCATGTGGAAATGCAGTCCGGCAGGCTGCAGTCTAAAATCATACGTGACGTGGAAGCCGTGGAAACGCTCTCAACACAGATGTTTTTAAGCATCCTGAATATTGCGCTCAACATCATTGTGGCGCTGGTGGTAACAGGCTCTAAAAGCAAGACCGTGCTGATGTTCTTTATCTTTGCCGCTCCGGCAGCGGCAATTACGATGGTATCGTTCAGAAACGTGATGCGCAGGCGAAACAGGGAGTTCCGTTTGGAAATGGAAGAAACCTCGGCGCGCGTTATGGAGATGGTCGAGCTGGTGCCCGTAACGCGCGCTCATGCGCTTGAGGGCGAGGAGGAGCAAAAAATGAACAGCCGGCTCATTGCGGTTGCTGAAAAGGGTTACAGGCTGGATGTGATACAGGCTGTCTTTGGCGCGGTCGGCTGGGCGGTGTTTCAGCTTTTCCAAGTGGTGTGCCTTGCCTTCACCGGGTGGCTTGCGATTAAGGGCAGCATTAAGATAGGCGACATAACGCTGTATCAAAGCTATTTTGCGACGGTGGTCAATCAGGTGTCCGCAATAGTGACAATTCTTCCGACCCTTACAAAGGGCATTGAGTCCGTCAATTCCATTGGAGAGGTTCTTTTATCCGATGATATCGAGCAGAACGAGGGCAAGGAAAAGCTTGAGGATGTGGAGGGCGTGTTTGATTTCCAAAACGTGAGCTTCCACTATAAAAACAATGACGTGATGGTGCTTAAAAATTTCAATCTGCCTGTGGATAAGGGGGAAACGATTGCTTTGGTGGGTGAGTCGGGAGCCGGAAAATCCACGATATTGAATATGGTAATCGGCTTTCACATGGCGGACAGCGGCACGCTGCTTTTGGACGGTCATGATATAAGCAATGTTGATTTGCGGACATATAGGAAATATTTGGCGGTTGTACCGCAGACCTCCATTCTTTTTTCGGGAACCATTCGTGAAAATATTGCCTATGGCTGCGAGGATATAAGCGACGCGGAGCTTTATGAGGCTGTGGAGGCGGCAAATCTTTCGGAGCTGATAAAAAGCCTTCCGGACGGACTTGACACGCAGGTGGGCGAGCACGGCGGAAAGCTTTCGGGAGGGCAAAGACAGCGCGTCGCCATAGCGAGGGCGCTGATCAGAAAGCCTAAGATTATCGTGCTCGATGAAGCCACCTCTGCGCTTGACAGTATTTCAGAGAAGCTGATACAGGACGCAATCAACAGGCTTGTGAAGGACAGGACCACATTCATCGTGGCGCACAGGCTGTCGACAATACGTGAGGCGGATAAGATTGCCGTCATTGCAAACGGAAGCTGCGTGGAGTACGGTACATACGAGGAGCTGATGGCGCTTGAGGGTGAATTCTACCGCATGAAAATGATACAGAAATAATACGGGAGGCTGAAAATGAGTAAAACTGTCATAAAACCATATATACGAAACGCAAAATATTATGAAACGGATCAAATGGGAATCATACACCATTCAAACTATATCCGCTGGATGGAGGAGGCGAGGCTTGACGTCATGAAGCAGGCGGGAATATCCTATCGGGCGCTTGAGGAGATGGGGATAATCATTCCGGTGCTTTCGGTATCGTGCCAATATAAGAGCATGGTGCATTTCGACGACACCGTGGAGATAAGTGTAAAGACCGTAAAATATACCGGAGTGAAGTTTGAGCTGGAGTATGAGTTTAAGGACGCGGAAACGGGAAAAACGTACACCACGGGGGCAAGCTCGCACTGCTTTTTGGACAGGGATTACAGGGTAATATCCCTGAAGCATCAAAATCCCGGGCTGCATGAAAAATTCAAAAAAATGTTGGAGCTTTAGGCTGGCGGTTAGCAATATTCCGCATTTAAAATATCAATATGCACAGCGAAGGAGCAGAGAGGGAAAAAGATGGGATTTACGGAAGAAACCAATGAATTAAGGCTGGACTTTAAAAAGATTGCGGGCATGAACGGGCAGGAGGTTATCCCTGTCGCAATCCAAAACGCGGACACGGGCGAGGTGATACTTATCGCCTACACGAACGAGGAGGCGATGAGAGAGGCTATACGTCTTCGCCGCGTCGTGCTCTGGAGCACATCGCGCAACGAGCTTTGGCATAAGGGTAAAACATCCGGAAACGAGTTTGAGCTTTTGGAGATTTTGGTAAACTGCGAGCAGAATTCGCTTGTCTACAAGGCGCGCCCGCTTAAAGGAAACATCTGTCATACATCGTACAAGGGCGTGGCGAACAACTGCTTTTACAGACGGCTGGACATGGACAGCATGAAGCTGGTGAATTTGAATGAAAAGCGTGATGAAAAATAAATTGACAAATCATAAAAGTGCGTTTATAATCACTTTATAATTA
Source organism: Lachnospiraceae bacterium (assembly GCA_021202335.1). Taxonomy (GTDB): domain Bacteria; phylum Bacillota; class Clostridia; order Lachnospirales; family Lachnospiraceae; genus COE1. Next base: position 54,028 of record JAJQDE010000040.1, read on the forward strand.
AAAAGCCATGAAGGGAAAAAGTAGCTTTTGCCGAAACCAACAGAAAGCAGTCGGTTGATGAGAGAAGCAGGGGAAAGCATCAGTGAATACCTCCCGGAGCTGCACACCGAAATTTTTTTGAGAGTAGGCTGTGACGGAGTTCCCAAACGTTATATTTGGAAGAGTATCGGATATTATCCCGTACTTGCTGAGGCACAGGGCGTGAGCGCTGTGCGAATAAAGGTGGTAACACGTGGCATATGACGCCTCGTCCTTTGAATTTAACTGATTCGCGGACGAGGCTTTTTTATCGTATAGGAAGGTTCGTCCTATACGATAAAACGCTCGGCGCAAGAATGTGCCGTCGGCACATTCTTTTGAGCGGCTTCATTCCCGAATCCAAAATCAAACAGGAAAAGGAGAATAGGAAAATGCAGTTGTATGAAGAATTGGTGGCAAGGGGACTTATTGCACAGGTGACGGACGAAAAGGAAATCCGGGAGCTTATTAATGCGGGGAAAGCAGTATTTTATATTGGCTTCGACCCTACGGCGGACAGCCTTCATGTCGGGCATTTCATGGCGCTTTGCCTGATGAAGCGTTTACAGATGGGGGGAAATAAGCCCATTGCGCTTCTCGGGGGCGGAACGGGAATGATTGGCGACCCGACCGGAAAAACAGATATGAGAAAAATGCTTACCAAAGAAAATATTGACCACAATATTGAATGTTTCAAAAAACAAATGAGCCGTTTTATCGAGTTTGGCGATGATAAAGCGATTATGGTGAACAACGGCGACTGGCTTTTGAATTTAAATTATGTGGAGCTTTTGCGTGAGGTAGGTCCGCATTTCAGCGTCAACAGAATGCTTGCTGCGGAATGTTATAAGCAGCGCATGGAGCGCGGCTTAAGCTTTTTGGAGTTCAACTATATGATTATGCAGAGCTATGATTTTATGGAGCTTTTTAAGCGGTACGGCTGCAACATGCAGTTTGGGGGCGACGATCAATGGAGCAACATGCTCGGCGGCACGGAGCTTATCCGCCGCAAGCTTGGTAAGGACGCTTACGCAATGACCATCAATCTGCTGTTAAATTCAGAGGGAAAGAAGATGGGAAAGACAGAGTCGGGCGCAGTATGGCTTGACGCGGAAAAAACATCGCCGTATGAGTTTTACCAGTATTGGAGAAACGTAGCGGACGCTGATGTTATAAAATGCTTAAAAATGCTTACCTTCCTTCCACTTGAGCAGATTGAAGAAATGGAGCATTGGGAGGGCAGTCAGATCAACCGGGCAAAGGAAATTCTTGCATTTGAGCTTACGCAGCTTGTACACGGCACGCAGGAGGCAAATAAGGCGCAGGAGGCGGCAAAGGCGCTGTTTGCGGGCGGCTCAAATTCCGAAAACATGCCAAAAACCATGCTCTCGGATGAGGACTTTACGGATGGAAGCATTGATATTCTTTCAATCCTTGTAAAGGCAGGAATGACTGCGTCAAAGTCCGAGGCGCGGCGTGCAGTGGAGCAGGGCGGAGTGTCTGTAAACGGAGAGAAGGTCACTGATGTAAAGGCAGCCTATACAAAAGCCGGATTTGCGGAGGAATTTATCATAAGGAAGGGCAAAAAAAGCTTTCAGAGAATTTGCGTATAGTCAAATCAGTACCACCACCGGCTTAGCCTGTGGTGGTACTGATTTTGTATTTGCGCGGAGATGAAATATGCCGCAGGAATTGCCGGCGGGCTGATTACGACCGGGGTTACACCTTGAAAATCTCCAGATCGTCATTGTAAAGCTCGATGATGCGCTGTATTTTCTCCGTGGGAGTTGATACCATTTCCATGGAGAGGTCATGATTTAAAAAGTCGATGATTGAAGCCAAAAACTTGCTCATATCAGCCTCCATATAGTAAGGCTTTGTCAGAAGCTCAGGCGGTCGGTAGCTTAAATTGGTGGTTATAACCTTATCAAAAATCCCGTCAGCATATGCCTTGTCAAACGAAGACAGACCGTTTGTGAAAAGTCCAAAGGTGGTGCAGATAAACACGCGCTTTGCCTTCATTGCCTTAAGCTGTCTTGAAGTATCAAGCATGCTGTCGCCGGATGAAATCATATCGTCAATAATGATGATATCCTTACCCTCAATGTCATTTCCCAAAAATTCGTGAGCGACAATCGGATTTTTTCCGTTTACAATCGTCGAATAGTCGCGGCGCTTGTAGAACATTCCCGTGTCCGCGCCGATAACGCTCGAAAAATAGATTGCCCGCTCCAGCGCACCCTCGTCGGGCGAAATCACAATGATGTGGTCCTTGTCGAACACCAAATCCTTTTCGGAGCGCAGAAGCGCTCTTGCAAACTGATAATGCGCCGTAAAGTTGTCAAACCCGCTTAACGGAGCCGCATTTTGTATTCTGGGGTCATGTGCGTCAAAGGTGATAAAGTTGGTTACGCCCATTTGCGTAAGCTCCTCAAAGGCGTAGGCGCAGTCAAGGCTTTCCCTGCCCGCGCGCCTGTGCTGGCGTCCCTCATATAAAAAGGGCATTATGACGTTTATGCGGTGCGCCTTTCCGTTTGTTGCGGCAATCACACGCTTTAAATCCTGATAATGGTCGTCAGGCGACATGTGATTTATATAGCCGTTCATTTTATAGGTCAGACTGTGGTTGCAGACATCAACTAAAATAAATAAATCCTTGCCGCGAACAGTTTCCGCCAAAACAGCCTTTCCCTCGCCGCTGTTAAAACGCGGTGTGGAAAATTTGAAAAGATAATCCTTCTCCGCATAGCCCTGAAATGCGGGGTCGTTGTTATATACGTTGTTTACCTTACTGCGATAATCGACAAGATAATCGTTTACCCTGTTGCCAAGCCCGGCTGCGCTGTCCAAAACCATAAGCTTTAACGGAGCCACAGGCATGGCGTTTTCAAGTTCGTCTAAATAGGACATTTCCCCTGTTCCTTTCCTTCCACTCATTTGCTGAATGCAGCATCATGTACAAAACAAATGCCGCTTTGCGTCGCTTGTTTTTTGCGCTCATTATATTTTATAACATTCAGGTAGTGACACGTCAAGAAATTTCAGGTTATTTTACATCCCGTTTTTATCGTAAATGGCAGTAAAAATTGTTTGTATTCTTTTACTGTTTGCAGCATCCTAAATTAAGCGCATCCGCAACAAGGTGTATTTCGGATAAATCCGTGTTCTTAAATTCGAGATGAATAAGGTAGTGCTCAAATGCAGCATACAGATGAACATAAGTATCATCATCAATCAGTACGGAGGTTTCCGAAAACACATCGCCGTATTTGTTCACATATGATGAGCGTTCCGTAATTTCACCTGCATATTCCGTTTCAAAATCCCATTCGGTATTATTGTAATAACGGTATCTGATGTAAAATTCCGAACCATTGAATCCGCAGACTGCTTCAACAAGATTTTCCTTCGGCCATACATAAATACTGACAGGATAGTCAATATCAGGGGATGCTATGTCAAATGAAACATATGCTGCAGCCTCCTCCCAGGAGCTGAAATTTAATTGTTCGGGAATTTCTTCCGTAATAATCTCTTCCTGTATGCCTGTGACGGTACAGTTATCATCTTCCTCCGGTTCGTAATTATGTTTTATAAGTCCTCCGTCATACAATTCTTCGGATGCAGTAACGGCAATACCACTGTCAGTATGATGAACAGTTCTCCAAAGCTGCCTGCATGCATATACGCCGGTGGCTGATGCCAACATCACAATTGTCATAATCAGTAATGCAAACATTAATCCGGCTATACGGTAATTTAAAAGTTTTTTTGCTCTGACCTTGTGTTCCGTATCGCTTGTAAGCGTTTCCTTGGATAACTCTGGGATTTCAAGCATTTCGACAGCATTTTTATAATTCAGCATAAAATCACTCATCGCTTTTCGCCTCCAATTCTTTTCGTATCAGGTTTCTGCCTCTGTCAAGCCGGGTTTGAATTGTTGAGGGCTTTTGTCCCGTTATTTGGCTGATTTCGCGGATGCGCATGTCTTCATAATAATATAGATGGATCACCTCCTTATATTTTGACGGCAATGACAGTACACAGCAAAGCAGCTTTCTGTACTCTTCTTCCTGCTCAAGCTGCTCCTCCGGACTGTGTGCCCGGGATATCATTGTCGGAAACAGGGAACACATGCTTATACCAGTTTGACCTCCAATAATTTTTGCATAAATTGGACGCTACCGTAAAAAGCCATGATTTTTCTTTGCTTTCGTTCGGGAAAGATATATTTGCCTGCAAATATTTGTACAATGTTTCCTGCACAATATCCTGTACCTGCGCGTCATTCCCAAGACGAACATATACATACTTATAAATCATGGGATAATACTGCTTTATCTTGTCCTCTTTTGTATTCTCCTGCATGGAAATCCCCCATTCACCAACAATGTTTTCCCCCGATTTTCGCTTAGCCCGTAAAGGCACATCTGCTTAATCGGTTTCAGTATATATAACACATTAGAATGAAAAATATCTCATTAATCCCGCACTTTTTTATACAGCCGTAGATTTTTATAACATTTAGGTAGTGACACGTCAAGAAATTTCCAGTATGATATTATATATGGTTTTAAACGATCAAATTGTTTTCGAAGAAGGACGGCAGCACATGAAAAAGCAGCATTTACACATTGTGGAGAAGGTGGAACCGGGAAGCATTGCGGAAGAAATGGAGATTGAAAAGGGCGATGTGCTTCTTGAGATAAACGGGAATAAAATAGAGGATATTTTTGACTATCAGTATTACACTCAGGACGAATATATTGAGGTGCTTATCAGGAAGCCCTCAGGCGAGGAATGGCTTCTTGAAATCGATAAGGACTATGACGAGGATTTGGGCATAACCTTTGAAAACGGGCTTATGGATGATTACCGCTCGTGCCGCAATAAATGTATTTTCTGCTTTATCGACCAAATGCCAAAGGGAATGAGGGAAACGCTTTATTTTAAGGATGACGACTCAAGGCTTTCATTTTTGCAGGGAAATTATGTGACGCTCACAAACATGTCCGACGAGGATATTGACCGGATTATTAAATATAATCTTTCACCGATTAACGTGTCGTTTCAGACTACGAACCCGACGCTTCGCTGCAAAATGCTGAATAACCGTTTTGCGGGTGAGGCTTTGGAAAAAGCGTGGAGGCTTGCCCGTGCCGGCATCACCATGAATGGACAGATAGTGCTCTGCAAGGGAGTCAACGACGGTGCTGAGCTTGACCGCAGCATACGTGATTTATCGGAGTATCTGCCGGGGCTTGAGAGCGTATCGGTAGTGCCTGTGGGGCTTTCCAAATTCAGGGACGGGCTTTATCCGCTGGATCCTTTTACAAAGGAGGACGCAAGGGAGGTTCTTGACATTATCCACGGGTGGCAGGAGAGGCTCTATCCCAAATATGGTCTGCACTTTATCCATGCAAGCGATGAGTGGTATATTTTAGCGGACGAGGAGCTTCCGGAGAGTGAGCGCTATGACGGATATCTGCAGCTTGAAAACGGAGTGGGGATGCTGAGGCTTCTGATGGACGAGTTTGCTGAGGCTTTTGATGCCGCCAAAAGGGATAAAAAGCGCATTTCCAACATGGGAAGCAGGGAGCTTTCCATCGCCACGGGAAAGCTTGCGCATCGTTTTATCAAAGAAATGGCGGACAGGCTTATGGCTGAGTTTGAAAATATCCGGATAAATGTGTATTCCATAAACAATGATTTTTTCGGCGAAATGATAACCGTGTCCGGACTACTTACCGGGCAGGATTTGAAGGCGCAGCTTACAGGTCGCAGACTGGGCGAATGTCTGCTGCTGCCGCAGAATGTTTTAAGGAGCGGGGAGAACGTTTTCCTCGACGATGTGACGCTCGATGAGCTTGAAAAAGCTTTACAAGTCCCGATAGATATTGTAAAATCAAGCGGAAAGGACTTCGTTGAGGCGATACTATATAGAAATGGAGATTAGTGTGAAAAAATAAGCTCGATAGCTTATTTTTTACACACAAATTTGTGCCGGAGCGTCACAAATTTGCATCGCAGAGCCGAATTTGAGATTCGGCTCGCGTACCTGCGCGATAAATCGCTCCGGAATGGGAGATTATAAAATGGAAAAGAACAGTAAGAAACCCATAGTGGCTGTTGTGGGACGTCCGAATGTAGGAAAATCTACTTTATTTAATGCACTTGCGGGAGAACGGATTTCAATTGTGAAGGATACCCCCGGCATTACCAGGGACAGGATTTACGCGGACATCAACTGGCTGAATTGGAATTTTACCCTGATAGATACCGGCGGAATTGAGCCTGATACCAAGGATATAATGCTTTCGTATATGCGGGAGCAGGCACAGATTGCAATTGATACCGCAGACGTGATTATTTTTCTTGTGGACGTGAAGCTGGGGCTTGCGGACGCGGACGCGAAGGTTGCCGACATGCTCAGACGCAGCCATAAGCCCGTCGTTTTGGTTGTAAATAAGGTTGACAGCTTTGAAAAGTATGAGGCGGATGTTTATGAATTTTACAATCTCGGTATCGGCGAGCCTCATGCAATCTCTGCGATAAACAAGCTGGGAATGGGAGAAATGCTTGACGCCGTAACGGAGTTGTTTGATAAGGACGCTCTTGAGACAGCGGAGGATGACAGACCCCGTGTGGCGATTGTCGGAAAGCCGAATGTAGGCAAATCCTCTATTATAAATAAAATTGCAGGTGAGAACAGAGTCATTGTTTCCGATATCGCCGGTACTACAAGGGACGCTGTTGACACGGAAATTAAGTATAACGGTAAGGAGTATGTATTTATCGACACGGCAGGGCTTCGGAGAAAAAATAAGGTCAAGGAGGAGCTTGAGCGCTTTATGATTGTCCGCACGGTCAGTGCGGTGGAGCGCGCGGATGTCGTAATTCTTGTGATTGACGCGACAGAGGGCGTGACGGAGCAGGACGCGAAAATCGCAGGTATTGCCCATGACAGGGGCAAGGGCATTATCATCGCGGTAAACAAGTGGGATGCCGTGGAAAAGGACGATAAAACCATCTATCACTTTACGGAGAAGGTGAAAAACACACTGTCCTTTATGACCTACGCTGAAATTGTTTTCATTTCGGCAGTCACGGGGCAGAGGCTTGGAAAGCTGTTTGAAACGATTGACATGGTCATTGAAAATCAGACGATGCGCATTTCAACAGGCGTGGTCAATGAGATTGTCACGGAGGCAGTCGCGCTTCAGCAGCCGCCTTCGGATAAGGGCAAGAGACTGAAAATCTTCTATACAACACAGGTGGGCGTTAAGCCGCCGACCTTTGTAGTGTTTGTGAACAGTAAGGATTTGATGCACTTTTCCTACACCAGATACCTTGAGAATAAAATAAGGGAAGCGTTCGGCTTCAAGGGCACTTCACTGAAATTTATCATAAGGGAACGCAAGGAGGACAAATAACCATGGTACGTTTATTATGCTTAGTAATCGGCTATGCGTTCGGATGCTTTCAGACCTCATATATCTATGGCAGACTGCATGGCATTGATATCAGAAAGCACGGCAGCGGAAACGCCGGAACCACAAATTCCCTGCGTGTCTTGGGCAAAAAAGCGGGCGCAATCGTGCTTATCTGCGATGTTTTGAAAACAGGCATTGCAATGACGCTCGTCAGGCTTTTGTTTAGGGAGCAGTATGCCGATATTATGTATCTGCTTGTGATTTATGCGGCGGCAGGCACAATATTAGGGCATAATTTCCCGTTTTATTTAGGTTTTAAGGGCGGAAAGGGAATTGCCTGTACGGTGGGCTTTGTGTTCTTTTTCCATCCTTATCTGATCATACCGCAGGTAATTATATTCTTTGGCGTGTTTTTTGCCACGCATTATGTATCTCTAAGCTCGCTGACGGGAGAGCTTGTGCTTGTCGCTGAAATGATAATATTCGGGCAGATGGGCGTGTTCGGGATGACGCAAGGCGCGTTGAACGAGCTTTATGTCGTGACGGCGCTTTTGGCAGCTTTGGCATTTTGGGGACATAGGAAAAACATACAAAGACTTATACATAAAGAGGAACGGAAAATTTATCTGACGAAAAAAAATGAGGGGCAGGTGCAGGAATGTCAAAAATAGGTATTATAGGTGCAGGCGGCTGGGGAATTGCATTATCCGTGCTTTTGTGCAGCAACGGTCATGACGTGGTTGTCTGGTCGGCGCTGGAAAAAGAGATTGAAATGTTAAACCGCGAGCATGAGCAGAAGGACAAGCTGCCGGGAGTGAAGCTTCCGGATGAAATACGTTTTACCTCGGATTTGGCACAGGCGGTATCGGGAATGGATATTCTTGTGCTTGCAGTGCCGTCGTCCTTTACAAGGAGTACGGCTCATTTGATGAAGGAATATGTTGCTAAGGAGCAGATTATAGTAAATGTGGCAAAGGGAATCGAGGAGTCAACGCTTATGACGCTCTCGCAGGTTATTGAAAATGAGATACCGCAGGCGGACGTGGCTGTTTTGTCAGGTCCCTCCCACGCAGAGGAGGTTGGAAGGGGAATCCCCACAACGATTGTTGCGGGCGCAGCCTCAAAAAAAACAGCGGAGTACATCCAAAATGTGTTCATGAGCGACGTTTTCAGGGTGTATATAAGTCCTGACGTGCTTGGCATTGAGCTTGGCGCGGCGCTCAAAAATGTGGTGGCGCTTGCGGCGGGCATCGCGGACGGGCTCGGCTACGGCGACAACACAAAGGCTGCGCTGATTACGCGCGGCATGATTGAAATTGCAAGGCTTGGCGTTGCAATGGGCGGAAAATTTGAAACCTTTTGCGGGCTTTCGGGAATCGGCGATCTGATTGTTACATGTGCCAGCATGCATAGCAGAAACAGGCGCGCGGGCATACTCATAGGTCAGGGAAAGACTATGCAGGAGGCAATGGACGAGGTAAATATGGTCGTAGAGGGCGTATATTCCGCAAAGGCGGCGATGGGTCTTGCACGGAAATATAATGTGGAGCTTCCGATTATTGAGCAGGTAAACGAAGTGCTCTTTAACAACAAGAGCGCCAACGCGGCAGTTAAGGATTTGATGCTCAGAGATAAGAAAATAGAAATTTTCAGCGGCGAGGAATGGAAATAAGCGCAGACGATACGGAATGGAGGATTGTTTTAATATGGCGGAAACGGCATTTAGCAGCACACGGGATTATATTGCAAGCAAGGAACTGCTGGCGAGCGTAAATGTGGCGATAGCACTGAAAAAACCGCTCCTTATCAAGGGTGAGCCGGGGACGGGAAAGACAATGCTTGCGCAGGCGGTGGCAAATTCGCTTGGCAAACGGCTTATTATATGGAACGTAAAATCAACCACAAAGGCGCAGGACGGCTTATACATGTATGACACTATCCAAAGGCTGTATGACGGACAATTCGGCGAGGAAGGGGTCGACGATATCGCACGGTATATCAAGCTCGGAAAGCTCGGGGAAGCCTTTGAGAGCGATGAGCAGGTGGTGCTTTTGATTGACGAGATAGATAAGGCTGACCTTGAGTTCCCCAATGACCTTTTGTGGGAGCTTGACCAAATGGAGTTTTACATTCATGAAACAAAGCGCACCGTGAAAGCGAAGCACAGACCGATTGTAATTATTACCTCAAACGCGGAAAAGGAGCTTCCGGACGCATTCCTGAGAAGATGTATTTTCCACTATATTGATTTTCCGGATGCGGAGCTGATGGAGGAGATTATAAGGACGCATTATCCTGATGTCGAGGAAAATCTCATGAAGAATGCAATGCAGGTATTTTATGATATCAGGTCTATCCGCGATATCAGGAAAAAGCCGAGCACATCTGAGCTGATCGACTGGATTAATGCTTTACAGATTGGCGGAATTTCTGCGGACACGCTGCGCGCGAACCTGCCGTTTTTGGGTGTAGTCGTGAAGAAGGATGAGGACTTGGAAACCGTTAAACAGGAAATTCATTGACAGAGGAACGCGAATGTTTTCAAAATTTTTCTATGCTTTAAAGGACAAGGGGCTGGATGTGACGCTCGGCGAATGGCTTGATTTGCAGGAGGCGCTTGACAAGGGGCTGTGCGAAAGCTCCCTGACACAATTTTATTATGTCGCAAGAATGCTGCTTGTCAAAAGCGAAACGGAATTCGACAAATTTGATATGGCGTTTGAGGAGTGTTTTAAGGGCGTAAAGACCGATAATGAGGTCGGGAAAACAATGCTTTCATGGCTCGATAAGCCGGAGATGAGCAAGCTCCTTCATGAGGAGGAGAAGCACTGGCTCAATCAGGTTGAGGAAATACATGTGGATAAGGACGACGTCGAGGAAAAATTTAAGGAGCGGCTCAAGGATCAAAACGAGGAGCACAATGGCGGCAGCTTTTGGATTGGCACTATGGGAAAGACGCAGTTTGGAAACACGGGCGGAAATGTGGGCGGCGTGCGCGTGGGCGGCACTACGGGCTATCAATCCGCATTTTCGGTAGTCGGCGCAAGAAAGTACAGGGATTTCCGTGACGATAAGGTCATAGACAACAGACAGTTCCAAATGGCGCTGCGGCGGCTGCGGCAGTTTTCAACAAAGCTTGACATTCCAAAGACGGAGCTTGACATCGACAATACGATTGACAGAACCTGCAACAACGGCGGATATTTGCAGATAGAAATGATGAAGCCGAGAAAGAATGCGGTAAAGCTTATGCTGCTTATGGACTCAGGCGGCACCATGATACCGTACACAAGGCTTATGAACGATTTGTTTCAGTCCGTGAACAAGTCCAACCATTTTAAGGACGTAAAGATATATTATTTCCATAATTGTATTTATTCAAAGCTGTACAAGACGCCGGAATGTGAAAACGGCGATTGGATTGATACGGAGTGGCTTTTCAGAAACACGGACAGCGATTACAAGGTGATTATCGTGGGCGATGCCGCGATGGCTCCGGAGGAGCTGTATTCGGAAACGGGAAATTACAGAGGCCCTAACGGCGGGATTTCAGGTTATCAGTGGCTGCAGCTTGTGAAAAAACGCTATAAAAGGGTTGTTTGGATGAATCCGAAAATGGCGCCCGGAAGGGCTCCGTGGAGAGAGGCGGAAACAGCCGTAAAAGAGATATTCCCGATGTATAAGCTCACAGTGAAGGGGCTGAACGAGGCAATGATAAAACTGATGTCAAACAGGTGAACAAAAAAGAACCTTACCGGTTCTTTTTTTGTGGACAATTGCATAAGCTTAATTAGATTGAAAGTAAAAGAAGGACAGTGCTTTTAAAAGGAGAAAGGTGAAAATATGAGTAAGCTTGATGCAAATCAGGAATTTAATTTATACAGGGATATAAGCCGGCGCACGGGAGGCGAGATATATGTGGGCGTGGTGGGACCCGTTCGTACGGGAAAATCCACGTTTATCAAGCGTTTTATGGATATCATGGTGCTGCCGCACATTGAGGATGAGCATGAGAGGGCAAGAACCCTGGATGAGCTGCCGCAGAGCAGCGGCGGAAAGACGATTACCACGACCGAGCCCAAATTTATTACAAAGGAGGCGGCTGACATTGAGATAAGCGACGGCCTACATGTGAAGGTCCGGCTGATTGACTGTGTGGGTTACATGGTGGAGGGAGCCGCAGGGCATATGGAGGAAAATGAGGAACGGCTCGTAAAGACGCCATGGTTCCCGAATGAAATCCCGTTTACACAGGCGGCGGAAATCGGCACAAGGAAGGTCATTCAGGAGCACTCCACTATCGGAATTGTTGTCACTACCGACGGCAGCTTTGGAGAGATACCGCGCTCGGCGTACAGAGATGCCGAGGAGCAGACCATAACGGAGCTTAGCCGTCTAGGGAAACCCTTTATCGTGCTTGTAAATACCACGCGGCCTTACGGAGATGAAGCAAAGGGTGTCGCCGCAGAGCTTGAGAAAAAATATGATATTAAGGCAATTCCCGTCAATATTGACCAGTTAAGACGCGAAGATATCACCATGCTTCTTGAGCAGGTTATGTATGAGTTTCCTATATCGACCGTTGAGTTCTATACGCCAAAGTGGATGGATATTATGTCGCCGGATAATCCCATGAAAAAGGAGATTGTCGAAAAGCTCAAGGCGCTGATGGCGGATATATGCACTGTGCGCGACCTGATGGAGAAGGATGTGTGCGGACTTCTTGAAAAGGACAGCGATTATATCAAGAGATGCAAATATGACAGCATCAGGATTGCGGACGGCTCTGCCGCGTTTCTGCTTGACGGCGACACAAAATACTATTATGAGTTTTTAAGTGAAATAACGGGGGAGAGCATCAAGGGCGAGCTCCGGCTTATGCAGCTCTTATCAAGCCTTGCCGATATGAAAAAGGAATATAACAAGGTGCTCAACGCCCTGGAGAGCGTGCGGCAGAAGGGCTATGGCGTGGTAACGCCCGAGCGCGACGAGATTACGCTGGAAAATCCGACGCTGATTAAGCACGGAAACAAATACGGGGTAAAAATCAAGGCGCAAAGCCCGTCAATCCACATGATCAAGGCAAATATTGAAACGGAGATAGCGCCCATTGTAGGCACGCAGCAGCAGGCGCAGGATTAAATCAGCTACATATCGGATGCAGGAACCTCAAAGGACGGCATCTGGGAAACAAATATTTTCGGTAAAACAGTTGAGCAGCTTGTCAACGACGGAATAACCGGCAAGGTTTCCATGATAGGGGAGGAGAGCCAGATAAAGCTTCAGGACACGATGCAAAAGATTGTAAACGACTCAAACGGCGGAATGGTCTGTATTATTATCTGAGAGCCACAGGCGGGAAATTTCCCGCCTGTTTTAGTGTGTGAATGTGCCAACGCACATTCTTGTGCCGATGGCACATTCTCGCGCCGAGCGCGGTCGCTTGGGAATATGTCAAAGGAGCTTGACAATATATTTGTTTTTGATAAACTGAATATAAATTGCACGTCAGGAGTGCAGAAACGGTGAAGAAAGAAATTGAAGCTTTGCTGAATAAAAGGATCGGAGTAATGCTATGGACAATAAAGAGCTGATACGTCTTGCGCTGGAAGCAAGAGAGATGGCATATGTGCCATATTCAAAATATATTGTGGGAGCGGCGCTTCTCACAAAAGGAGGGCGGGTATATAAGGGCTGCAACATAGAAAATGCAGCCTATACGCCCACAAACTGTGCGGAAAGAACCGCTTTTTTTAAGGCGGTGAGCGAGGGAGAGCGCGAATTTGAGGCAATCGCCATAGTGGGCGGCTATGCGGGCGCTCCCGTGGATTATGCGTATCCGTGCGGCGTGTGCAGACAGGTTATGATGGAATTTTGCAAGCCCGATGAATTTCGCATCATCACGGCAGTTACCGAGGACAAGTATCTTGAGCAGACGCTTGCGGAAATGCTTCCGCACGGTTTCGGACCGTCAAACCTTTAGGAGCGGCGGCATGGAAATATTGATTGTCCTGCTGATTCTTTTTGAAATAATTTTATATGTGATGCTGCGCGGCGCATATGATGAAAAGCAAAGAAAACGGCAATACCGGAACCGCCTGAAAAATCTTTACGGCAGCTTTGCCCGAAACACATGCGGCAGAGAGGAGCTTGCGCGTATTGAGAGCAATTTTAAGCATTACGGGAATGAAAATGAAGCGTCCGACATGATTGATGACATCACCTGGAATGACTTAAATATGGACAGCGTCTTTGCACGCATGAATTTTACTCAGTCCTCCGCAGGTGAGGAGAGGCTCTATATGATGCTGAGGCAGCCTGCGCTTTCTGACGACGGCGCAAGGTGTGCCATGGAAAAGCATATCGATTATATGATGTCGGATGAAACGGCGCGCCTTGACGCCATGATGCTGCTTCATGAGCTTGGAAAAAGCGGCAGATACGCACTTTCCGATTATCTGGATTATATCAGGGAGCTTGGAGTAAGAAATAACCTGAAGCATTATCTGTGCATTTTGCTGCTTGCGGTTTCTATTGCTTTCCTTTTTGCATACACACCCATTGGCGTCGTACTTCTGATTGCGTCGGCGTGCATCAATATTGTAAGCTATATGAAGGAAAAGGGTATCGCATCAGCTTATATTGCGGCATTTTCCTATATTATCAGGATTGTCGGATGCGCTGACGCAGTAACAGGGCTTGCGCTCGGAACGGAATTTGATAAATATACCGCCTCGCTAAGAGAAAAAAAGGATAAGCTCAAAAAGCTTGAGAAAAATTCAAAAATGGCGCTTAAGCTTAACTCAGTGACAGGCAGCGCGGGCGGAATACTTCTTGACTATGTAAAAATGCTCACGCACGTTGATATCATTCAATTCAATAAAATGCTTGGAACCATCCTGCAATACAGACAGGATATTTGTGACATGGCCGACAGTGTCGGCTATTTGGACACCGTTATCTCAATAGGGTATTTCAGGGCGGCGCTGACGTATTACTGTGTTCCAAAGCTGAAACCGGGAAAAAACGACACGTTTGTCATAAAAGACGGTTTTCACCCCTGTATTGAAAAGCCTGTCGCGAACAGCCTTGAGCAGAGCCGGGGAATGCTCATTACAGGCTCAAACGCATCGGGAAAGTCCACCTTTCTAAGGATGGCGGCAGTCAACGCCATACTTGCCCAAAGCATTAATACCTGCTGTGCAAGAGCTTACAGCGGCAACTATTACCGCATCCGGTCGTCCATGTCGCTGCGCGATAATCCTGAAAACGGCGAAAGCTATTATATGGTGGAAATAAAGGCGCTGAAGCGCATTGTCGACGCTGCGCTTACGGAGGGTAAGGCTCCTGTGCTGTGCTTTGTCGACGAGGTTCTTAGAGGCACGAATACCGTGGAGCGGATAGCCGCGTCCGTGCAGATTTTAAAAAAGCTTTCACAAAGCGGAATCCTTTGCTTTGCGGCGACGCATGACATAGAGCTTACGACACTGCTTGAGAACGAGTATGACAACTTTCATTTCGAGGAGGAGGTAAGGGACGGCGATGTGCTGTTTTCGTACAGGCTTATGCGGGGCCGGGCGCATACGAGAAACGCCATAAGGCTTCTTGAGATTATCGGCTTTTCCGATGATATTATCAGGAGCGCCGACGAGATGGCAGGCAGATTTTTAAAAACAGGTGAGTGGACGCGGGAAACTTTTGATTTATAGGAATGGAGATTACAATGTTTGTAAAAATTTTTACGGATGGAGCGGCGAGGGGAAACCCCGAGGGACCGGGCGGTTATGGGACGGTCTTGCAGTATGTGGACACTAAGGGGCAGCTCCATGAGAGAGAATTTTCGGCAGGCTACAAAAAAACCACAAACAACCGCATGGAGCTTATGGCGGTGATTGTCGGGCTTGAGGCGCTCACAAAGCCATGTGACGTGGAAATCATATCCGACTCAAAATATGTGACGGACGCTTTTAATCAGCATTGGGTAGAAGCCTGGCTGAAAAGGAACTGGAAAAACAGCGCAAGGCAGGAGGTTAAAAACATCGACCTTTGGCAGCGGCTCTTGCGCGCCAAGCAGCCCCACAATGTCAAATTTACATGGGTAAAGGGGCATGCGGGGCATCCCGAAAACGAGCGGTGCGACACTCTTGCCACCACGGCGGCGGATTGCCCGGATAAAAATAACCTGCTTGACGATACCGTGGGAGAAGTGATATTATAAAAGTATGAAATAGAAACTGCTATTTGTGCAGGAGCGTCACAAATAGCTTTGATGACATCACGTTGCTAACGCTCCGGAATGGAGATTATTTATGGCGAATTTAATAGAATTTTTGAGAATGACGTTGTCTTATCTTTTAGTCTTTGCCGTTATTGTCGTTGTGGCAGGCGCCGGCGGATTTGTCGGTGTAAAGTGCTGGAAGCCGAAGGTCAAGGTGGAAAAGGCTGAAAAGACTGAAGAGTAAAACGGGCGTAAAAAGCGTACCGATATGTGTCGGTACGCTTTTTGTGTGCAAGCGACCGCGCCCGGCGCGGGAATGTGCCGCCGGCACATTCTTTATTAAATTTACATAAATAAATTTCCGTAATATCGTGATTATGACGATATTGCCCAAAGCCGATTGACATAATGAGGTTCTTATCTTATACTTGTAAACGGCACCATATATTGTATGTAAAATGAGCAATGTGCGCCATATGAGCACAATTTGTTGTGGCTTGCGCAAATGATATAAGGGAGGAATCAGGATGGTTGAGGAAATTGATTACGGTATGCTTTTCAAGCCGAAAAAAAATGTCTTTGTCATCAAAAAGGACGGGAGCAGAGAGAAATTTAACGTACAGAAGGTGATTACGGCAGTCGGAAAATCAGCCTACCGCGCGCTTACTAAATTCAGCGATGAGGACAAGCGCAGCATATGCAGCCATGTCATAAGCAAGGTGGATGAGATGGACACGGACGCCATTCCGATTCCCGTGATGCACAATATCGTGGAAAGCGCGCTTGAGGAGGTAAAGCCGATTGTCGCGAAAAGCTACCGCGATTACAGGAATTATAAGCAGGATTTCGTGCGCATGATGGATGATGTGTATAAAAAAAGCCAGTCCATCATGTATGTTGGCGATAAGGAAAACGCGAACACGGATTCCGCGCTGGTTTCCACAAAGAGGATCCTGATTTTCAATCAGTTCAACAAAGAGCTGTATCAGAAATTTTTTATGACCACGGAGGAAATACAGGCATGCCGTGACGGCTATATTTATGTCCATGACATGTCAGCCAGGCGCGACACCATGAACTGCTGTCTTTTTGACGTGCAGAGCGTTTTGTCGGGCGGTTTTGAGATGGGCAATATCTGGTATAACGAGCCAAAATCGCTTGACGTCGCCTTTGACGTTATCGGAGATATTGTGCTGAGCGCGGCAAGCCAGCAGTACGGCGGCTTTACGGTACCCGAGGTTGACAAAATCCTTGCGCCCTATGCCGAAAAGACCTACAAAGCGGCGATTGAAAAGTATAAAGGTCTTGGAATTGATGAGGAGAAGGCTAAGGAAGTTGCTTGGGCGGACGTGGAGCGCGAATTTGAGCAGGGCTTTCAGGGCTGGGAATATAAGTTCAACACGGTGGCAAGCAGCAGAGGGGACTATCCGTTCATCACCGTGACGGCGGGCATCGGTACAGAGCGCTTTGCAAAGATGGCGACAATCCAAATGCTGAATGTAAGACGCAAGGGACAGGGCAAAAAGGACTGCAAAAAGCCTGTGCTGTTCCCGAAGATTGTCTTTTTATATGATGAAAATTTACACGGCCCCGGCAAGGAGCTTGAGGATGTCTTTGAGGCGGGGGTGCGCTGCTCGGCAAAAAACATGTACCCCGACTGGCTGAGCCTTACGGGAAAAGGATATATTGCAAGCATGTACAAGCAGTACGGCAAGGTTATTTCCCCGATGGGCTGCCGCGCGTTCCTCTCACCGTGGTATGAGAGAGGCGGAATGCATCCGGCGGATGAGAATGACACGCCTGTGTTTGTAGGGCGTTTCAATGTCGGAGCCGTATCGCTGCATCTGCCGATGATACTCGCAAAGGCAAGGCAGGAGAGCAGGGATTTTTATGAGGTGCTTGACTATTATCTGAACCTGATCCGCCGGCTTCACATCAGGACATACGCGTATCTGGGAAATATGCGGGCGTCAACCAATCCGCTTGCCTACTGCGAAGGCGGCTTTTTGGGCGGTCATTTGAAGCTTTCGGATAAGATTAAGCCGCTTTTAAAATCGGCGACGGCGTCGTTTGGCATTACGGCCTTCAATGAGCTTCAAATGCTGTATAACGGGAAATCCCTTGTGGAGGACGGCGCATTTGCGCTTGAGGTTTTGGAGTATATCAACAGAGAGGTCGACCGTTTTAAGGAGGAGGACGGAAATCTCTATTCAATATACGGCACTCCGGCGGAAAATCTCTGCGGGCTTCAGGTCAAGCAGTTCCGCTCAAAATATGGCATTGTGGAGGGCGTTTCCGACAGGGAATATGTCAGCAACAGCTTTCACTGTCATGTGACGGAGGATATCACGCCGATAGAAAAGCAGGATTTGGAATACCGCTTTTGGGAGCTTTCAAATGGCGGAAAGATACAGTATGTAAAATATCCGATTGATTATAATATTACGGCAATCAAGACACTTGTAAGGCGCGCTATGGATATGGGCTTTTACGAGGGAGTAAATCTGTCGCTTGCCTACTGCGACGACTGCGGGCATCAGGAGCTTGAGATGGATGTATGCCCTAAATGCGGGAGTAAAAATCTGACCAAAATTGAACGTATGAACGGCTACCTGTCATATTCGCGCGTGCATGGCGACACGCGCTTAAACGACGCAAAGATGGCGGAGATTGCTGAGAGAAAGAGCATGTGATGATAGAGCATATGCGGATAAATCCTAACATCACATACAGAAAAAACGGTATCATCACATGCGGAAAGGAAATAGGAAATGAGATATCATAATATTACGAAAGATGATATGTTAAATGGGGACGGTCTGCGCGTCGTTTTGTGGGTGGCAGGCTGTGAGCATTGCTGTAAAGGCTGTCAAAATCCCGTGACATGGGACCCGAACGGGGGGCTTGAGTTTGACGGGAGCGCTAAAATGGAAATCTTTGAGCAACTTGACAAGCCCTATATATCAGGGATTACGTTTTCTGGCGGCGACCCGCTCCATTGCGCAAACCGCGACGGCGTAAGACAGCTTGCCAAGGAGATTAAGGAAAAATATCCGGATAAAACCATATGGCTTTACACCGGCGACGTGTGGGAAAAAGCTATGAATTATCCTCTGATAAAATATATCGACGTGCTTGTTGACGGCGAATTTGAGGAGGATAAAAAGGATACCACACTTATGTGGAAGGGCAGCGGCAACCAGCGCGTCATAGACGTGCAGGCAACGCTTGCGAGTGAAGATAAATCCATACCTGTGCTGCATTGCGGTGAGCATGACGATATTCCGATGGGACGTGCCACGGCAGGCGGCGCGGTCGATGAAAATATTATTCCGTTCCATACAGGGGACGGCTGCCGTACGGCAAAAAAATATGTGTAAAACACCGGAACGGGAAAATTGTGACTGCGTAAGCATTGCGGAAATGAGGAAATAGATGAAGATTAAAATTAAGTATTTTACGGACAAGGTACAGAAGCTTGAGAAAATAACAAAGGGAAATTGGATTGACCTTCGCGCGGCGGAGGATGTTGTGATAAAAAAGGGAGAATTTAAGCAGATTCCTTTGGGAATAGCCGTTGAACTGCCGCGCGGCTATGAGGCGCATGTGGTTCCGCGCAGCTCAACCTTCAAAAATTTCGGGCTGATACAGGTAAATCATCAGGGGGTGATAGACGGTCCCGACAGGCTGACAGGAGAGGGCGGCTACTGCGGCAACGACGACCAGTGGTTTGTGCCGATGTATGCGATGCTCGATACCGAGGTGCATCTCAATGACCGCATCTGCCAGTTCCGCATCATGGAGCAGCAGCCTGAGCTTGAGTTCGAGGAGGTCAGTAAGCTTACCGGACCAAATCGCGGCGGCTTCGGCACCACAGGCAGGAATTGATATAATGCCAAAACCTCCCGGCAGTGGCGGTATGATGCGCCATACGGGAGGCTTTTATATTATTTATAATAACACTGTTTATGAGCGAATATCAAACTCAGGATTAAATGCGTAGAAATTGCGGGAGTCAAGGTTCTCCTGTGCAATGCGCAGAGCCTCGCCGAAGCGCTGGAAATGCACAACCTCCCTTTCACGCAGGAACCGTATAGGCTCACAAACCTCCGGGTCTTTCACAAGACGGAGAATGTTGTCGTAGGTGGTTCTTGCCTTTTGTTCTGCCGCCATATCCTCCATCAGGTCTGTGATCACATCGCCCTTTGATTGAAATTCGCACGCGTTAAACGGGATTCCCGCTGCCGCCTGCGGCCAAAGGGCGAGCGTGTGGTCGACATAGTATTTGTCAAAGCCCGATTTTTCTATCTCTTCAGGCGTAAGATTTTTGGTTAGCTGGTAAACGATTGAGCAAATCATCTCAAAATGCGCAAGCTCCTCCGTACCGATATCCGTCAATATGCCCGTCACGGAATTATAAGGCATTGTATATCTCTGCGCCAGATAGCGCATGGAAGCGGAAAGCTCTCCGTCCGGACCGCCGTATTGAGTAATGATTACCTGCGCTATCTCTGGATTGGTCTGGGTAATCTTTACCGGAAATTGCAATCTTTTTTCATAATTCCACATTAGTTATAGCCCCCTTCCCATGGCCAATCCTGTGTGGCCCATTTCCATTCCCTGCAATCCATATCGACGACGCTGAGCACCAAAGGTCCGTACTTTTCCGCGTATTCCTTCAGCATCTTATTTTTTGCCATATTGTATTGCTTAAAGTTTTCCATTGCCTGCCGGTCGTACGGATGGGTGTCAAGATAAAGGTTCAGCTCCTTCAGGACAAAATCAACCTTTCCGATTTCATACAAGAGCCGCTTTCTTTCCGTGCAGGATTCAGAGCTGCACATTTTATAGCCTGCTGCATTTGCACTCATCATTTAATCCTCCTTCCCGTAAACGGCTTATTCAGCTCCGGAAAGATAGTGCCGGTTTGATAAGCTTCATCGAGATTTTCGTTCATGTTACAGTTTTTCTGCCACGGGACATACGCCATCGCCACGGGAAACTGCTCCATATAGGGCATTTGCGGTTTCCATTCCTGCATAATATCCATGCTCCTCAATTTTTTATAGTTACTAAAATATTATGTCACTTTTTGTGATTTGTTACAGACAGAGAATATTTTTCTTTCATAAGGCAATACTTAAAGCAAACGGCTGTATGGAGGTTAAAAAGTATGTATCAGACCTTTGAGGAAAATAAAAACTATCTGAATGACAGACTGCATGTGAGCGAATGTTTTGACATTGTGAACAGGGAATTTATCATCGGCGGTAAAAATGCTGTTTTTTATTTTGTGGACGGCTTCTGTAAGGACGAATTGATGCAGAAGCTTTTACAGTTTTTAATGGGACTTAAGGAAAGCGACATGCCGCAGAACGCCAAGGAGCTGAATAAGCTGATGCCTCATGTGGAGGTCGATGTATCGCAAAGCTTTGACGAAATCACCACAAATGTGCTCTGTGGTGTGTTTGCCGTGATTATCGAAGGCTACGACGACTGTATTCTGATAGATTCGCGTACCTATCCCGCAAGAGGAGTGTCCGAGCCTGAAAAGGACAAGGTGCTTCGCGGCTCAAAGGACGGCTTTGTCGAAACGGTTGTGTTCAACAGCGCGCTGATACGGCGGCGTATAAGGAGCACGGATTTGAGAATGGAAATGCTGAGCGCCGGAAAGGCGTCCAAAACGGATATTGTGCTCTGCTATATGGACAGCCGTGTGGACAAGGAATTTCTGAAAAAAATCCGCGACCGCATCAACGACATCAAGGTTGACGCACTGACCCTGAATCAGGAAAGCCTTGCGGAATGTCTTTATACCTCAAACTGGTTTTATCCCTTCCCTAAGTTTAAATACACGGAACGCCCGGACACGGCGGCAGCCCATGTCCTTGAGGGAAATATTATCATTTTGGTCGACAATTCCCCGTCCGCCATGATACTCCCCGTAAGCGTCCTCGACATGATACAGGAAGCGGACGACTTTTACTTTCCGCCGGTAACAGGCTCCTACTTAAGGCTGTCCCGCTTTCTGATATTAATATTAACCTACTTCATTACACCGACCTTCCTTTTGCTGATGCAAAATCCCTCATGGATACCGCCCGCCTTTGCTTTTATTCAGGTTAAGGAAACAATCAATATACCGCTGATATGGCAATTTTTAATCCTTGAGCTTGCTATCGACGGTCTGAGGCTTGCGGCAGTCAATACGCCGAACATGCTCTCCACGCCCCTTAGCGTTATGGCGGCGCTTATCCTTGGAGAATTTTCGGTGAAAAGCGGGTGGTTCAACTCCGAGGTCATGCTGTATATGGCGTTCGTTGCCATCGCCAACTATACGCATCCCAGCTATGAGCTTGGCTATGCAATCAAATTTTTCAGGATTATTAATCTGATACTGACCGCCGTATTTCAGGTATGGGGTTATCTTGCGGGTATCATACTGTTTTTTGCCGCAATCGTCACAAACAAAATGGTGTCGGGGCAAAGCTATCTCTATCCGCTGATACCGTTCAGTTGGAAAAAGCTCAGCCATGCCCTTTTCCGGCACAGGCTGCCGGATTCGAGGGAATAGATGTAATTTCCCGCCACTTTTTTTATATCCTTGCAATTGCAATTCTATGCTGATATAATTTACACAAAAGCAGTATAAAGTATAAATAAGTGAGGTCTATTTAATGCGGGCATATGGAAAAACTGACAAAAGAAAACGCCGATATTTATCCTTTATTATTATGCCTGTGTTTATGCTTGCCCTGCTGGCGTGCGTAATCCAATACCGCAGCTATGCCGATAATAAACCCCAAAAGAGCGTCGACCTTATCGGCAAAAGCGGGGCGGCAGCCGTTACAGACGATTTGGAATTAAAGCTTCTCTGCTCGGGTCAGTACGAGCGCATCAAGGTATGGCGAAAAGGCTCCGGAGAGGACAATGACAGTAAAAAATATGACAGCGATGAGCTGTATGTATTTTTACCCGCCAGCGCTGACATAAGCCGGATAAGCTTTTTATATAACGAAAAAAAGCTGAAGCTGTCCTTAAACGGCAGGGAATATTCTTCCGGCGAGGATATTGAGGGCGTGACTCTGAAGCAGCCCTATGAGCTTACCGTGGACGGGGAAAACGGCGCGGAGCAAAGCAGTCTGATATTTGTGCAGAGCCAAAATCTTCCGGCAGCCTTTATCACGACGGAAAGCGGGAGCACGCAGGAGCTAAGGCAGGATAAAAATAACAGAGAATCGGGAACCTTTCAGTTAGTTGATATTGACGGCACCGTATACTATGATGGAAAGCTGGAATGGATATCGGGACGCGGAAACAGCTCATGGGGATTTGATAAGCGCCCATACAGCATTAAGCTGCAGAAGGAAGCGGAGCTTTTGGGAATGGAAGCTGCACAAAAGTGGGTGCTGTTTGCAAACGCATATGATGATTCAAACGGGCTGAGAAATCAAATGGCTTATTGGCTTGCGCAGAAATCGGGATTGGAATACAGTTGTGAGCTGCGTTTCATTGATTTATACATCAATGAAGTTTATGCGGGTACATATCAGATCTGCGAGAAGATTGAAATACATGCAAACAGGCTCGACATAGGTTATCTTGACGAGTCAAATGAGGAGATAAATCCCGGGCTGGATTCCGTGGACGGAACCTATGAGGACAGCGTGGGATTGGATATCAAAACGCCGCAGGATTACAGCGGAGGATATATTTTAGAAAGAAATTACGGCACAAAGCTTACCGATAAGCCGTTTTATTTCACGACAGATGGCAGCGAAGGCTTTGTCATCCGTGCTCCGGCAAGGGTAAGCGATGTGGAAATGGATTATATTAAAGGCTGCATGCAGAGCGTTGAAAACGCAATTTTATCCGAGGACGGCATCGATTTTATATCCGGAAAGTATTACACGGAGCTGATCGATATGGAAAGCTGGGCTAAAAAATTTCTGATGAATGTCGTGACCAAGGGTGAAAATATCGGGTGTACGAGCAGCTATTTCTATAAAAAGCAGGGCGATGACCTTATCTATGCGGGACCTGCGTGGGATTTTGACAAAAGCTTTGGCAGACAGCCGGGCATAGCTGATACGGACATTTTGATGGACAGTATCGGAAATACAAAATGGTGGTCAAGCCTCTATGACAAAACCGAATTTTCGGATATGGTCGCCAAATGTTATTGGGAAAATTTCAGACCGTATTTGGAGGAGCTGACGCAGCAATATATTGAAGAATGGACATATCTGATTGCGGGAAGCAGTGAAATGAATTGGCTTCGATGGTGCGACACTCCGCAGGAATATGATTTCCCTACCAATACCGCTTCCGTAACCGGAGATGACAGTGCGGCTTATTTCTTGAAGGACTGGCTTTCGCGCCGGACGGATTATTTAGACAGTCTGTGGCAGGACGCTTCGGCAGAGGAAGGAGGGGGAGCCTGATGGAGTACCGGGCAGAGGATAAATTTTTGTGCAGTGAACAGGAAATGCGTATCCTGCAATCGAGAATCGGAGCCGTTCTCAAGCCTGACAGCAATCAGAGCGGCGATTTCGGCTATCAGGTGACAAGCCTGTATTTTGATGATATTGCGGACTCCTGCCTTATAGATACGGAATCCGGCGTCGGACTCAGGCAGAAATACCGCATACGCATTTATAACAGGTCGCTGCGGACAATTAAGCTGGAGGTCAAATACAAACGTTACAACAGAGTTTCCAAGAAATCAACAGATATCACTGAGGAGCAGATGCGGACGCTTATCAGCGGAAGCTGCATTGAAGATAAAGCACCGGCTGCGGACAGTCCCGTGACGCTCTTTAACGCGGCAATAAGTCAGAGGGGGCTAAGGCCTCGGGTAATCGTGGAGTACGACAGGAAAGCATATGTGTTCCCGTCGGGGAATGTGCGGATTACATTCGACAGGAGAGTGCGCGCAAATAAAAATGTGGAGCAGTTTGGCAATGACGGGCTGTTATTTGAGCCGGTCAAAGACGGCGGCAATGTGCTGGAGGTAAAGTATGACGAAATTTTGCCGGGATTTATCGCACAGCTCCTTGAACCCGGCAACATGAATCAGGCTGCTTTTTCAAAATACAGAATGTGCCGTGAGCTGTTCGGGCCAGGCTAAACAACGGATACGCAAAGAAAGGTGTGAAATAATGTCAGTTAAGGACGTAATTAAGGGAAAGGTTTATGAGCAGATTGCGGGAGGAACGGGTATTTCCTTTGGCGGAATACTGTTGATATTAGGGCTTGCCTGCATTATCGGCATTTATATTTTTTATGTTTATAAGCGCATGAGCAAGGCCGCTTTTTATTCAAGGGATCTGAACATCACAATGGCAGGTATGGTAGTGGTGGTGGCTGCCATCATGATTGCCATGCAGTCGAGCCTGATTGTATCGCTTGGCATGGTGGGTGCATTGTCAATTGTCCGGTTTAGGAGCGCGGTGAAAAATCCGCTGGATCTGCTTTATCTTTTTTGGGCAATCAGCTCGGGAATTTTGTGTGGCGTCGGCTTGAGTATTTTGGTCATTGTGCTTGCAATCATTATGACGCTTTTAATCATGCTGCTTAGCCTCGTGCCAAATTCAAAGCCGTCCTCCCTGCTGGTCTTAAGGGGTTCCCTGACTGAGTGGAAGGCTGTTAAGGAGCTGGTAAAGAAAAGCTGTAAATATTATAAGGAAAAGTCTGAAAATATCACAAAGAGTGAAACAGAGGTCATTATTGAAATTGAATGTGCGGATTGTGACGCCCTGATGAACGAGCTAAGGAAGATAGAAAGCCTGAGTCAGATTAATCTGCTGTCGCACGATGGAGAATATAGAATATAAGTAACCTGTGGAAAAGGACGTCATAAATGAGTATGGAAACAAAAGCGGAAATAAGGAAAAGAATACTTGAGGTAAGAAAGGGGCTCACCGACGAAGAAGCCGCCCAAAAAAGTGAAGCAATTGTTCAAAGAGTGCTGAAAACTCCCGAGTATATGGAATCGGACAATATTCTCTTATATGCGGATTATAATCATGAGGTGGCAACGCGCGCAATCTTTGAGGACGCCATCATGCGCAGAAAACGGGTATATTTCCCTAAATCCGACAGGCTTACGAATACAATGTCCTTTTATCAGACAATCTCGCTTGCGCAGCTTCAAAGGGGCTTTATGGGTATACCGGAGCCGCCTGAGGACATGCGGCTTTGCTATAAATTGAAACCAAATGAAGATACGCTGGTGATAATTCCCGGCGTTGCATTTGACACGGCAGGATTTCGGCTTGGCTACGGAAGGGGCTTCTATGACAGATTTTTGTCACAAAAGCGCAGACTTTCCACAATGGCGCTCGCGTATGCATGTCAAATCGTGGATGAGCTGCCGCATGAGGCGCATGATATCAAGATGGATAAGATTGTAACCGAGGAAATTATATATTCGTTTCTTAGGATTTAGCGCGAGAAGAACTGCTAAACGCTTGCAGCAAAGGCTGCTTCGCGTAGAAGTTCTATATCTCGCGCAGGGAGAATGCCCGGAACGGGCATTCTCCGCGCGCTGTGGTTTGCCATAAAATGTGAAGAGCATCTAAGCGTTCGCACAGCAAAGGCTGCTTCGCGCAGAAGTTCTATATCTCGCGCCCGGAATCGGAATGGAGGATTTTATATGACAGTTAAAGAAAAGGCTGCGGCGATGAAGCTTGACAGCCCCAAAATGGCAGCCGCGTCTGCGGAAACAAGAAACAGCGCGCTGCGAAACATCAGAAACGCACTGCTTGCAGGGCAGCAGGAAATTTTTGCCGCAAATGCCCGGGATTTGGATGAGGCTGAAAAAAACAATGTGCCGGAGGCAGTCGTAAAAAGGCTGATATTCACCCCGCAGAAGCTTGACGATTTGACAAAGGGACTTGACAATCTTACAGCGCTTCCCGACAAGGTTCATGAAATACAGCTTGTCAGAGAGCTTGACGAGGGACTCACGCTTGTGAGGGAGAGCTGTCCCATCGGCGTTATCGGCGTTATTTTCGAGGCAAGGCCCGATGCGCTGGTGCAAATTGCCTCGCTCTGCATCAAAAGCGGAAACTGTGCCATTTTAAAGGGCGGAAGCGAAACAAAGCACACAAACAAGGTGCTCTTTGATATTATTTACGATGCCGCGGTAAAGAGCGGATTGCCAACAAACTGCCTGTTTCAGGCTGAGCAGCGGGAGGAGATTTCGGCGCTTTTGGAATGTCGTGAGTCGGTGGATTTACTCATTCCCAGAGGCTCGAATGCCTTTGTGCAGTACATTATGGACAATACCAAAATCCCCGTGATGGGACATGCGGATGGTATCTGTCATATATACGTGGACAGGGATTTTGACATTGAGAAGGCAATTCCGGTGATTATTGACGCCAAAACCCAGTATACGGCTGCGTGCAACGCGGTGGAAACGCTGCTGGTGCATAAGGACGCGCTTGACAGGCTCATGCCAAGGCTTACACAGGCTTTTCATGAACACAATATTGAGCTTAGGGCAACGCGGGAGATTACGGATAAATATGACAGCAGCCCCGCCGACGAGCAGGACTTTGCAACGGAATATTTGGATTTGATCATCTCGGCAAAAACGGTCGACGGCATTGAAGAGGCTGTGGCGCATATCAACCGGTACGGCTCACACCATACGGACTGTATTATCACGGAGGATAAAACTGCCGCCGAATATTTTATGACAATGGTGGATTCCGCAGGTGTATATCAAAACTGCTCAACGCGATTTGCCGACGGCTTCCGCTATGGCTTTGGCGCAGAGGTCGGCATAAGCACGGGAAAAATCCACGCTCGCGGACCTGTCGGGCTTGAGGGGCTTTTGACTTATAAATACAAGCTCTTTGGCAACGGACATATAGTCGCGGATTATGCTTCAGGGCGCAGGGAATTTCATTTTAAGGATTTACGGTAGACATAACTACATAGAATATTGGAGGAAAATTCATATGAAACCGGTTAAAAAATTGTTGCTGGCGATGACGTTTGCTTTTTTTGCAATGGAGATATTTCTCCCTTTCCGTCAGGCGCAGGCGGCGGAAATCACGCCGATAGATACGATAGAGCTTTATTCCACATCAGGCACGCCTGTCTATGCGGAGCCGAATGTCTATTCTCAGATTGTGCTTTACCTTGACCGTTTTACCAATGTGCGGGTGACAGGCATCACGGATACAGGCTTTTACCGTGTGGATTTAAACGGCGATTACTATATCCCGGGCGCTTATCTTGTGACTCAGATAGAAGAATACAAATCGTCATGGGAGCTGGCGCTGGAGGACTTGGAGGATATGACGCAGGCGTACCGGACGCAGCTTGAAATGATGGAGAGCTACAGCAAGGCGTTTGCACTCAAGGACGTTACGGGCGACGGCGTTCCCGAAATCATTGACGCCGCAGGAAGGGAAATATATACCTATTATAACGACCGGGCAGTTATTATGTATTACTCGGATTATCCCGTGACCTTCTATTATTCAAAGAGCAACAACAGGCTTATGGGAAAATATACTTGGAACGACACGGAAATTTGGGAGGTATATAATAAAGACACTACATATGTTCCGTGGGGTCAGTTTAAATGCGTATCTACCGACGCGTCGGCATACAAATCGGACGCATATACTATTTCCCGCGACTACACAAACGATACGGAAACAAGAGCGGATTTATTTAATATTTTAGCGGATTTTCTTTCACTGTAAAACGCTAAGGGAGCAGACATGATAAAAAACGAAGCATTGGAAAGTATTTTGGAAACAATTGATTTAAGAAACGACGCGCCGGCAGAGGAACCGCTGCGCCAATATTATTTTATGAAAAAGGCGCGCGAAATAGTCAGCGACAAGAGCAGACGGCTCGGGCGGCGGCTGACGGCTGACGGAGAGACCTTCGGCTGCCAGATGAACGCAAAAGACAGCGAGAAGCTTATCGGCATATTGAAAAACATCGGATTTGAAATGATTGACAGCGAGGAGGCGGATCTTGTATTTTACAATACCTGCACCGTGCGCGACAATGCAAATCAGAGAGTGTACGGCAGGCTTGGGCTGATGCACAGCATGAAAAAGAAAAATCCGCATAAAAAAATAGCCCTTTGCGGCTGCATGATGCAGGAGCCGTCCGTGATAGAAAAGCTTCAAAAAAGCTATCCGTTTGTGGATTTGGTGTTCGGAACTCATAACATATACAAATTTGCGGAGCTTTTAGTTGCGATGTACAGCTCGGACGGTATGATTATTGATATTTGGAAGGACACGGACAAAATCGTGGAGGATTTGCCCGCACAGCGCAAGTATTCCTTCAAATCGGGCGTGAATATCATGTACGGCTGCAATAATTTCTGCAGCTATTGTATCGTTCCTTATGTGCGCGGACGCGAGAGAAGCCGCGACCCTACGGATATTTTGCGCGAAATTGAACAGCTTGTGTCAGATGGCGTGGTGGAGGTCATGCTCTTGGGGCAAAATGTTAATTCTTACGGGAAAACCCTTGATACGCCGGTGAGCTTTGCGGAGCTTTTGCGCGAGGTGGAAAAAATCGAGGGCTTGGAGCGCATACGCTTCATGACGTCGCACCCAAAGGATTTGTCCGATGAGCTGATAGATGTCATGAAAAATTCAAAAAAAATCTGCCGCCATCTGCATCTGCCGCTTCAGGCAGGCTCAACTAAGATACTTACGGCGATGAACAGGCGTTACACAAAGGAGCAATACTTAGAGCTTGCGCACAAAATACGGCGTGAGATACCCGACATTTCACTCACGACGGACATAATCGTGGGATTCCCGGGGGAAACGGCGGCTGACGTTGACGAAACGATTGAGGTTGTAAAGGAGGTAGAGTATGACAATGCCTTTACCTTTATATATTCAAAGCGCACGGGCACGCCGGCTGCCGCCATGCAAAATCCTGTAACGGACGAGGAGATTAAGGAGAATTTTGACAGGCTCTTAAAGGCCGTGCAGGAAACGGCAAAAAAACGCGCAGGACGGCTTACCGGGCAAATACAAAGCGCGCTTGTCGAGGAAATAAACGAGCATGACAGCGCGCTTGTTTCAGGCAGGCTTTCCAACAATACCATTGTTCATTTCCCGGGAGATGCGTCGCTTATCGGAAAGCTTACAGACGTCAGGCTCAAGGAATCGCATGGATTTTATTATATTGGCGAAATTGAAACCGGAAACTGAAAGTTCAAAGTAAAATCAGAATGGAGGATTAACATGAAAATTCAGGATTTTTGTGACATGACAAAATTTGAGGAGATTATGGCAAACTGGGCAAAGAGCACAGGTCTTGCAACAGTGGCAGTCGGGGACGATGGAAATTACATAAGCGAGTGCTATAATTTTACGGACTTTTGTATTAAATATACAAGAGGCAGCGCGGAGGGCTGTAAGAGATGTGAGCAAAACGACAGGGAGGGAAAGGGCGTTTATAACTGCCATGCCGGGCTGGTTGACTTCGGCATTCCCATCACCTTGGACGACGGTACGGTGCTTGGGAGCGTAATCGGCGGACAGGTTCTGCCGGAAAATCCGAATGAGGACAAATTCCGGGCAACTGCAAGGGAGCTTGGCATCAATGAGGACAAATATGTTGAGGCACTCAAAAAAGTAAACGTAAAGACGAGAGAAGAAATAGAGGCGTCAGCAAACCTTTTGGGCGACGTTATCAACATGTTTGTGCGGGCAAGCTATGCGGAATATCACAGTAAGAAAATTGTGGACGGCTTGAAAGACGGTATTCAGAAAGCTGCGGAGCAGATAACAATTGCAAATGAGAGCCGGAAGCAAATCGAGGCTTTCAGCAGCAGGCAGAAAATACTTGCCTTGAATGCGAGCATCGAGGCGGCAAGGGCAGGTGAGTCCGGAAAGGGCTTTGCGGTTGTGGCAACGGAAGTAACAAAGCTTGCCGAGGGTATGGCGGACACAAGCGTAAACATTAAGAATGCGCTGGAGGACGTTACACATACGATTATGAGCCTGAATAAATAATAAGATAAGAATTAAAATTTCCTATTGCAATCTTCCTCCAATGGGTATATATTTAGTATGTTTGTCAAATTTTATATAAATTTAATATTTATTGATGAAGGAATGGGAGATAGCATATGGAAAAATTAAAACCGAAGCTGTTCTCGGTGATGAAAAACTACACAAAGCAGCAGTTTATTAAGGACGTTATTGCGGGAATTATCGTGGCAGTCATAGCGCTGCCTTTATCGATAGCTCTTGCGCTTGCATCGGGCGTGGGACCCGAGCAGGGCATTTACACGGCAATCGTGGCGGGATTTTTGATTTCTTTTTTTGGAGGCTCGCGTGTGCAGATTGCCGGACCGACTGCGGCATTTGCAACAATTGTTGCAGGAATAGTGGCGCAGAGGGGTATGGACGGTCTTATTCTTGCAACAATACTTGCAGGAATTATTCTTATCATAATGGGATTTTTAAGGCTCGGCAATTTGATTAAATACATCCCTTATACAATCACTACCGGATTTACGGCAGGCATCGCGGTGACAATTGTAATCGGACAATTGAAGGACTTTTTCGGGCTTACCTATCCTGATGGCACTGTCACCATTGAAACAATGGAAAAAACGGAAGCGTTTGTGAAAAACATTGCCACAATCAACCCTCAGGCGGTAATCGTGGGACTTGTATGCCTTGCGGTTCTGATTTTATTCCCTTACATTAACAAGACAATTCCCGGCTCTCTCGTTGCCGTGATTGTGGGTATTTTGATGGTACGGCTTTTACATATGGATGTAAATACGATTGGAGATTTGTATGAAATCAGCAATAAGTTTCCAAGCCTTCATCTTCCGACATTCACGCTGAGCGATATCGGAGCAGTCCTTTCGGATGCGCTGACGATTGCAATTTTGGCGGCAATTGAGTCCCTGCTGTCATGCGTAGTGGCGGACAGTATGATTAACTCAAAGCACCGCTCCAACATGGAGCTGATCGCACAGGGCATCGGCAACGTCGGCTCCGCGCTTTTTGGCGGTATTCCCGCAACGGGAGCTATTGCAAGAACCGCCGCCAACATCAAAAACGGAGGACGCACCCCGATTGCCGGCATAGTCCATTCCCTTACGCTTGTACTGATACTCGTGGTGCTGATGCCATATGCGGCGCTTATCCCAATGCCGTGCATCGCGGCAATCCTGTTTATGGTCGCATACAATATGTGCGGCTGGCGTACATTTGTGAACCTGTGCAAATCATCGCCAAAGAGTGACATTATCGTTCTTGTCACCACCTTCGTACTTACGGTTGTATTTGATTTGGTGGCGGCGATTGAGGTTGGAATTTTGCTTGCGGCAATTCTCTTTATGAAGCGGAGGAGCGAGGTGACGGAGGTCGAGGGCTGGCGCTACATCGATGATGAGGATGACCCCGACAGTATCTCGCTGCGTGAGGTTCCCGCACACACGCTTGTGTATGAAATTTCGGGACCCATGTTTTTTGCGGCTGCGGATAAAATCCTAAAAATTTCGGTGAACAGCGACACAAAATTCCTTATTTTCAGGATGAGGAGCGTAAACGCCATCGACGCGACGGCAATGCATTCGTTAGAGCAGCTTTATGAGAGCTATGATAAGAAAAACATTCAGATTATTCTTTCTCATGTGAATGAGCAGCCGATGACAGTCATGGAGAAATCGGGCTTTGTGAAAAAGATAGGCAGCGAAAATTTCTGTACGCACATTGAT
>JAJQDE010000007.1 GCA_021202335.1 Lachnospiraceae bacterium
GGTAAATAAATAGTAGTTCATAAAATAGAGAAGAATATAAATTTTAAGCGTTTTATTTTACAATCGAGGTGTAATGATGCTTTGCGAAATTGATGGTATTAAAGTGAATATATTCCGGCATGGGCAGGATGGAGCATACGTATACGTAGGAGCATCGGCACAGGATAAAGGTTACGAGCAGATGTTGGATGGCGTTTTGGTGGAAATGATGGGAAACGTGCTGTATACGCTGATTGTTTTTGAAGTTGATGACTGGAATGCGCAGCTTTCGCCGTGGCAGGCACGGGCGGCATTCGGAGATGAGGCGCTTGCAGGGAAAGGCGTGGAAACTCTTGTATGGCTGACAGGCAGAAGCATTCCTGCGCTGGAGGCGGATGGAGTGGTTTCGCGCAAGGCGCCACAATACATAGCGGGGTATTCGCTGTCGGGGCTTTTTGCAATATGGGCGCTTATGGAGTCCAATGTTTTTAGTGGAGCCGCGTCATGCTCGGGTTCGCTGTGGATGGACGGTTGGATGGATTATGTAAAGGAAAAGAAGCTTGCGCGTGACGCAAGGGTTTACTTAAGTCTTGGCAGTCGAGAGGCACGGACAAAAAATCCGATACTTGCTGCTGTCGACAGCTGCACCAAAGAAACATATGAGTGCCTAAAAAGCAAGCAGCGTGTGAAAAAAACTGTGCTTCAATGGAATAAGGGCGGACATTTCTCGGACACAACAGAGAGGCTTGCCAAGGGTATTGTTTGGCTTTTGAACGGGTAAATTTCGCAATAAGGTTGAAATTTGTTGATAAATGTTCTAATATAAAAGATATATTGTTATCAAGAAGAAAGGGTAAGGCGAATGAATTTAAATATTGTATGTATACCCGGAGATGGGATTGGTCCTGAGATTGTGGCGGAGGCTAAAAAGGTGCTGGACCGGGTTGCGGATAAGTACGGTCACACTATCTCTTATAAGGATATTTTAATGGGAGGCGCGTCCATCGACGCATGCGGTGAACCTCTTACGGATGAGGCGATTGCGGAGGCTAAGGCTGCGGATGCAGTGCTGATGGGGTCTATCGGCGGAAATACCTCGACCTCTCCGTGGTATAAGCTGCCGCCGCATTTAAGACCGGAGGCGGGGCTTTTGAAGCTTAGGAAGGCTTTAAATCTTTTTGCAAATCTAAGGCCGGCATATCTTTATGAGGAACTCAAGGAAGCATGTCCTTTGCGGGACGACATTATCGGAAACGGATTTGACATGATGATTATGCGTGAGCTTACCGGCGGACTGTACTTCGGCGAGCGCAGCACAAAAGAAATCGACGGCGTGACGACGGCGGTTGACACGCTTACATATACGGAGAATGAAATCAGGCGTATTGCGATAAAGGGCTTTGACATTGCCATGAAACGCAGGAAAAAGGTTACAAGCGTGGATAAAGCAAATGTGCTTGATTCATCAAGACTTTGGAGAAAGGTTGTGGAGGAGGTTGCGAAGGATTACCCCGAGGTTACGCTTGAGCACATGCTGGTTGATAACTGCGCGATGCAGCTTGTCAAAAATCCCGGGCAGTTTGATGTGATATTGACTGAAAACATGTTTGGTGATATCCTGTCGGACGAGGCAAGTATGGTGACCGGCTCTATCGGAATGCTTTCTTCGGCAAGCCTTAACGATACAAAGTTCGGACTGTATGAGCCAAGCGGCGGTTCGGCTCCCGATATTGCGGGAAAAGGCATCGCAAATCCGATAGCGACTATTTTAAGCGCGGCGATGATGCTTAGATATTCGTTTGATTTGGATGCGGAGGCGGCTGCGATTGAAAATGCCGTAAAGCAGGTGCTTTCCGAGGGGTACCGCACGATTGATATTATTCCGCAGGAGGAAGCTAAGCGCGCGGAGGTTACACAGGTTGGCACCGCGCGGATGGGCGATTTGATAGCGGAACGAGTGTGAAAAATAGATTTTTCACAAAACCAACGAGTTGGTTTGCAAATATTGTGCTTATGCAAAATGAGCGTAGCTCATTATGAATTTGCGGGCTTGAATAAGAATGGAGGTTTTTATAGAAAATGCGAAGTGACAATGTAAAAAAGGGGATGCAGCAGGCGCCACACAGAAGCTTATTTAATGCGCTCGGGTTCACCGAGGAGGAAATGCAGAAGCCGATGATAGGCATTGTAAGCTCCTATAATGAAATTGTGCCGGGGCATATGAATTTGGATAAGATTGTAAACGCCGTAAAGCTGGGCGTGGCGGAGGCGGGCGGCGTGCCCGTGGTGTTCCCGGCAATCGCAGTCTGTGACGGTATCGCGATGGGGCATGTCGGAATGAAGTATTCGCTTGTGACAAGAGATTTGATTGCCGATTCGACAGAGGCAATGGCATTGGCGCATCAGTTTGACGCTCTTGTGATGGTGCCAAACTGTGATAAGAATGTTCCGGGACTGCTCATGGCGGCGGCGCGCATCAATGTGCCGACGGTTTTCGTGTCGGGAGGTCCGATGCTTGCAGGACATGTGAAAGGGCAGAAGAGAAGCCTTTCGTCAATGTTTGAGGCAGTAGGCTCCTACGCGGCAGGTACCATGACGGAAGAGGATGTGTGTGAGTTTGAAAACAAGGCATGCCCGACCTGCGGCTCATGCTCCGGCATGTACACCGCAAATTCGATGAACTGCCTTACGGAAGCGCTGGGAATGGGCTTACAGGGCAACGGTACCATTCCTGCGGTATATTCAGAGAGAATTAAGCTTGCAAAGCATGCAGGAATGGCTGTGATGAAGCTCTTGGAGCAAAATATAAGACCGCGCGATATTATCACAAAGGACGCAATACTCAATGCGCTTACGGTTGACATGGCGCTTGGCTGCTCTACAAACTCAATGCTCCATCTGCCCGCGATAGCGCATGAGATAGGCTTTGATTTTGATATTTCATTTGCGAATGAAATCAGCGCAAAGACACCCAACCTCTGCCATTTGGCACCGGCAGGCCCTACATACATGGAGGACTTAAATGAGGCGGGCGGTGTGTACGCCGTTATGAACCAGCTTTCAGAGCTTGGGCTTTTGAATTTGGACTGCATGACTGTCACGGGAAAGACAATCGGCGAGAATATAAAGGGCGTTAAAAATAAAAATCCGGATGTAATAAGACCTAATGACAATCCTTACAGCACGACCGGCGGACTTGCGGTGCTTAAAGGAAATCTTGCGCCTGACGGAAGCGTTGTGAAGCGTTCGGCGGTTGCGCCCGAGATGCTTGTGCATGAGGGACCTGCGCGCGTGTTTGAATGTGAGGAGGACGCTATCGAGGCGATAAAGGGCGGTAAGATTGTCGCGGGAGATGTGGTTGTTATCCGTTATGAGGGACCTAAGGGCGGTCCGGGCATGAGGGAGATGTTAAACCCGACCTCCGCTATTGCGGGCATGGGGCTTGGCTCATCGGTTGCGCTGATTACAGATGGACGCTTTTCGGGCGCGTCGAGGGGCGCGTCGATAGGTCATGTCTCGCCTGAGGCTGCGGTCGGAGGAAACATCGCGCTTGTCGAGGAGGGTGATATTATTTCAATAAATATCCCCGAATGTACGATTAACGTCAAGGTTTCGGATGAGGAGCTTGAAAAACGCAGGGCGGGCTGGCAGCCGAGAGAGCCGCAGATTACCACGGGCTATCTTGCAAGATACAGGGAGCTTGTGACGAGCGGCAACAGGGGCGCTATACTTGAAATACCGCGTAAATAAAAAATTAGAAATGGAGAAAACAATGCAATTAACAGGTTCACAGATAGTTATAGAATGTCTGAAGGAGCAGGGGGTAGATACGGTGTTTGGCTACCCCGGCGGTGCGATATTGAATATATATGATGAGTTATATAAGCACAGCGATGAGATAAAGCATATCCTTACATCGCACGAGCAGGGCGCGGCTCACGCGGCGGACGGCTACGCGAGAGCCACGGGGAAGGTCGGCGTGTGCATGGCGACGAGCGGTCCCGGAGCTACCAATTTGGTTACGGGCATTGCCACGGCATATATGGATTCAGTGCCGATGGTCGCGATAACCGCGAATGTCACGCTGCCGTTGCTCGGCAAGGACTCTTTTCAGGAGGTTGACATTGCGGGCGTGACCATGCCGATTACAAAGCACGGCTATATTGTAAAGGATGTCAATAAGCTTGCCGATACGATGAGAAAGGCATTTAAAATCGCAAGGTCAGGCAGACCGGGACCCGTGCTTGTGGATATTACGAAGGACGTGACGGCAAACAAATGCGAGTTTACCCCCGCAAAGCCCGAGCCGCCCGAGCTTCCCAACAAGTACACGGATGCCAACATAGAAACTGCGATTGACCTTATAAACAACGCGAAGAAGCCGTTTATCTATTTGGGCGGCGGTGCAATAATCTCAGGAGCGTCAAGGGAGGTAAAGGAATTTGCGGAGAAAATTCAGGCTCCCGTGTGCGACACGCTCATGGCGAAGGGCGCTTTTGACGGAAAGAGCGAGCTTTATACGGGCATGATAGGTATGCATGGCACGAAAACCTCAAACCTCGGTGTAAGCGGGTGTGATTTGCTCATAGCTTTGGGAGCGCGCTTTACCGACCGCGTTATCGGTAATCCGAAAAGGTTTGCGGAAAATGCAAAAATACTTCATATTGATATTGACGCTGCGGAGGTCAACAAAAATATCAGGACGGACGCCGCGATTATCGGCGACCTAAAGACGGTTCTCAAGGAGCTTAACAGCAAGCTTGAGCCTCAGAGGCACGACGATTGGATTGCTTACATAAAGGAGCTTAAGGAAAAGTACCCGTTGAAATATGAGTCGGATAAGCTGACATGCCCTTACATTATTGAGGAGCTTGACCGTATAACGGAAGGCAAGGCAATTATTTCCACGGACGTAGGTCAGCACCAAATGTGGGCGGCGCAATATTATAAATACACACAGCCGCGCACGTTCCTTTCCTCTGGCGGGCTTGGCACAATGGGCTATGGGCTTGGCGCATGTATCGGCGCAAAGGTCGGAAAGCCTGACAAAATATGCGTGAATATAGCGGGCGACGGCTGCTTTAGGATGAACATGAACGAGCTTGCGACGGCAAGCCGCTACAACATTCCTATTGTTCAGGTTATCATAAACAATCATGTGCTGGGTATGGTAAGGCAGTGGCAGACATTATTTTATGATAAGAGATATTCACAGACCGTGCTTGAGGATAAGGTTGATTACGTGAAGGTGTCGGAGGCGTTAGGCTGTGAGGCCAGGCGTGTGACAAAGCGTGAGGAGGTCGCGCCCGCGCTTGAATGGGCAATCTCGCTTGGAAAGCCCGTTGTGCTTGACTGCGTGATTGAGGAGGATGACAAGGTATTCCCTATGGTTCCTGCGGGAGCGCCAATCAGCGATGCCTTTGACGCCGATGACTTATAGTGAACGCCGGAAATAATTTGTCGCTCATTATAAAGATGATGCACACGACTGCACAGGGAATGGCTGCTTACGCAGCGCGCGGTCGGCGCAATAGTAAACAATATGAGAAAAATTATCATTAGGATTATCAGTGCTGTATGTGCGGCGGCAGCCCTTCTGACAGCGGCTGTCATCGCACTGAATGAAATTTATTATAAGGATGTGTTTCCGGCAGGCGTGTGGATTAACGGGCTTTACTGCACCGGAATGACGCCGCAGGCTGTGGCGGATGATTTGGACAGCGTCATGCAGGAGAATGTTGAAAGAGTAACTGTGCGCATGGCGGACGGAGCCTGCTATGAGCTTAATCCCGGCGAGTATGGGGTTACAGCCTCATACCGGTCGGTGATTGAAGATATTTATAAGGAAAACAGCGGGTATTCATGGCTTAAAAATTTGTTATGCGGCAGAGTATACGAGGCGGAGCCTGATTACTGCTATGACACGGAAACCATGAGGGAAAAGCTTTCCGGGCTTTCGTGGCTGAATGAGAGGCTTTACAATCCCGAAAATACGGTTTCGATTGTAAGAAGCGAGGAGGAGGGCTACATCCTTTCAGATGAAACAAAGGATTTACTTTTGAAGGATGAAGCGGTAGAATTAATCTGTGAAGGGATTGTCAATCAATTAACAGATATAGACCTGTCCTCGGATGAAAATAAAAGCCTGTGTTACAAATCCATACCGTATACGGATGAGATGAAGGACACGCTTGAAAAGTGGAAGGGCGTTTCAAAGCTTCAGAGCTTTCATATGCTTTATGTCTTTGGCGACAGGCAGGAGTTAATCTGCGCAGGCGTTACAGCCGACTGGCTTGCGCTTGACGATGAAGGAAACCTCGTGTTTGATGAAAACAATAATCCGGTGACTGACGAGTCCGTGATAGAGGAATATGTGGCATATCTGTCCACAAAGTACGATACGGTAGGTACGGAGAGGGAATTTAAGGCTACAAGCGGAAAAACCGTGAAGATAGAGGGCGGAAGCTATGGAAATGCCATTGACACGGAAGCGGAATATGAATTTCTGCTGAACGCGTTTTTAAATGGAGAGAGCGGAACAAGGGTACCCGAATATAAAACGGAGGTTTTGGAAAAGGGTGAGGACGACATCGGCGATACCTATGTGGAGGTCGATATGGGCGAGCAGCACATGTATTATTATAAGGACGGTGAGCTTGTTCTCGATACGCCGGTTGTCACGGGAAACATGTCAAGGGGCTGGGATACGCCGTCGAAGGTATGTTATGTTTATTTTAAACAGAAAAACAGAGTGCTTCGCGGGGAAAATTATGCCACGCCCGTTAAATACTGGATGGCGGTCGACGGAAATAGCGGTATTCATGACGCCACATGGCGCGATGAGTTTGGCGGTGACATTTATCTGACAAACGGCTCGCACGGCTGCATCAACACGCCGCTTGAGGTGATGAGCGAGCTGTATGAGCTGGTTGAGGAAGGCACGCCGGTCATATTGTTTTATTAAATTAAGCTAAGTCGAAATATTCAACATGCTTATGTTGTATATATAAATAACAAATTTAAATTAAGAAAGCAGGAGGAGTCAAAAGTGGCAAGAGTGTATAACTTTTCAGCAGGTCCCGCAGTTTTACCTGAAGAAGTTCTTAAAGAAGCTGCAGATGAGATGTTAGATTATAAGGGAACAGGAATGTCAGTGATGGAAATGAGCCATCGCTCCAAAGCCTTTGAAAACATTATCAAAGAGGCTGAGGCGGATTTAAGAGAGCTTATGAACATTCCCGACAATTACAAGGTGCTTTTCTTACAGGGCGGAGCAAGCCAGCAGTTTGCAATGATTCCGATGAACCTTATGAAAAACGGAGTGGCTGACTATATTGTGACGGGTCAGTGGGCTAAGAAGGCATATCAGGAGGCATGCATCTACGGAAAAGCAAACAAGATTGCCTCAAGTGAGGATAAGACCTTTTCTTACATACCCGACTGCTCGGATTTGCCGATTTCAGAGGACGCGGATTATGTTTATATCTGTGAGAATAATACAATCTACGGCACTAAGTATAAGACGCTCCCGAATACAAAGGGAAAGACTCTTGTTGCGGATGTGTCCTCATGCTTTCTTTCAGAGCCGGTAGATGTGACAAAATACGGCGTAATTTACGGCGGCGTTCAGAAGAATATCGGACCTGCGGGCGTAGTCATTGTCATTATCAGAGAGGATTTGATTACGGACGATGTGCTCCCTGGCACGCCGACAATGCTCAAATACAAGACTCATGCCGATGCAGGCTCGCTCTACAACACACCGCCCGCGTATGGCATCTATATCTGCGGTAAGGTGTTCAAGTGGCTTAAGAAGATGGGCGGTCTTGAGAAAATGAAGGAGCTTAATGAGAAAAAGGCAAAGGTTCTTTATGATTTTCTTGATGAGAGCAAGCTTTTCAAGGGAACGGTGCGCAAGGAGGACCGCTCGCTCATGAACGTGCCCTTCGTGACTGGCAGCGAGGAGCTTGACGCTAAGTTCGTGAAGGAGGCCAAGGAGGCAGGCTTTGAGAACCTTAAGGGACACAGGACTGTTGGCGGCATGAGGGCAAGCATTTACAACGCGATGCCGATTGAGGGCGTTGAGAAGCTTGTGGAGTTTATGAGAAAATTTGAGGAGTCAGTGTGAAAAATAAATTTTT
This sequence comes from Lachnospiraceae bacterium, assembly GCA_021202335.1. Classification (GTDB taxonomy): domain Bacteria; phylum Bacillota; class Clostridia; order Lachnospirales; family Lachnospiraceae; genus COE1. The sequence goes on from JAJQDE010000007.1 coordinate 8,121, forward strand.
CACAAAACCAACTTGTTGGTTTTGCCAATATTGTGCTTGCGCCCAAATTCGCGGGCTTTAGCAGAAGGGAGATTATAGTAAAATGTATAAATATACTTGCCTTAATCCTATTTCAGAGATAGGTTTATCAAGATTTACACAGAATTATCAGAAAACAGACAGCATAGATGAGGCGCAGGGCGTTCTTGTAAGAAGCGCGTCAATGCACGAGATGGAGCTGCCCGATACGCTTCTTGCGGTTGCAAGGGCGGGCGCGGGATATAATAATATCCCGCTTGACAAGTGCGCGGAAAACGGAATTGTGGTGTTTAACACTCCCGGCGCCAACGCCAACGGCGTTAAGGAGCTGGTGATTGCGGGAATGCTGCTTACGTCAAGAGATGTGATTGGCGGTATCGACTGGGTTAGGGAGAACGCGGGAAGCGAGACAGTCGGCAAGGACGCTGAGAAGGCAAAGAAGAATTTCGCGGGAACGGAGCTTCTCGGCAAAAAGCTGGGCGTTATCGGACTTGGAGCAATCGGTGGCAGGGTGGCTAATGCAGCGGTCGGTCTTGGCATGGAGGTATATGGATATGACCCTTATCTGTCCCTGAATGCCGCATGGAATATAAGCCGCGAGGTTAAGCCTGTAAAAAATGTCGATGATATTTACGCTAACTGCGATTATATTACAATCCACGTTCCACTTTTGGACAGCACAAAGGGCATGGTTGACGCGGCGGCAATCGCGAAGATGAAGGACGGCGTTGTATTCCTCAATTTTGCCCGTGACTTGCTTGTGAATGAGGCGGATATGCTTTCCGCGCTTGAGTCGGGGAAGGTTAAGAAATATGTTTCGGATTTCCCGAACGCAACGACGGCAGGAAAGAAGGGCTGCATTGTAATTCCGCACCTTGGCGCAAGCACAGAGGAGTCGGAGGACAACTGCGCGGTTATGGCAGTCGATGAGCTTAAGGATTATCTTGAAAACGGCAATATCAGAAACAGCGTGAACTATCCCGCGTGCGACATGGGCGTATGCTCGAATGTCGGCAGGGTAGCGATTCTGCACAAGAATATTGCAAACATGATTACACAGTTTACGGCTGCTTTCGGCGAGGAAGGAATTAACATCAGCGATATGACAAACAAGTCAAAGGACGAGTACGCATACACGATGATGGATATTGCCGCGCCTGCTGACGATAAGATTATTGAGCGTTTAAACAGCATTGAGGGCGTGTTCAGAGTTAGGGTTGTGAAGTAAGAACTTTCCTATACGATAAAAAACAGACAAGGCTTTTGATAAGCCTTGTCTGTTTTTATACGTCATTTACATCCCCGTACTTTGTCATGTTGCCGATTGTGTTTTGGAATTTTGTGTTCTTATCAACCGTTACTTCACTTGCCAAATCCATGTACCTGATAAAAATTTCCTCCACGGTCGTTCCTTTCTCGGCGGCGATTTCCTCCATCACAGGCTTGATTTTTTCAAGCTGGAACGAAACACGGGTTTTCTGCGGGTCAAAATCCTTTAAGACTTTATCGGCATATTCATTGATTCGGTCAAGTATCTGCTTATCCTCAGATGTCATTTAAAATCATCCTTTCCTTATATTAAATATTGATTTAGTTTATAGTGAACGGACACGTTTCCTATAAATATATCACTATAAGCCCGGGTTGTCAAAGGCGTGATAATCTGATAAAATAAAGCGGTAACAGATTATAAGCACAACGGCAGGAGGAATACAGATGGCAACGATAAAACCGTTTCAGGCGTACAGACCCAAAAAGGGCTTGGAAAATCAGATAGCGGCGCTTCCATATGACGTGTACGACCGCGAGGAGGCATGCGAGGCTGTGAAGGGAAAGCCCTTGTCCTTTTTAAATATTGACAGGGCGGAAACACAGTTTGGCTCTGATGTGTCCATGTATGCTGACGAGGTGTACGCAAGGGCGCACGATTTACTTTGGGGAATGATAGACAAGGGCGAATTTGTACAGGACGCCAGTCCTATGTATTATATATATGAGCTTACGATGAATGGGAGAGTGCAGACCGGTATAGTGGCGTGCGCGAGTGTGGACGACTATCAGAATCAGGTGATAAAGAAGCATGAGAACACGCGCGCGGACAAGGAGCTTGACCGCATACGCCATGTGGAGGCCTGCGGGGCGCAGACCGGACCGATTTTTCTTGCGTACCGTTCAAATGCAGTGTTGAAGGAAATCATCGGACGGACAAAAAAGGGGCAGGCGATTTATGATTTTACTGCTAAGGACGGCATAACGCACAGAGTTTGGCAGATTAACGCATCTGACGATGTGAGCCGCATAGAGGATGTTTTTTCAAAAATCAATGAAATATATATCGCGGACGGACACCACAGATGCGCTTCCGCTGTCAAGGTAGGACTGAAAAAGCGCGATGAGCATCCGGGCTATACGGGAGCGGAGGAGTTTAATTATTTCCTTTCAGTGCTTTTTGCCGACGATGAGCTTATGATTATGGATTACAACCGGGTGGTTAAGGATTTGAACGGACTTTCCGAGGCGGAATTTTTGGAAAAGCTGGCAGAGGTGTTTGACATTATAAAGAAAGAGAAGAAATGCACAAAACCCTCCGTGAAAGGTGAAATTTCAATGCTTCTCGGAGATACTTGGTATCTTTTGAGGGTAAAGGAGGCGTACAGGAGCAAGGATCCGGTAGACGGGCTTGACGTGGCAATTCTGCAAAATCATATTCTTGCGCCGGTGCTTGGAATTAATGACCCAAAGAAGGACAAGCGCATCGACTTTGTGGGCGGAATCAGGGGAATGGAGGAGCTGGAAAGGCGCGTGGCGACGGACTCGGCAGCCGCGTTTGCAATGTACCCCACATCAATCGGTGAGCTGTTTGCCGTGGCGGACGCGGGTCGTCTGATGCCGCCCAAATCGACGTGGTTTGAGCCTAAGCTTAGAAGCGGACTGTTTATACATACGATTGAATGAAGAGTGAAAATATAGGAATTAAAACGGGAGGAAAGCGAATGCTGTTGACGGATATGCAGATTGATATTGAGCAGATAAGCGATGACCTGAACGCGCTGGAAAAATTTTTTGACACACTTCCTGAAAAGGCGCTGAATTTGGGAATAAGAGTGCTGATAGCGGCAATCCTGTTTTTGGTTGGAAGCAGGCTCATTAAGCTGATACGGAAGATAACAAAAAAATCTCTGCAGAGGGCAGGGGTGGAAACCGGCGTGATACAGTTCCTTGACGGGCTGATAAAAATATGCCTGTACGCAATACTCGTTCTCATCATAGCGGACAATTTCGGCTTTGATGCCACGGGAATCGTAGCGTTGGCAGGTACTGCGGGCGTTACCGCCGGTCTTGCGCTGCAGGGGAGCTTAAGCAATCTTGCGGGGGGCGTGCTTATATTGATGCTAAAGCCCTTCCGCGTGGGGGATTTTATCATTGAGTCGGGACACGGAACGGAGGGAACCGTAAAGGAAATCGGTATCTTTTATACGACGCTTGCGACCATTGACGGAAAGACGGTAGTGCTTCCAAACGGGAACCTTGCAAACAATGCAATCACCAACGCGTCATATCTGCCTGTAAGGCGGATTGACCTGTCAATCGGGATTGCCTACGATGCGGATATCAAGGAGGCAAAGAGGGTGCTTTTGGAGGTGATGGACAAGGATTTGGATGTGCTGCGGACAGAGCAGCCCTGCGTCTTTGTGGACAGCCTTGCAGACAGCGCCGTGATGCTGGGAATGAGATGCTTTTGTGAAAATGCAAAATACTGGGAGGTGCGCTGGAGGCTTCTTGAAAACGCAAAGCTTGCGCTCGACGAGGCAAGGATAGAGATACCGTTTGCGCAGGTGGAGCTGCATATGCACGACTCAAAGCCGTCCGGTCTGTAAGGGTAAGGCGTTCAATAGCTGTAAGCATAGCTTATAAGCATAGCTTATAAGCATAGATTATAAGCTATGAAAGATACGGCTTGAGCGACAGGTAGTTCAGCGTTCCGGGAGCGACGCCTGTTCCCCTTTCAAGCAATGATATAAGCCCCTGAAGGGTTTCTTCAATCTCTTCCGGTGTGGAAGGGAGCAGCGTATTATCAAGCTTTACCGTGAGCACGATCAACACGATTTCCGAGAGTGCGTCAGGGTAGTCAAAGCGGCTTTGCCCGCTTTCGATGCCCTGCTTTATTATTTCAGTCAAATCGGGCTTCAGCTCCGTGACGACATGCGCCATGTATTTGTGGTGCAGATACGCAAAATCCTGTGCGCTGGTGTTGTCCGAAGAATTATTTTTTTCTTTTACAAATGCAATGGATGAGTCCTGACATGCCTCAAAGAGCATCGCCATTCGCGTGAATGGGGAAATGTCTGTCTGAGCCGCCAAATTTTTTGCGGTCTGGAGCGGTCTTTCATAGCTGCGCTCAATGAGCGCGTCCAAAATAGCGTCCTTTGAGGGGAAGTAATAATAGAGGCTCCCCTTTCCGATTCCCGCTTTTTGAGCAATCTCACTGACGGAGATGCTCCGGATGTTTTTTTCCATTAAAAGCTCCGCAAGCGCGTCCAATATCATATCATATTTCTTTCCGCTTTTTATTGAATCAGGCATTGACGCCGTCTCCCTTCCTACTGATGTTGATGTTTTGAAAATGGTATCGGATAATTATTCACAATTATAGCATACGGGGTTTGCCCGGACAAGTGTAAAACCTGCCACAAAAAAGAGAAAAAATCCGATATAAAATTGGAGAAAAACGCACTTGACCACCGGTCGAAAAGTGTGGTAGTCTTAATATAATTAAAGTCGACCGACGGTCGAAAAAATATATATGGAATGGGAGATAGTGTGAAAAATAAATTTTTCACACGGCAAATTTGTGCTTGCGCCCAAATTCGCGGGCTTGAGCAAGAATGGAGGATTATTATGACTTACGCAGAGTTTTTTTATGAGATTAAGGGGAAATTTATGGGAGCGGATGTGAGCGACATAAAGGAGCATCTTGCTTTTCAGTTTAACATTGAGGATGAGGAAGCAGGGGGCATCTTTTATGTTGAAGCCAAAGACGGCGTGCTTTATGTGGAGCCTTATGAGTATTATGACAGAGATGCGATGTTTACATGTACGCCCGAGGTGCTTATGAAAATTGCGGAGGGCGAGATGGATCCGGTATGGGCGTTTACCACACAAAAGCTCAAGGTTGAGGGAAACATAGACAAGGCGCTCAAGCTTAATGACATAATTCAGCGTAAGAAGAAGGAAATGAAAAAAGCAGTAAAAAAGGAAACAAATAAAACAAAGAAAACGGTAAGAAGTAAGGCGGCAAAGAAGTAGGAAAAGCAGTGATATGGAGGTGTAGGCAATGGGGTTGCTGAAAAAAACGATAGCCTGCTTAGGCGTTTTGGCGGCGGCAGGCGCGGGTGAAACGGCGTATTTTTACAGAAGGACAATGAAGCGCAGCAATGCAAAGGTGGAGCGTACCATCAAGATGTCGGGAACGGATTGGTCGCAATATTCGGATATGCTGGAAAAGAGAAAGGCGTTTATGCTGGCGCAGCCGCATAAGGACGTCAATCAGGTGTCATTTGACAATCTCAGGCTGCATGCGACATACTTCCCCTCTATTGAGGAAGATGCAGGCAAAAAAAAGGTCGCAATCTGCTTTCACGGCTACACAAGCCAAGGTATGTCGGACTATATCGGATTGTCTGATTACTACTTAAAAAGAGGCTTTGCGATGCTGCTTCCGGATGCGCGTGCGCATGGAATGAGCGAGGGCGACTATGTAGGCTTCGGCTGTTTGGACAGGAAGGACGCGCTTGTGTGGATTAATTGGATTATCAGCGAGCTTGGCGAGGATGTGGAGATTGTGCTGCACGGTACCTCAATGGGCGGAGCAACGGTTCTTATGACAAGCGGGCTTGACCTGCCGGTGCAGGTTAAGGGGATTATTTCCGACTGCGGATTTACTTCCCCGAAGGAGGTCTTTACCCATGTGCTGAATACCATGTACCATTTGCCCGCGTTTCCGGCAATTCCCGGAGCGGACTTCTTAAACAAAAGGCTTGCGGGCTACGGTATGGACGAGTGCAATGCCAAACGCGAAGTGGCAAAGGCAAAAATCCCTATTTTGTTTATCCACGGCTCGAAGGACAGCTTTGTCCCGAGCAGGATGTGCAATGAAATGTATGAATGTTGCGCGTCACCAAAGAAGCTGCTGATTGTGGAGGGCGCGGCGCATGCCGAGAGCTATTATAAGGACACGGAAAAATATGAGCAGGCGATGACGGAATTTTTTGATGATGTATTATAAAGGGGGGGATTTCGATGAAAACAAGATACGGATATAAGACATACCCGCTGACGGCGGCTCAGAAATATCATTTTTTCTATTCACAGTATTGTCCCGGGAAGGAAATACTGAACGTGGGAAGCAGTCTTACCATTGATTTTGATTTGAATATCGACGAGCTTAGAAAGGCAATCTATAAGGCGTATGAGCGCTGCGAATCCATGCGCGCGCGCCTTGTGTACGATAAAAAGGAAGAAAAATGGTATCAGTATATTGTCGATAAGGAGGAGCGCGAGATAGAATTTGTGGATTTCTCCGGAAAGACGATGGAGGAAGCGGAGGCTGAAATGACGGCGTGGACGCGTATCCCGTTTGGCGAGGATGAGCCGATGAACAAGATAGTAATCATCAGGACGCCTGACGGCTATGAGGGTCTGTATCTTGTGGGAGATCACCGCTTTTTGGACGCGCAGTCGCTGATCGGCTTTTTCAAGGACGTCATAGAGCTGTACTGCTATGCGAATTTTGAAGATGTTCCATATCCTGCCGATATGCGCTCATATGTCGAACAGCTTGAGAAGGATTTTGCGTATGAGGCAGGCAGCAAGGCGCAGGCAAGGGACAGGGAATACTTCCATAAGCTTTTTGAGGCGCCGGAGCCGATTTATAACGGCATTGCGGGAAAGAAAAAGCTTGACGAGGCGAGAGCGGCGACAGGAAATCCCAATCTCAGGGCAGCGCCGACCGGTTCCGACAGCTTTGCGGCTGATATAGACATTTTCCATTTGGAGGAGGAGCCGACCAAAAGGCTTATGACCTTTTGCGAGGAGCAGCATGTTTCGCTGCAATGTCTGTTGATTATGGGAATACGCACTTATCTGCAAAAGCTCAATAACTGCGACGATGTTTCCATGATGGTCGCGTATGCGCGCAGAGCGACGCTTTTGGAAAAGAAATCCGGAGGAACGCGCATCCACAGCTTCCCGTTTCGGACAATCATTCCGGAGGACAGGAGCTTTTTGGAGGGGATAATTGAAATAAGGGATAAGCAGAATGAAACCTTCCGCTATGTGAATTTCGACCCCGTGGAATGTATGATTTACAAAAATCAGGTATATAACCCGCCGCGGGGAATGGGATATGAAACCGTATCGCTCACCTATCAGCCGGCAACGCTGAAGGAAAAGGGCTTGAACGATTTGGGCGGAATAAAATATAAAACAAAGAGATATGGCAACGGATATTATGCAGACGGGCTTTATCTTACGGTTATGCACAGACCCGAGGACAACGGATTGGATTTCAGCTTCGAGCATCAGATAAAGGCTTACGGCAGGGAAACGCTGGATTTCTTCTATTATTATGTATGCAAAATTATGTTCAAGGGGATTGAAAACCCGAACTTGAAAATCGGCGACATTATCAAGCTGGTATAGCGTTTAAGCCGTTTCATATAAATAAGAAAGGAAGGTCAAAGCGATGTTTGAAAAACTGACAGAGTTGATTACAAATTATGTTGAGGTTAAAAAAGAGGATATCAAGCCGGAGTCGCGCTTTATGGAGGATTTGGGCTTTAGCTCCTTTGATTTTATGAGCATGCTCGGCGAGCTTGAGGATGAGCTGGACGTGGAAATAGACCAGGAGGAGGCTGCAAATATCCGCACCGTGCAGGAGGCGGCGGATTATTTGGAAAGCATGAGGGGTTAATATGAGTGGAGTAAAGAGTACGATACGTGAGCTGTTGGTGGAAGCGGAAAAAGAATTTAACACATGCGATGCGTTTCGCTACAAGGTGAAGGGCGCTGACGAAAGCGGCAAAAAGGAAACAAAGATAGAAAGCAAAACCTATACGCAGCTTAAAAATGACAGCGAGTGCTTTTCGGCTGTGCTTGCGCAGCTTGGGGAGCAGGGAAAACATATCGCCGTAATCGGTTCCACCTCATACTCATGGGTTGTCGCATATTTGGGCACGGCAAACAGCGGCAGTGTGGTTGAGCCTTTGGATGCTCAGCTTTCGCCGCAGGATTTGTGTGAGCTGATTGACCGCGCGGATGTGACGACGCTTGTATATGATGAAGCGAAGGCAAACGTGGCAGAGCTTGCGTCAAAGAGCTGTGCGGGGCTGAAGCATATCATATGTATGGCCCCCCCCGTGGGTATTGAAGGCGCGCTTGATATGTGGAGCCTGATTGACGCGCAGAGCGCGGGCTTTGATTATGAGCCGCAGCCGGAGCAGCTTGCAACAATCATGTTTACCTCCGGAACTACCGGAAAGAGTAAGGGCGTCATGCTCACGCATAGGAATCTGGCTGAAAATGCGACCTGCCTGGAGATGGGGCTTAAGCCCGGAACGGTAATTTTATCCGTGCTTCCTATCCATCATGCATATTGCCTCAGCATGGATATCCTTAAGGGCATTTCCATCGGAACGGTAATCTGCATTAACGATTCGCTGCTCCGTGTGGCAAAAAATATTAAGCTTTTTGAGCCGAATATGATTTTGATGGTTCCCCTGATGGTTGAAACGCTTGCCAAAAAGCTTGAGGAGGCTGCACTCATTCCGGCACCGCTTGTCAAGGCAAAGGTGTTTGGCAAACAGCTTCATACGATATGCAGCGGCGGCGCTTACCTGAACCCGGCGTATATCAAGCTGTTTAAAAAGTACGGCATCACGATTTGGCAAGGTTATGGCATGACGGAGTGCGCTCCCGTAATAAGCACCAATTACGGCGAATACATAAAGGACGGCTCGGTCGGCAAGCTTATGCCAAACTGCAAGGCAAAGGTAGTGGACGAGGAGCTTTGGGTTCAAGGCTCAAGTGTGATGCAGGGCTATTATAAGATGCCTGCGGAAACTGAAGAAACCTTGGTCGACGGCTGGCTAAAGACGGGGGATTTGGGTTATGTGGACGAGGATGGCTTTGTCTTTTTGACAGGTCGGAAGAAAAATCTGATTATTACGCCGAACGGAGAAAATGTTTCTCCGGAGGAGATTGAAAACAAGCTCGGTGAAAACCGTTTGGTGCAGGAAATCCTTGTGCGCGAGAGCGGGGGTGTGATTGAGGCTGAGATTTTCCCCGATTATGAGTATGCGGCAAAAAAGAAAATCAAGGATATCCCGGATGAGCTGCAAAAGCTGATTGACGGATATAATCAGGGCGCACCGCTTTACAAGCGTGTGGTAAAGCTC
>JAJQDE010000032.1 GCA_021202335.1 Lachnospiraceae bacterium
CGGACCTGTCTCTGTTAGAATCTGACGGGTTCGACCAGCGCGACCTTTGCTCCATAAACGAAAAAATAAAGAACGTGCCTTGGCACATTCTTTATTTTTTTCGTTTTTTTGCAAAAATTCCTGCCGATACGGCTCCGATAAACACTCCCAGCGTGTTTAAAATCAGGTCGTCAAGCTCGCTGACGCCCACTCCCCACACATACTGCATGCTTTCTATAAAAAAAGAAAGCAAAAAGCCGCAAATCGTTGCAGGCAAGAGATGAAAGCCCCTGTAATGCAAATACACGCCAAACGGAATGAAGCATACTATGTTTCCGCCAAAAAGATAGATAATCCGCCACCAATTTCGACTGCGCACAAACGGCAGATACCCGGTAAAAAGGCTCAGATTCAGCGTGCCGTTGCGCATAAATTTGTCAAGGCTCCAGCTTTCACGGAATATGGTAAAACGCAGCAGCACAAGCATATACAGGATAAACAGCACATGAATAACCCACCTTTTTCTATTAAAAGTCACAAAATTTTTCAATCCAATCCCCTATCCTCAAATCTCTTTTAGTTTACAGATTTTTAATCTTAAACTCTCTCTGCGCCTCCCGCCTTGCATCCTTCTTTGCAATATCCGCCCTTTTATCGTAGAGCTTTTTGCCTTTGGCAAGACCTATCTCAACCTTTGCCCTTCCGTTGGAAAAATATACCTGAAGCGGAACAAGGGTATAGCCCTTTTCCTTTATTTTCCCCAGCAGCTTGTTTATTTCCTGCTTATGCAGCAAAAGCTTTCTTACACGCAGCGGATCCTTATTAAATATGTTTCCCTTTTCATAAGGCGATATATTCATGCCATAGACAAATACCTCGGCATTTTCAATGCGGATAAAAGCCTCTTTAATGCTGCATTTCCCCATCCGCAGGGACTTTACCTCCGTCCCGTGGAGCGCAATGCCGCACTCATATTTTTCCTCAATAAAGTAATCGTGATAAGCCTTTTTGTTGTTGGCAACAAGCTTTAATGTATCTTTTCCCGCCATAGCCTTTATTTTCCTTTCCTTTGAGCAAAAGCTCAGTCCTCGATGAATGTGCCTGTCAGCTCCCATTCATCGGGTATCACAAAGTCAATATTCCTTGAAGTTCTGTCCGTCGCGTTGACCTTTACGGTCAGCTTTTGCCCGAGCTTGTAGCGCGTTCCCGTCGCCTGACCGACCATCTCGTATGACTCCTCATCATAGTAAAAATAATCTCCCGGCAGCATTGAAACGTGAATCATGCCCTCAATTGTATTTTGCAGTTCAACATATATCCCCCATGAGGTGATTGATGAAATTACTCCCTCATAAATTTCGCCGATATGCCCCTCCATATACTCGACCTTTTTGAGCTTATCCGTTTCACGCTCCGCCTCATCCGCGCGCCGCTCCATCTCGGAAGCGTGCTTTGCCACCTCAGGAAGGATTTCGTTGTAATGCGCAACACGGTTTTCGTTCATTTTTCCGCGAAGCTGTTCCTTGATAATCCTGTGTATCTGTAAATCCGGATACCTTCTTATCGGCGACGTGAAATGACAGTAATACTGACAGGCAAGCCCAAAATGTCCGGTGCAGTCAATCGTGTATTTAGCCTGTTTCATGCTCCGCAGGGTAAGCCTGCTTATCATTGCCTCCTCGGGAGTGTCCTCCACGCTCGCAAGCAGCTTTTGAAGCTCCTTTGGATGCACCTCCTCCTGTCTGCTTTTGAGTGAATACCCGAAGTTCCTGATAAAGGTGTTAAGCTTATCTATTTTCTCCGGGTCGGGAGTGTCGTGCGTCCTATATACAAACGGCAGCTCCAGCCAGTAAAAATGCTGCGCCACTGTTTCATTCGCAATCAGCATAAAGTCCTCAATGATTTTCGTCGCCACATTTCTTTCATACGGCTTAATCTCCAAAGGATGCCCCTCTGCATCCAAAATGATTTTCGTTTCGGGAAAATCAAAATCAATGGAACCGCGTTTTCTTCTGTTTTCACGTAAGATGGCAGCAAGCTCGCGCATAAGCTCAAACATCGGCACAAGCTCCTCATATTCCCTGATTTCGTCCTCGTCCCTGTCCTCAAGGATTTTCTTCACGCTTGTATACGACATACGCCTGTCCACATTGATAACGCTCTCCACAAGCTCATGGCTCACAACCTCGCCTCTTTTATCGATTGTCATAAGGCAGCTCAGCGCCAGTCTGTTTTCACCCTCATTCAGCGAGCATATTCCGTTTGAAAGCTTATGCGGGAGCATCGGAAGTACCCTATCGACAAGATATACGCTGGTGCCTCTGTTTTTTGCCTCCCAATCAAGAGCCGAATTTTCCTGCACATAATTAGTCACATCCGCAATGTGTACGCCAAGCCTGTAAAGCTCCCCTTCCTTTGTCAGACTCACGGCATCGTCCAAATCCTTTGCGTCTTCCCCGTCTATCGTCACCATTTGCAGACTGCGAAGGTCGCTCCTTCCCGCCATATCCGCCTCAGATACCTCGTTGGAAACATTTTCCGCCTGCTTCATCACCTTTTCAGGGAACTCCACGGGAAGCTCATACCCCTTGACAATGGACATGATATCCACACCCGGGTCATTTACATTCCCGATAATCTCTACGATTTTCCCCTCGGGCTTTCGGTTGTCCTTTCCGTAATCCGTTATTTCGCAGACTACCTTATGCCCTGATACCGCGCCCTTTGAGCGCTCTGTCGGAACAAAAATATCACCGTTTATCTTTGTGTTGTCAGGAATGACAAAGCCGTAATTTTTATTGCTCTTATCGTAAATTCCGACAATGCGCTTCAAGCCCCGCGCCACAATCTCTACCACCTGCGCTTCCTGACGCCTGCCGCTGCGCCCGGTTATCAGCGCCACCTTCACCGTGTCCTTATGAAAGGCTCCGTTTATACAGTTTTCAGGGATATACAAATCCTCGTCCCTGCCGTCTATCTCCACAAAGCCAAAGCCCTTCGGATGGCTTATGAATGTACCGATAAGCTCCTTATCCGACTTCTTTGCCTTCACAAATTTTCCCTTTTTCGTAATTGACAGCTTGCCCTCCGCCAACAGCTCATTTAAAATGCGGTTCAGCTCCGACCTGTCCTCTTTTTTGACCTGCAGCATTACAGCCAGCTCTTTTTCCTTCATTGGAACGTAAAAATCCGCTTCCATTAAATCCAGTATTACCTTTTTCCTTTTATCCGTCACGCCTACACCTCCCGTTTATTATAATAATACATCATTCGGGCAGAAAAAAACACCCTTGATTTTGCAAGAGTGTCTTATAAATCTTATCTTAACTATTCAGTACCTTTATAGTTATATACCGTCATGCTAAAAATTGATATTCAAAACGACCGCAAGTAACATAAACACAACGCCTAAAACCTTAGTAATCCTGACCAGAGCGCCTTCCATTGAGCGTCCCTTGTTCCTGCCCCAATAGGTTTCCGCCGCGCCGCTTATAGCTCCAAGTCCTGCGGATTTTCCTTCCTGCATCAAAACAATCACGGTAAATACAATTGACACTAATATTAAAATAACTGTAAGGACTGTCCTTAGTGCTTCCATCTTTCTTTACACCTCCTTAAACACTCATAAAGTGTAACATAAGTCAGTCCGCTTTTCAACTGTTTTTATCTGAAATTGTCCTAAATCTTATCAAACGGGTCAAGATATTTGGAAACAATATCGATTTCCTCCTCAATCCGGAGAAGCTGATTATATTTCGCCACCCTGTCGCTTCTGCACGGCGCGCCCGTCTTTATTTGCCCCGCGTTCATTGCCACGGCAAGGTCCGCTATAAACGAATCCTCCGTTTCACCGCTTCTGTGGCTTATGACTGCCTTGTAAGCATTATTCTGTGCCATCTCCACTGCCTCTATTGCCTCGCTGACGGTGCCGATTTGATTTACCTTTACCAAAATTGCGTTTGCCACTCCCTTCTTGATTCCTGCGTCCAGCCGCTTTGTGTTTGTGACAAACAAATCGTCGCCCACAAGCTGCACCCTGTCGCCTATCCGCCTTGTAAGCTCCGCCCAGCCGTCCCAGTCATCCTCAGCAAGTCCGTCCTCAATGGAAACTATCGGATATCTTTCAATCAGCTTTTCATAATACGCAATCATTTCCTCAGTGGTCCTTGTGATAACGCTTTCGTCTGATTTCAGGTCAAAATCCGCCCCTGCCTCATAGCACTCGCATACCTTACTTCCCTCCGGCGCAGCCTTTCTTCTCTTAAGCTCTGTTTCTCCGCTGAAATGGTATTTCCCGTCCTCCTCATTGTACAGCTCGGACGCCGCCACATCCAATGCGATTTTTACCTCGTTGCCGGGCTGATACCCTGCCGCTTTGATTGCCTCCACTATAAGGTCAAGCACGGCAAACGCGTCAGGCAGGTCAGGCGCAAAGCCGCCCTCATCACCTACACCCGTGGAAAGTCCCCTGCCGTGGCAGAGCTTTTTTAAATTATGGTAAATTTCCGCACAAATGCGAAGCGCCTCGCGAAAGCTTGCCGCCTTTACCGGCATGATCATAAACTCCTGAAAGTCCACGGTTTTTGTGGCATGCCGCCCGCCGTTTAAAATATTCATCATAGGCACCGGGAGCCTGTCCGCCTTTACGCCCCCAAGATACCTGTAAAGAGACATTCCGAGCGCGTCCGCGGCTGCTCTCGCGGCTGCCATTGACACGGAAAGGGTCGCATTGGCTCCCAGATTATTTTTGTTGTCGGTACCGTCCGTGTCAATCAAAATATGGTCTATCAGCTTTTGGCTGCACACATCCGTTCCAATGAGCCTGTCCTTAATTTTAGTGTTGACGTTGTTTACAGCCTTTTCCACCCCAAGCCCCATATAGCGCATCTCGCCGTCACGAAGCTCCACTGCCTCAAATTTGCCTGTGCTCGCACCCGAGGGCACGCTTGCCCTTCCTTCAAAGCAGTCGTTTACAGTCACTACCGCTTCCACTGTCGGGTTTCCCCTTGAATCAAGCACCTCTCTTGCATGTACGTCCGTAATCTTTAATTGCATACCTTTCATTTCCACATCGCTCCTGTTCCTTTGGATATTCCAAATTATTTAATGATACAAGCTTCAATAATTATGCCCAATATAAACAAAAAAATACCCTCCGGGTTTGCCGGAGGGAATTTGCTTTATATCAGTATTTTTCCTATACGATAAAATTTTATTTTTTTCTCACAAGAAGCGATTTCCCCGTCATTTCGGCAGGCTGCTTCATCCCCATTGTTTCTATGAGCGTCGGCACAATGTCTGCAAGACAGCCGCCCTCTCTAAGAGTATAATTTTTATCATAATTTACAAGGATAAACGGCACGGGATTAGTCGTGTGCGCTGTAAACGGCGCGCCTGTTTCATAATCCACAAGCTGTTCCGCGTTTCCGTGGTCTGCACAGATAAACATTGTTCCGTCCACGGAAAGTATTGCTTCAACTGCCTTTCCGACACACTCGTCAACTGCCTCAACCGCCTTGACTGCCGCCTGTTCAACCCCTGTATGCCCTACCATGTCAGGATTTGCGAAGTTTATGATGATGACATCATACTTGCCCGATTTGATTGCCTCGCACAGCTTATCACACACCTTATAGGCACTCATCTCCGGCTTAAGGTCATAGGTCGCAACCTCCTTCGGGGAAGGCACAATCACCCTGTCCTCTCCTTCGTTCGGCTCCTCAACACCGCCGTTAAAGAAGAAGGTAACATGCGCATATTTCTCCGTTTCAGCAATTCTTGCCTGTGTCATGCCGTTTGCGGCAAGCCACTCTCCGAAGGTGTTAGTAACCGCAATCTTATGAAATGCCACTGACTTATTGGGAATCGTCGGGTCGTAATCCGAAAAGCATACAAATTTAACGTCAGGACGCTTTCTGTCAAAGCCTTTAAAATCATCATCGCAGAAGGCTCTCGTAATCTCTCTTGCCCTGTCAGGCCGGAAATTAAAGAACACAACCGAATCCTTGTCCTTTACAAGCCCCACCGGCGCTCCATTCTCCACGATTACGGTGGGAAGCACAAACTCATCGGTCTTGTCGTTGTCATATGACTGCTGAATTGCCTCAGGACCCGTAGGCGCCTGTTCTCCCTTTCCCAATGTCATGGCGTCATACGCTTTCTGAACGCGGTCATAATTGTTATCCCTGTCCATTGCATAATAACGTCCCATTACGGATGCGATTTTTCCGACGCCGATTTCCGCCATTTTTGCCTCTAAAGCCTCCGCAAAGCCTTTTCCCGATGCCGGAGGCGTGTCGCGCCCGTCAAGGAAGCAGTGAACGTAAACCTTTGAGAGATTATTTTTCTTTGCCAGCTCCAAAAGTCCGTAAAGATGCGTATTATGGCTGTGTACGCCGCCATCTGACAAAAGGCCGAATAAGTGGAGCGCGGAATCATTATTTTTACAATTCTCAACCGCTTCCATCAGCGCGGGATTTTCAAAGAATGTGCCATCCTGAATTTCTTTTGTAATCCTGGTAAGCTCCTGATACACAATCCTTCCCGCACCCATATTCAAATGCCCTACCTCGGAATTTCCCATCTGACCGTCGGGAAGCCCTACCGCCATACCGCTGGCGTTTCCCTTGACAAACGGATATTCCTTCATCAACCTGTCCACAACCGGAGTTTTTGCAATTGCAACAGCGTTATGGTCTGTTCTCTCATTCAGGCCGTAGCCGTCAAGTATCATTAATACAGTTGTTTTTTTGCTCATATTGATCCTCCATTCATGCCCATTCTGCTTCTGCTCAAATTTATCTTTTTACACAATATAGAATACTCTATTTTATATTATTGCGCAAGATTTTTGTTCTAATGTTCTTTTTTTTCGGGATGTGCTTTCCTGCGCTCATTAAGCAGCTCCTTAAACTCACCAAAAGCCGCCTCGTGCATCTTTGAAACTGCCCGCGGATTTCTGCCGAGCAGCAAGCCGATGCGCTTATATGTCCGCCCCTCCCGTGTTTCCTCAATGCGCTCTAAGATGGCGGACTTTGTGTTTCCGTATTTTTCCTTTCCCGAGCCAAGCGCGGAATTTATTTTCCGAAGCCCCGCCTCGGATTTCTCCTTAATTCCGTTCCCATAAAAAGCATATGCAACCTCAAAGCCCTTTTGCAGATGCTTCAGGTCGTCATTGCTCTGCTCCAGCGCCTCCAAAAACTCTCTGAGATTGAACGCCTCCCGCACGCTCACCTCCGTGTCAATTGCAATATACGCTGTCAGTATAAACACGATAAACTCAAGAAGATTTTGATTCATGGAAAGAGCCATGCGCTCCACCGGCGCGTGTCCGTACAACGTAAGGATTACCGAAAATACGCCCCACGCAAGCGACGACATAAGGCAGATGTGTCCGTTTAAATTGCAGGGCTTATCGCTGTAATCCCAATATCTGACATGAAACAGCTTCTCCATCGCCACGCCCGTAAAATATTCCAAGAGTGTAGCGCTTGCCATTCCCACGACAAACACCACCCCGGCGTCGTCACGGCACGGCAGCGTAAACACAAGCACCTCAATCGCGCCAAAGCCGTACAATGGCAAAAAAGGACCGTGTATAAATCCTCTGTTTACCCATCTTCCGCGCAGCACCGACACATAAAGCGTTTCCCACACCCAGCCTATAAAGCAATAGAAATAAAAGAAAAACAGCCATGTTGAAAATGTATAAAGCATTATAAATCCTCCAAGCAGACCAAAAGCGTCCCGTTTTTTACCTCTATTGACGCCTCGCTTCCGATAAATTCATTGCTGATTCCCATTGGAAAGTCAGGTCGGACATCCGCATTTTGAAACGCATATTTCAGCCCTGTCTGCGTCACCCCGAAAGCAGTTTCGCCCAATGCAAAAACGGAAACCATCCTGTTCCTGCGGCATAGCTTTTCCGGAAAGCAAAGACGGGAATTTCTGACCAACTCAATACGCTGCCCCTTACCATACAGACAGCCGTAAGCATTATGGTTTAGCAGATAATAAAGGCATTGGATATTGGCAATCGTGTGGTCAAGGCGTCCGCCCAGCGCCCCATAAATCTCAAAGTAACCGCATCCGGCGCCAAGCCCTTCTTTGATTGCCGCAAGCGTGTCCGTATCGTCCTTTTCCCGAGGAAGCCTTTTTATCTGAATAAATTTATTCTGAATATATTTATTCTGAATATATTTATTCTGAATATATTTATTCCCGGCAAAATGTTCAGGCAGCTCCTTATTTTTAAGAGAATCCATATCCCCGATAATCAGATCGGGAGTAATCCGCAGCTTATGCACAATATCAAGCCCGCCGTCTGCGGCAATGCAAAAGCACTCCCCGCGCTGTGCCATAATGTCATTTTGGGTTTTCCCGATTAAAGCCCCGGCATCAAAGCTGCCCGCGGCAAATATCATGCATTTTTTCATTTTAATCCCCATTCCGGAGCGTTAGCGGCATGATGTCAGCCAAACAAGAATCCATTGCCGCAAGCTGATTCCATGATTTTATTTTATACTGCATCGATTGTTATTTCAATAACAAAATTTTCATTGCCACACAAGCTCAAGCATTTCCCCGTTTTTAATCTGCCATCTGTAATACTCTCCCTTTGGTGTTCCGTATTCCTCCATGATTGCCATGATTGTTCCGCCATGCACGGTAAACGCCGCAGCCGCGCCGTCTCCCTTTCTTTGCCGCGCCAGCTCCACACATTCCCGGAAAGCATTTTTCGAGCGAAGCGAAAAGGTCTGTTTTGACTCGCCGCCCGGACAAGCATCCTCACCTCCGCTTTTAAGCCAGCCCATGTAAGCCGGATTGTCCTTAAGCTCCTCATAGGTCTTACCCTCAAATGCTCCAAAATCCATTTCCCTCAGTCCGGCGCATACAATCGGCTGCAGCCCGGGATAAATATACTCCGCCGTCATAATACAGCGCTTCATCGGGCTTGAAAAAAGGATATCGGCCTTCGGATAGCTTCGCGCCTTTAGCAGGGCAATCCCCTCCGCGCACAGCTGCTCGTCAGTCCGTGCGCCGATATATGCCCTTCTTTTATTCCCCTCTGTCATTGCATGTCGAATCAAATATATTTTCACAGCTCTATCCCCGGTCTTGCGTTAATTCCCTTTTCATACGGATGCCGCACACATTTCATTTCCGTACTGTAATCAGCCTGCTCCAAAAGCTCGTCTGGCGGATTTCTTCCCGTAAGCACAAGCTCCGTCCTGCCCCTGCAAAGCTTTATCAGCGAAAGCACCTGCTCCTTATCCGCAAGCCCGCACTGATACGCGGACACGATTTCATCAAGCACCAGCAGCCGATATTGTCCGGTCTCTACTGCCGGCAGCAAAGAACTGACAGCACTGTCATTTTTTGCTTTAAGCTCCTGCCTGTCCGCGTCCGTCATGTTCCACGTAAATCCGTAAATATTTTCCACCACGTTTACTTCTATTTTTTCGATGCCTCTGAGCACGTCAAGCTCGGAGGATTTTCCGTTTTTCATAAACTGCGCAAACATCACGCTCATGCCTGCTCCCGCCGCACGCACCGCAAGCCCCACCGCCGCAGTGGTTTTTCCCTTTCCGTTTCCGTGATATATATGCATCAGCCCGTTTTCCATACGCCTGTACTTCCTCCCATATAATACGAAAATCCAATGGCACAGCCCGCGCCATTGGACTTTGAACGGCAAAATTACATTACTACACCCTTACCGCGCCGACAGACCGTATATTCATGGGATATACGTTGTCCTCGCCCACATACCGGGCAATGTATTTTACGTAATTATCCGTTTCCGCAAGCGGCACCAGACAGGCAATGACTCCCGCAAAGCCGCCGCCGTGCACCCGGCAGACTCCGTCGCCTATTTTGTTCAGGAAAAGCTCCGTAAGCGCAAGAACAAGCGTAATCTTCTGCTCCTTACAGTTCTGAAGTGAATAGCAGTTTTGCAAAAGCTCCCACGAGGATGTCCCGGATTCCCTGATAAGGCGCAGTATTTTTGCCGTATCATCATTTTCAATCGCCGTCACCATCTCACCGACGCGCCTGTCCTCCTCAAAGAAATGAATTGCCCGGAGCACTGCCCTGTCGTTTGAAATCTCACCTGCATGCGCAAGAAGCTTATCCAGGCTTGTTTCACACAGCCTGTTCACGCCCAGCGCCCTTGCCGCATCCTTCATTTCATTAGGAATACCCGAATACTCGTCGCTCAAATCGGCATGTCCCTTTCCGGTATTTACAATGACAAGACGATATCCCTTGCTTTGGAAAGAAAAATCAAGGGGTCTGTACTCCGGCTGACTGCCGTTTGCAAAGCTGAAAAGCACGGGACCGCCGACCGCACATGCCATCTGGTCCATCATGCCCGACGCCTTATTCCAAAATACATTCTCCGCGTACTGACCAATCCTTGCATAATCCGCCACGCTCATTGACGCGTCATTAAACAGATGATTTACTATCGTGCAGATAAGCATCTCAAACGAAGCGGAGGAGCTTACGCCTGCCGCCGCGATGACGTTCGTTGACACATACGCGTCAAAGCCCCCTGTCTGAAAGCCGAATTTGCCAGCAGCCTCCATCATTCCCGCAAGAAGCGCATCCGTGCCTCCCGTCCTTGGCACGCTGTCAAGCTTTGTGATGTCTGCCACAATCTCATTTTGGTAGCCCTCGCTCGTAATATGTATCACGTTAGTATTATTTTTTGCCGCCGCACCGATTGTATCAAGGTCGATGCTTCCGGCGATAACTCTTCCCCCGTTGTGGTCCGTATGGTTTCCGATAATTTCCGTTCTTCCGGGCGATGTGAAAAATTCCGCCTCATCATGCCCGTATTTCTTTTGAAAATTTTCCGCAAGCGCCTTAAAACGCTCCGCACTCTTTACGCTTTCTCCGTAAACCTTTTCCAGCCTCTCGCTTCCCGGGATATTCATTCTCCTAGTCCTCCTTCAAATTACCGGATATTATCCGTTGTTAAATATATTACAGGTTCGCAACCCCTGTAATCAAATATATTATTGCACGGGAATAGCGTAAAATCAATCAAAAAAACAGATAAGCGCCATATACTTCTTGTTTTTAATGCAATTTTATTGTAAAATATGTAACCGGTCAGTCGCATACATATTCTGTTTTTGGGAGGATTAGTATGAAAAATAAGCTCGATAGCTTATTTT
Organism: Lachnospiraceae bacterium; assembly: GCA_021202335.1. Lineage (GTDB taxonomy): Bacteria > Bacillota > Clostridia > Lachnospirales > Lachnospiraceae > COE1. The sequence goes on from JAJQDE010000032.1 coordinate 11,163, forward strand.
TCATACAGCAATTTGTGCCGGAGCGTCACAAATTGCTTTGATGGTATCACGTCGCTAACGCTCCGGAATGGAGATTATAATGATTTTATCGTGCAGTAACATAGACAAAACCTTTGTTGACAATCATGTGCTTAAAAGCGCGTCATTTCATGTGGAGGATTATGAAAAAGCCGCCATTGTCGGCATAAACGGCGCAGGAAAATCCACCCTGCTGAAAATCATCGTCGGAGAGCTGCCGGCAGATTCCGGACTTGTATCCTTTGCTAAGGACAAGAGCTTCGGATATCTGGCGCAGCATCAGGCCGTGGACAGTGAAAACAGCATCTTTGATGAGCTTTTAACCGTAAAGCATGAGGTTTTGGAGCTTGAAGCCGCCATTCGCCAATGTGAGCTTGACATGAAAAACGCCGGCGGAGATGCTCTTGAGCTTCTGATGAAAAAGTACACGGATATGACGCACCGCTTTGAAGCCCTTAACGGATATGCCTATAAAAGCGAGCTCACGGGAATTTTGAAGGGACTGGGCTTTCGCGAAGAGGATTTTGACAGAAAGGTTCGAACGCTCTCGGGCGGTCAGAAAACGCGCATTGCCCTTGGCAAGCTGCTCTTGCAAAAAACCGACCTCATCATACTCGACGAGCCTACAAACCACCTTGACCTGAACTCAATCGCATGGCTTGAAACATATCTCTTGAATTACAGGGGCGCGGTAATCATTGTTTCGCATGACAGATATTTTCTTGACAAAATTGCCACGAAAATCATAGAGATTGACAACGGCGTGGTTTCCTCCTTCAACGGCAATTACTCCGATTACGCCGTCCAAAAGGAACATCTGCGCACCGAGCAAATGAACGCCTGGCTGAACCAACAGCGCGAAATCAGGCATCAGGAGGAGGTCATAGACAAGCTCAAGCAGTTTAACCGCGAAAAATCCATCAAACGTGCGGAAAGCCGCGAAAAAATGCTTGATAAGATAGAAAGGCTTGATAAGCCCGTCGAGGTAAACGCCGATATGAAGCTGACGCTTACCCCTCACAAAACAAGCGGAAACGATGTGATGCAGGTACACGGGCTTTCCAAGGGCTTCGACGGCAGCACTCTTTTTGAGGACATTTCCTTTGAGCTGAAGCGCGGGGAGCATGTGGCAATTATCGGAGATAACGGAACCGGCAAAACCACGCTTCTGAAAATCATAAATGAGCTGCTTCCTGCCGATAAAGGAACAATCAGGCTTGGCGCAAATGTTGAAATCGGTTATTATGACCAGGAGCATCACGTCCTTCACCCGGGCAAAACGCTGTTTGAGGAAATCAGCAACGATTATCCATACCTTTCAAACACGGAAATCAGAAACACGCTGGCAGCATTTTTATTCACCGGCGAGGATGTTTTCAAGAAAATAAGCGCTCTAAGCGGAGGCGAGCGCGGACGCGTATCTCTCGCAAAGCTGATGCTTTCAGAAGCTAATTTCCTGATTCTCGACGAGCCTACAAACCACCTTGACATTACATCAAAGGAAATCCTCGAAACGGCGCTTAACGCTTATGAGGGCACTGTGCTTTACGTTTCCCATGACAGGTATTTTATCAACAAGACCGCATCGCGGATTTTAGAACTGACGCACCGGAAATTTGTCAACTACATCGGCAACTATGACTATTATCTTGAAAAGCGCGACATTCTGACACCCGTGTCAGTTTCCGAAACCGCCGTTTCCGCAAAAGAGCCGTCCGCTCAGAAGCTTGACTGGAAGCAGCAAAAGGAAATTCAGGCGATGGCACGAAAAAAGCAGAACGATTTAAAAAAATGCGAAGCGCAGATTGAGGAGCTTGAAAACAGGTGCGCGGCGCTTGACGAAGAGATTGCCAAGCCCGAAAATGCCACCAATTCTGTCAGGCTGCAGGAATTATCCGATGAGAAGGAAAAGCTTTCCTCTGAGCTTGAGGCGCTTTATGAAAAATGGGAGGAGCTTTGCGAATAAGCTCCTCCCGCCATATTACATTGCGTCAAATGTTTCTCTGATTGCCTTTATGAAGTTCCCGCTGTTGAGCACGGTCACGTCCTTTAACGAGGTAATGAGCTCCAAATCCTTTGTCATCTTTCCGTCCTCTATGGTCTTTATCGTAGCCCTCTCAAGCTTATCCGCAAATTTCTCAAGGTCCGAAAGACCGTCCAGCTCACCGCGCTTTCTGAGCGCGCCTGTCCATGCAAAAATAGTCGCCACTGAGTTTGTGGAGGTTTCCTCCCCCTTCAGGTGCTTGTAATAATGTCTTTGGACAGTTCCGTGAGCCGCCTCATACTCATACACTCCCGTAGGAGAAACAAGCACTGAGGTCATCATGGCAAGCGAGCCGAACGCTGAGCTTACCATATCGCTCATCACATCTCCGTCATAGTTCTTGCATGCCCAAATAAATCCGCCCTTAGCCTTCATGACTCTTGCCACGGCGTCATCAATCAATGTATAGAAATATTCGATTCCCGCTTCCTCAAACTTCTTTGCGTATTCAGCCTCATAAATATCATTAAAAATATCCTTGAAATTATGGTCATACTTCTTTGAAATCGTGTCCTTCGTCGCAAACCACAAATCCTGCTTTGTGTCTAAGGCATATTTAAAGCATGCGTGCGCAAAGCTTGTGATTGATTTATCCGTATTGTGAATACCCTGAATGATGCCCGCACCCGTAAAATCGTGAATCAGCTCCCTTATCTGAGTGCCGTCCTCACCCGTAAACACAAGCTCCGCTTTTCCCGCGCCCGGAACCTTTATCTCCGTGTTTTTGTATACATCGCCGTAGGCGTGTCTTGCAAGCGTGATGGGCTTTTCCCAATTTTTTACACAAGGCTCAATTCCCTTAACGACAATCGGCGCCCTGAAAACCGTACCGTCAAGGATTGCCCTTATAGTACCGTTGGGACTCTTCCACATTTCCTTGAGATTGTATTCCGTCATTCTCGCTGCATTAGGCGTAATCGTCGCGCATTTCACTGCAACGCCGTATTTCAGGGTAGCCTCTGCCGACTCACGAGTCACCCGGTCGTCTGTTTCATTTCTGTGCTCAAGACCTAAGTCATAATATTCCGACTTTAAGTCAACATAGGGTAAAATCAATTCATCCTTAATCATTTGCCAGAGAATACGGGTCATCTCGTCTCCGTCCATCTCTACCAGCGGGGTCGTCATCTGAATTTTTGCCATTTTATAATCCTCCATTCTTCACCTCATGTCACGACCGCAGGGAGTGGCTAATTAAATCAAATAAATTCGATTACAAGTTGGTGGAGCCTGCGACACCAACTTGGGTTTGAAAGTTTTTCAAACTTTCAAACTTGTCTTCACTCAAACCACATTTTACCATATTTTTGTACGCATTACAAACATGTTCGTTTGCAAGTCTTTGGGCAAGCTCCGCATTGCCGTCGCGGATTGCTTCCATGATGCTTTTGTGCTCCGCCACCGCAGCACTGCTTCTTTCACGGCCGGACAGCGTCTTTTGCCTCTCCTTCTGCACATATTGGTGAAAATCCTTTAACAGGTGTATCAGCATCTTACTTTCGCACGCTTCATAAAGCTGCATGTGAAAGCGGTTGTCCAGCTCGGTAAGCTGGTCGTAATGCCCCTTTTTCAAATGAAATTCACTTAAGAGGATTGTTTCCTCCATCTCCTCAATTGCATCCTTTGTTATTTTTTTTGTCGCCCATCTCGCACACAGCCCTTCAAGCAGCGAGCGTATCTCATATATATCCGCCACGTCAGAGGACGATATTCCCGTCACATACGCCCCCTTATTTGGCACAATGCGTATCAGCCCTTCCAGCTCGAGCTGCCTGAACGCCTCTCTCACGGGTGTGCGGCTTACGCCAAGCTCCTCCCCGACGGCTGCTTCCCTCAGCTCGTCATTCTCGTTATATTTACCGTTCAGAATGTCCTCCCTGAGCTTATAAAACACTCTGCTTCCCAACGAATATTTGTCTGATGCTTCATAATTTACATCATATTCGCCCATCTATCCCACCGCCTTTAATTCTTTTTGAGTGAAACACCAAGTGTTTTACAGCCTTCATCGATAACCGACAAAAGCTCATCATCAGTAAGCACAGTGACACGCCCGCTCTCATACTCTGCATCTACCCACGCCTTTACATATGCCACAAGCTCGGAGGTCTTTGCAATCTTTTCCTCATCTGGAAGCTTAAAATAGGTGTTTATCCAATGCGCAATTCCCGCAAGACCCGAAGTGTTTGAAATCGCGCAAAGCACCGGTCTGTGCAGAAACTTTTCAGTATCAAAAATATTATATATTTCCTCGTTCTTTAACAGACCATCCGCATGAATACCCGCTCTCGTAATATTAAAGTTTTTCCCGACAAACGGCGTTCTCGGCGGAATCTGATAGCCTATTTCCTTTTCGTAATACTCCGCAAGCTCCGTGATGACTGTAGTGTCCATGCCGTTTAAGGTTCCTTTTAACTGCGCATACTCAAATACCATCGCCTCAAGCGGCGTATTTCCCGTGCGCTCTCCGATGCCGAAAAGCGATGTGTTTACGCCCGCGCAGCCGTAAAGCCATGCCGTAGTTGAATTTGAAACCGCCTTATAGAAATCATTATGCCCGTGCCACTCAATCCACTCCTGCGGCACTCCCGCATGCGTATGTATCGCGTAAATAATACCCTGAACGCTTCTCGGAATAACCGCGCCGGGAAAGTTTACGCCATAACCCATCGTATCGCAGGCACGCACGATAATCGGCAGGCGGTACTGCTCCGACAGCTTCATCAGCTCGTTGCAGAACGGCACCACATAGCCGTAAATATCAGCCCTTGTGATATCCTCCAAATGGCATCTCACGCTTATGCCCTCCTCAAGGCAGTCCCGGACAACAGACAGATAATGTTCCATCGCCTGTTTTCTTGTCATTTTCAGCTTAAGGAAAATGTTATAATCCGAGCAGCTCACAAGGATGCCGGTCTGTTTAAGCCCGATTTCCTTTACGAGCTTAAAATCCTCCTTGCTTGCCCTTATCCAGGAAGTGACTTCCGGAAACTGATAGCCGCGCTCAAGGCATTTGTACACCGCGTCCCTGTCCTTCTTACTGTACAGGAAGAACTCACTTTGGCGTATCATTCCGTTTGGTCCGCCAAGCTTATGCAGATAGTCGTAAATTGTCACAATCTGCTCCGTACTGTATGGCGCCCTCGACTGCTGCCCATCTCTGAAGGTTGTGTCGGTAATCCAAATATCCTTCGGCATATTGTGCGGCACTACCCTGTCGTTAAATGGAATTTTGGGAATCTCGTCATAGGGAAACATATTTCTGAACGCGTTTGGCTTTTCCACATCCTGCAGTTGATACATATGCTCCTCAATCTGCAGCAGATTGGTATGCTCGTTCATTGTCACGGGACGATTTTCAAAATATCCGCTGTTACCTTCCATAATAAACCTCCATTCATGCTCAAGCCCACTTGTTGAAAAATCTTTGATTTTCATTCCTGTATTTTTGTATTATTGTATACGATAATGCAAACCGTGTCAACACGATTTTTAATTTTTGCATCATTTTTGCATCATTATATATTTGTTGTACTGATTTTTACATTTCAGGCACTTTTTTTACATTTTCCATTGCATTTTTTTGAATCTTCGTGTATGCTCCAAATACAGGTCTGCGCAAATCCGGTATTAATCTTACGAAAGGACACATCTTTTTATGCAATATCAAAACACATTTCA